>CAYIDV010000012.1:2171-16478 GCA_964362315.1 uncultured Candidatus Saccharibacteria bacterium
TTGTATTCTTCTGACTGATTTTGCAAATTTCCTCTTCCCGACGACGCAAAAGAAATATTGTCTATTTCAAACAAACGAGCTGATTTTTCTAAAGAAAAAAGGAAATTTTTTAACCCCTGATATTTTCCCGATAAATTCAAGATAAAATTAATACCTTTTATCTCTTGGTCAGCTCTGCCTTCTAAAATCGGTTGGTATTTTATTTGTGTTGTCTCTGAGAATGTGATTGATTTAACATCCAATCCGCTTTCTACTGCTTTTGCCTGCAGAAAATATACTGTATTGCCAAAATAAAAATCAGATGGCAAAGCACTATCTACTTTTTTAAGAATGTTCTGTCTTGCCTCTATATCTCCTAAAATTTCTGCTATTTTCTTTTGGTAATCAGAACGACTAATATATTCTGCTTGTTTTTGGGCTAAAATTACTCTTGAGTCTAATAATTCTCGGTATTCAGGCCCCACAAAAAGAAAAATTAAAACCAAATTAATGATAAAGAGAATTATTGTTATAACCGGTTTATTTATTTCCATTTTCAATTTAATTTAATGAATTAAGGATTACTCTTTTGGCTCTTAACTTGACTTTCTAAATAAGAAAAGGAGTTGACCGTGTAATTAAAAGCTTTTTGGTTTAAATGAAAGCTTAAGGTAAATTTTACTTTTCTGGAGGGTTGTACCTCTGAATTCAACACAGTTATACTATTAATATAATCTCCGCTTTCTTCAAAAGCCTTTATTTGGCGGCTCAAGGTTTCCATATTTTCCGACTCCCCTGACAGTTTAACCTCATTGGCAGGCAGAGATATGTCAAAGTTTGAAAACCAAACATTTGGCATAGTTTTCTTTTCTATGAAAGCAAATATATTTGAAGTAATTTTATGACTGCCAATGAGCAGATAGTAATCATCTATTTTCTTCTTATAATCTAAGACTTTTTTTTCCTTTTCTTTTTGCTGCAAAGAGTCAAGAGCCGCTATTTTGCCGTCTAACTCATTAATTTTTTGGGTATCAAGATATGTTTTGATGCCAAAAATGGCATAGCTAAATAATAAGGCTAATAACAAAGCACTAATACAATAAAACACCGCATCAACCCACGAAGACTCTTTATTTTTTGCCAGATGAGGCATGTGAAAAACCATTGCTTCCTGAAACTTAGAACATGAAACAATTTTATTAGTCTTTATGTTTCATGTTTTATGGATTAATTATACAATAAATACTTTATTTATATATCTAAACCGTTCAAAGCCACTCCGGTTGCCGCAGAAAAGCTGGGACTCATATCAAAAAGGGTATCTTCTAAGATTTTAGGGTAGGAAAATCCCATAAAGCAGTTAGGAATAGAAGCTTGCTTTCCAATACTTTTTGTAAAATACTCTTTGAGTCCCGGTAAATTAGCTCTGCCCCCGGTCAAGTAAAGCTCTTCAATTTCTTTTTGTTCTGATTGGTAAAATTCATTAGAAATATTTTTTATTTCCGTAAAAAGCGGCTCAAATAAAGATTCTAATTTTTGCCCCTCAAAAACCAAATTTTCTGGCAATTGTTCTTTGTTGAAATTAAAACTGTAACTCCTCTTCAGCAATCCTCTATCAATAATATTTAAAGTTGAGCTTTGGACGCCTATGTCAACCAAACAAATCGTTTTTTTATCGTCTTTAATTAAAGCTCTGGTAATACCAAATACTTCTGATTCTATAGCGTAAAGCTCCAGTCCGGCATTTTTGGCTATAGTTTTGTATTCTTGAACCGCTTGATTTGGTATTGCCACCACAAAAACTTTAATGCCAGAGGCGTTTTCAGAAACTATATCTGATACGATACGCCAGTCTAAGGTAACTTCTGAAATTGGCAAGGTAAGGTATCTGGAAGCGTTATATAAAATGGCTCCGGGAACTTCTTTTTCGGGCATTAACGGAATCTCAAAGGTAGTGCAAAAAGTGGAAAAATCAGGCACGGAAAAAATTACGGCTTTGGTTTTTATTTTTGCCTCGTCTAACATCTCCCTTATTGCTAGAGCCGCTAAGTCACTGGGGATTGTGGTATTTTCTCCTTTTTGGCCCAATGGTTTTTTTAAAACAAGTTCTGATTTTACTTGGCTATAATTTTTTAATGTCTTGGATTTACCCCAGCTGGAAATTTCCACCATCTTAATCGCCCAGGTGCCAATATCTATACCCACTATCCTCCTTGGAAAAAGTTTTTTAAAAAGATTTTTCATAATTAAAAGAGTGGAAACATGAAAATATGATTATATTTTCATGTCTACCGAACGAAGTAATTATATAAAAAAGTTATTTCTATACCAAAAATTTCCAACTTTTGTTGTTTTATTAATATAATTATACAATATAAAGAAAGCAACTGCCATGTGGATAAACATCAAACAATTTTTGCTTGAATTATTACTCCCTTCTTTTTGTTTAGGCTGCAATAAAGAGGGCAATTATCTCTGCCAAGACTGCAAATCAACCCTGGAAATTTCAGAGTATAATTATTGCCTCTGTAATAAAAATCCCCTGCGGTTATTTGTGGGCAATCGCAGGGGCAAATGTTCAAGATGCCAAGATAAAAAGCTTTCTGGTTTGTATTTTGCCCTGCCTTACAAGGAAAAATCGCTAACCAGAAAACTAATCCGTCAATTTAAATATGAGCCCTATATAAAAAATTTGGCTGAAGTTTTGGCTGGACTTTTAATAGAACATTTTGTTTTGACCGGCAACAATACCCAAGATATTTGGCAAAATTCCGCTTTAATTGCAGTCCCCTTAGATAAAGGAAAATTAAAAAGCCGCGGCTACAACCAAGCTGAGGAGTTAGCAAAAGAACTTTCTAAAATTTTAGAAATCTCTCTGATTTCAAAAAACTTAGTAAAAACAAGAAAAACTTTGCCCCAAATAGAGCTTTCGGCAAAAGAAAGGGAAGAAAATTTAAAAAACGCTTTTTTGGTTGAAAAAGCGGCGGAAATTAAGGACAAAAAAATCTTTTTGGTTGATGATGTTTATACTACAGGCGCCACTATGGAAGAATGTGCTAGAATCATTAAGGAAGCCGGAGCAAAAACAGTCTGGGGCATATCTATAGCCAGAGAGGGATAATCAACTAATGATTTTAAAAATTTCTTTTCTTATTTTGTAGGTATTGCCATGTTTTATAAGACCAAAATAAGAATTAAGCGTTTCTGGCGTAGAGTTTATTAATAGTTTTCTGAACATTCTTTTTCTGGTGCTTTTTCTTAAAATCCGGTGGTTGTAAAAATTAACCCACCCTAAAAAATCTATCCCCGAAGCCAGAGTTTTGATAAAAACTTTATTTGGGTGTAGTTGAAGCCTTAACTTATTTTTTAGAAAATCATTTATAGCTAAAATGCTTTTCCCAAGAAATTTCTTGTCAGATGATATAATAATCAAATCATCACAGTAGCGGATGTAGTATTTTGTCTTTAGGTCATGTTTTACATATTGATCTAGTTCATTGAGGTATATATTAGCAAATAACTGGCTTGTAATATTACCTAATGGTAAGCCGGCCGGGAAGCTTTTAATAATTATCTTAATAAGCCAGATTACATTATCATCCTTAATTTTATTCTCTATCAAATTCAATAAAATATCCTGGTCAATGGAGTTAAAAAATTTCTTGATATCGCATTTTAAAACATAACAAGTCTTGTTATTATTTTTGCTCGCTTTTCTAAAAAATTCCCGTAGCCGGAAAATTGCCCGATGAGTTCCCTTTCCAGTTCGACATGAATAGGAATCGAAAATAAACATTTTATCAAAAATAGGATACAAAATCCTGAATATCGCATGATGTAAAACCCTGTCTTTCACGCACGCCTTATGAATGTGCCGTAACTTTGGGTCTTTAATATAAAACGAAAAATAACCTGCGTGGCGATAATTCAAGTTCGTTAATTCGTCATGGAGATTAAAAATATTTTTTTGCAAATCTTTTTTAAATAAGCGTACATCTTCTTTCTTGCTTTTCCCTTTTTTAAATTCTTTCCAAGATAAATGTAAATTTTCCAAGGAAACTATCCCGTTAAATAAACTGTCTCTTTTAAGTCCCCCCCCCTACCAGTTTTTGGTTTTTATAATGTATATTTTCCATACCATTTAACACAAAAGGAGTTTATAAAAAACTCCTTTTAGCAGAGACTTCGGAACGGGAACGAAGGTTGCTGTTGGAGTTGCCCACCTTCCAGTAGTTCAGGTAAACCTTGCCGTTGTCAGAGTTGAAGTTAAAGTTCGGCACGTTGCCATTATCATCGCGAGAGCCCGTTATTATTTAATTCCTTCCATATCACCGAATACTTTCTGAAAAGTATTCTGAGTTATCTCTGTCCGTCGCAGAGCAGATTTCTGGGTCTTTACTACCCAATAGGATTAAATAAGCAGTGTCCTTTGTGGTTAATTAGGGAGATTAACCACAGTTTTATTGTACAAAGAAAAAGCCCCGAGTCAAGTTGTTGCTCGGGGCCGAATTGCTCATCTCAACGCACGCCTTCGGGCGTGGTTTCGCCGAGCAACCCTTATGCCCGTTTCGTCCCGCTCTGGCGGGACTTCACGGGCAGGACACGGACGGAACGGGAACGAAGGCTGCCGCGGGAGTGGCCCACCCGCCAGCAGCCCAGGCAAACCTCGCCGTAGTCAGAGTTGAAGTAAAAGTGCGGCACGCTGCCATCATCATCGCGAGAGCCCGAGCAGAGCGTATAGTTCCTGATGTCCAAGTGTTTGTCTGTCATCAGAAAATAGACGAGTTCTGCGAAAAGCCTCTCGCGGGTCGTCATGCCCTTGTGGTGTTCTGCCTTCAGTCGATCGGCCGATTTGTTGGCGTTCTCCTCATCGGCTTCAACTGTGGCCCGAATCGCGATGGCATATTGGCCGTCACGGTCGGCATCGCGGTCGTTGACCGTGATGCTTTTGTCGGGGTTGTCGTAGGCCGACCAGAAATCTGACCCTGCTTTTTTGATAGCCGATTTCAAATTGGCATGGGTGACGCCCGGAAGTATGATTAACTCCCAGTCGTCTCCGGTTCCCTCAACGAGAAAGTTCTCGTTGAATTGAGCATATTCTTCGCCCAAACCCATCAAGCCATAGGCCTTGGCGGTAGCTTGGGACCAGGTAAGTGGTTGTGTTGGCACAACCTCTGGTGCCTCATCACCTCCAAAGGGGTTGCAGTGTTGCACAAACGCCTGGAGTTGTGCCAATGTGATACTGCCATCATCGATCTGCCTGAACAGATCCTTTAACGCACCAGACCATTCCGATGCGTCGCCGATGATTTGACGCGCCATCGCCAGTCTCCTTTGCCTCGTTGTGAGGCTTTTTCAAGAACAGTTTCGGGCAAAACACGTTGTTTCACCCTACAACTTAATTATACATCTTTTAAAGGCTACTGTCAATAGGTACTTATCTTAATGTCTTCTCAACTGTCTTGAAATCTCCTTGAACCCACAACAAGACAATTTTCGTACCAAAACCAAACGACTCAACTGTTTTTTTTGCTTCTTTCAAGTGTTTTACCTGTTCCTCTTTTTCTGTGGGATTTCCGGCACAGCCAAAATGGCCTATTATGGCTATCGCTTTTGAGCCATGATGTTTTACTGAAATTTCAACTCTTTTTTTAATATTTTCAATTACTGGCACATCTAAATTATCAGCCAAAATCTTATTAGGACCCGGCTCAGTAACCATATCTACGTAATCAACCTTGTAATTATCCTTAATATAATTTTTAACAGCGTCCTGCACCCTGCCATCCATGCAATTGATGGCGCAGGCAAAAGAAGTTATAAGTTTGTCTTTTTTACTATTTGTATTTATATTTTCCATATAAAAGCTACCGTACCATATAAAAGCTACCGTACCATAGTTTTTGCAATTGCAAAAACTATGGTACGGTTTGTTTTGTTAACTTCAAACTTTTAAACTTCAAGTTTTAACCGTTAACAGCAGAAAAGTAAGTAGCCCATATTTATAACCTTTTTCTTTTAAGTAAAAGTGAATTAGAGACAACCGATATTGAACTTATGGCCATAGCTACTGAAGCAAAAATAGGATTCAGTAAAAGATGGAAGAATGGGTAAAGTAGACCCATTGCAACTGGAATAAGAATTACATTGTAACCGAATGCCCACACAAGGTTCATGCGGATAGTTTTCATTGTCTTTTTTGATAGCACTATTGCCGCCGCAACTGATTTTAGGTCTTTATTTACTAAAGTGATATCTGCTGCCTCAATGGCTACATCAGTTCCACTACCAATAGCAATACCAACATCTGCGGCAGCTAATGCCGGGGCGTCGTTAATACCATCGCCAACCATTGCCACAACCTTGCCCTCTGCTTGAATTTTACGAACTTCGGTCTCTTTTTGGTCTGGCAACACTTCAGCCAGGATTCTTTTAATCCCGAGACTGTTGCCTATGGCGTTTGCGGTTCTCTGGTTATCTCCTGTAATCATTACAACTTCAATACCCAGTTTTTGTAAAGCGGCCAGCCCTGCCTCGGCGCTTTCTTTAACAATGTCTGCAACAGCAATAAGCCCGGCTAATTTCCCATCTACACCAAGCATCATGACAGTCTTACCGTTATTCTCTATTTTGCTAATTTCATCTGTAATATTACTTACGTTGATTTTTTCTTTATCCATCAATCGCTTATTGCCAAAAACGATCCTTTTACCATTGATAATACCTTCTACACCATACCCTGGAAAGGCTTGGAACTTATCTACTTTCGCCAAAATAAGGCCTTTGTTTTCAGTGTCTTTTACGATCGCTTCTGCCAATGAATGCTCTGAACCTTTTTCAACTGATCCGGCCAATTTCAGTAATTCTTCTTTACTCATCAAATTAACAGGAATAATATCGGTAATCTCCGGTTTTCCCTTTGTAAGGGTACCTGTCTTGTCAAAAATAATAGTGTTGATTTTATGTGCGGTTTCCAGACTTTCAGCGTCTTTGATTAAGATTCCTTTCTCGGCTCCTTTGCCAGTTCCCACCATTATTGCCGTGGGAGTCGCCAGACCCATCGCACAGGGACAAGCTATAATAAGCACTGCAACAGTATTGAGAAGAGCAAAAGTTAAGGCTGGAGCGGGTCCAAAATTATACCAGACAACAAATGTAGCAATCGCTAACATCAGTACGATGGGCACAAAATACGATGACACAAGATCCGCTAATCGCTGGATAGGAGCTTTGCTCCCTTGGGCCTCTTGTACCAGTTTAATAATCTGGGCAAGCATGGTTTCTTGCCCCACATTGGCAGCTTTAAAAGTAAAAGTGCCAGTTTTATTTATGGTGGCACCGATTACTAAATCTCCTTTAGCTTTGTCTATTGGAATGCTCTCGCCTGTTACCATTGACTCATCAACACTGGACTCCCCCTGGTCAATGACTCCATCCACAGGAATTTTTTCTCCCGGACGGACACGAATAATATCACCGATTTTTACCTGGTCAATTGAAATGTCTACTTCCTTGCCATCAACCACAACTCTTGCGGTTTTGGCTTGCAATCCAATCAATTTTTTAATAGCTTCTGAAGTCCCTGCTTTGGCTTTGGCTTCAAAATAACGACCAAGCAGAATCAAGCCAATGATAATAGTGGCTACATCAAAATAGGGAAACGGCTCAATACCAATGTTTTTAACAACCTGCGGCAAAATGGTAATAAAAGCAGAGTATCCAAAAGCCACACTAGTGCCGATTGCCACTAATGTATCCATATTAGCGGTGCGATGCTTAAGAGCTGACCAAGTAGCTCTATAAAAACCCCAGCCAGCCCAGAATTGTACTGGAATTGCTAAAAGCAATTGAGTCCAAAAATTCCGCAAAATTATTGGCGCAGTATCCATGAGGACAGGAAAGCTACCCCAGAGAATCAACACCCCTAAAATTAAACTTATGGCTACTTTTGTTTTTAGTTCTTTTAATTCTTTCTGTTTTTCTTTCTGTTCTTCGTCCTCCGATTTAAGTTCCTCTTTAATCATTGCTTGGTAACCGACATTGGCTACGGCAGACGACAAGTGCTCGTCTGTCACTTTTTCTGGGTCATAGACGACTGTCGCTTTTTCGGTCGCTAAATTCACGGTAGCGTTTTTTATGCCATCTACTTTTTTAAGAGAGTGCTCAATAAGTGTTACGCACGAGGCACAATGCATGCCTTTTACTGAAAATGTTTTATTTAGTATCATTTTAAAAATTAATATATATAAAAGCTAAATAACCCCTCACTAATTTTGCTATTGTTTATTTTACTATACATTGGTATATCTTATTTATTTTTAAAGCTCTTGTGACGCAGGGGGCGAATAGCCCCGAGTGTAGCGAGTGCGTCACCATACAAATACTTTGCAAAATTAGTGTGTGGGTTTATCATTCTATTTAACAATTATTTTTCCGTGATACATATTCATGCCGCAGGAATATTTGAATTCGCCACTTCGCTGCGGAGTCAGTTTAATGGTGACTTTTTGGTTAAGCGGAAGATACTTGCGGATTTTAAAATCACCCAATACGACCTCTTCTAAACAGCTGTTGGGATCTTTGCGTATAAAGTTTATTCTTGTAGTTTTGTCTTTGGGAATTGATATTACCTCAGGAGAATAACCTCCTTTAACAATAATATCCACATAATCAACTACAGTTGTTTCTTTTGACTTTTTCATTAAGAAAAACCAGTAGGTAAAAGCAATACCTAATACGCCTAATATGGTTACTATAATTTTATCTAAAGTCATATACTAAACCCGTTGCGTAATAATAATTCTACTGCACATTGAATATTTCGGCTGCAAATTTACTATAATTCGTCGGCTTACACGCCGTGTAAACCTCTCCATTCTATCAAATTTTCGGAGACAGGGCGAATTTCGCTAAAGCGAAATTACGCCTCGCGTCTTGACCAGAAATCTTCAATTTTCGTTACGAAAATTATTATTACGCAACGGGTTTATTTTAGTTTACTACTTCTATAATTCCCCTTACCATTCCCATAGTGCAGGTAAACTTGTATTTGCCCGTATTTTTTGGTGTAAATTCAGCAACTGTAACTTGGCCCTTACTGGGGTCCAAGTAAATAGGTTTTTTAAAGAAGCTGTTGGCAACTACTGCGCCAGCGGCGCAACCGGGTTCACCAGAAGAGGCAATTTCCCATCTTACCGGAATTCCAGCTTTCACTTTAAAGTAATTAGGCTCGTATTCTAATCCGCTAACTGTCATTTTAATAACTTGTTTGCCTTTGACTAGTGGGGCCAAACCATCTTCGTTGGACAAAGTAACTTCATCTGTTTTGTTATAAAACAGATCGCCAATGCCAACACCTAATACGTTCATTTGAGTGCCGATATTAAACAAGGCAAAGAATATTAACAGAAATCCGGTAACCTTTGAAAAGGTATCTGATAAATGGGGCTTGGCAAAAAGTTTAACACTTGAAAACCCAATTAGCAAAAGTACCGGAACAGTCCCTAAGGCAAATAATCCCATAATAAAAGCCCCCTGAATGTAACTACCAGATAATAATGCCAAACTTTGGGCTACAATTGTAAATCCACAGGGAAGAAAAAAGGTTGCGGCCCCCATTACAAGGGGCATGTACTTGCCATTAAAGTTTTTCTCGTTAGCTATGTTCCTTGTAATGAATTTGGGTATTGAGAACTGCAGCTTGCGTAATGCTCTTACTCCCAGCATCTGCAAAGCCAACAAAATCATCAATAAAGAGATTGAAATAATAAGAAACGAAATGGCACCCAAGGAAAGCTGCAGTCTGCTTCCTACCAAACCCAGCAATCCGCCAAAGAATCCATAAGATAAAACTCTTCCCGCGTTAAACAGTAAGTGTGGCTGAAGTTTTTTTAAAGAGCTTTGCTCAATTGCATAAATATCCTGCCATTGCTTTGACATAGACAAGACAATGCCTCCCACCAAGGCGGCGCAAGTTGAAAGCCCTGCCAACAGACCAAACCCAAAAAAGGTAAACAAAGAAGAGGCCGAAGTTACATTTAGAAAACCTGTTACGCCAACTTTTTGCAAAATTAAGAAAGCAACAATAATAAATATTGCCACATTAAATGCAACCAATGTCTTGTTGAATGGCTTGTTATTGGTATTTTTATTAAGACTAATTCTTCTTGTCTCGTATTCGTTGTTAGAGAATGAATAATTGTCTTTTTTGAAAATATCATTTAATTTCTCAATACTTGGTTTTTCGCCCTCGTATTCAACAGTTGCTTTGCCTTTGTTTGTTGATGCTTCAACAGATTTTACCCCCGGAATTTCCAGTAATTTTTTTTCAATCAATACCTCACAGGAAGCACAATGCATTCCTTTAACATAGTATGTTTGTTCTTTATACATAGATAATATTTAATAATATTAATAGTAATTTTAACAGAAATCAAAAAGTCTTGCTATATAACCAAAATTAGATTGGTAATTCGCAAGACTAAAAAATTCCTAATTAGTAAATTTTGGGTTTTAAAATGCCTTGAGAAAACACTTCTTTTAAATAATCGAAGAGGAAAATATCTGGTTTTTGTTTTAGATATAATTTTAGCTGGGTTCCTGGCCAAAAGTATTTTAAAAGCACCTGTTTTAAGACAAAAAAGGAAAAGGTTAAACCCAAAGATGTTAATAAAAAGAGTAAAGAAATTATCATTACCTTGGGCAAGTTAGCTGCAAAAATATTTTGCCATATACTGAGATGTTCAAACAAGCTCATTGGGCAAAAATTAAGAGTAATGTTAAACAAACAATTTTCCATAATGCCATTACCTACCCCCATACTATATGATGTAAAAAAAAGCGCCGTTGTTGGTACAAAAATAACAGAAACAACCATTAGTACAACAATTACTTTTTTTACATCTTTCCCTGCCATATGCTTTTATATTACAACTTTTTAAGAAATCTTGTCAAACAAAAATTTAAAAACACTGATTCTCATCAGTGTTTTTAATTGAGATAAAATATTTACATTTTGTCTTTTTGTTCTTCAGTTACCCCGTGCCCTTCTGGATTAACCATGCAGCATTGTCCTGCTGGCTTTTCAGATCCACAAAAACATTTTTCCATAATGCCACAGCATGCCCCATACATTTTTCCTGAACCGCAACTGCAATCTGCCATTAATTTTGTTTTTTGTGCTTCATCCATAAATTAAAAAGTTTTAAAGGTTTTAAAAGTTTTACGACCTTTTTTTATATAATCCATTATACCTTATATATACTTGATTGTATAGGTTCCTTGTGCTATCAGCTCTTTAGAGCTACTTGTTAAAAACCTATGGCACTTCGTTCTGGGCTCAATGTTGAAGGATTTTTAATATTTTCCTGCACAATAGAGCGGGGTGACTAGGACTAGGACTAGAACTAAGAATTCAGGAACAAAATTAAGCTTTTTCTTAAGTTCTAGAACTAGGTATCTCGGTTACAGTTATTTCTTGGAAACATATTCAATAATTTTATCCCAATCTAGATTGTCTTTTGTGTAAAAAAGATTAACAATATCTTTAGTCATTTCATTAATCTTCTTTACATACAATTTCTTAAAAACTATATCTCGTTTTTTAGCTTCTTTATCAAGTGGCTGAATAATCTTCTTATAAAGTTGTTCATCTCCAGAAATTAATTCCCAAAATGATTGACCGCAAATTTTATAGTAACTAAGTCCGGGATTCTTATTTACTTTATGAGGCACATTATCTTTCCCGTACATGCAACCATTAACAGCAATTATATGTTTTTGTTTGAGAATAGTTTTTAATAGAGATTTTGCTTTCTTAAAGTTTCTTCTCATAATATTGATTTGATCACTATTCCCCCAGTTTGGGCCAGATTTAATACCAACAATATAAATTTTATTTTCTCTTTCAAAAATTAAATCTACACTTGGGTATTTTCCTTCTTCAGCTTTCTCGCCACTAAATACTTCGTGGCATACACGAATTGCTAAATTTTCCATTAGATCTCCAAAAATAGTTTCTTCTTGAGAAGATAAAAATGCATCTAACAATCCTTTTGCCAAATCACCCGCAGTTTCTATATTTTTAGCTTTAAAAAGATATGGATTTTTTCTTTTTGCTATATTAGATAATTTGGCAAGTTGCAATCTATCTAACCTAATCTTATAAAAAGGTTGAATAATATCTGAAACTATAAATTTATTAAGCTTGTTGTAATTTAATTTTTTCATTTAGTCCTACTTATTTCTTCATTGATATTTTTTACCGCAAGATTATAGTATTCTTCCTTTACTTCAATGCCGATAGAATTTCTATCAAGAGAAATTGCGGCAACAGAAGTAGTGCCAGAACCAAGAAAAGGATCTAAAACCATATCTCTTTCTTTCGTAAAAAGTTTAATAAACCATGAGGGTAATTCCTTTGGAAAAACAGCACTATGTTTTTTGTTAGATGTTTCTGTCGCCATTGATAAAACATTGTTTGGATAAGCTAACTTCCTTCCAACCCATTTTGAAACATTTTTACCGAACCCACTGCCTACTTTTGAATTATCTCGTCTCATATCAGTATTGCTTAAGTTCTTCAAGCGGATTTTTGCCCAATCACCCATTGGCACCATCACTGCATCTTGGTACATATTAAACTTTTTCTGCTTATTAAATTGTAGGAGTCTCTCCCAGGCATCTCTAAAACGATTTGGCCATTTTCCGGGAAAACAATTTTTCTTATGCCATATAAACTCTTCTGTCCAAAGCCACCCTTGTTTTCTCATGCTCATTATTAATTCCATGACATATGTATGCCTTTCTCCATTATGGGTTTTTTCTTTAATGTTAAGAATAAATGTTCCTGTTGGTTTAATTACTCTTAATAATTCCTTTGTGATTGGTAAAAACCATTCAACATATTTATCTGGATGGATGCCTCCGTAAGTAGCTTTTCTTTGATCTGCATAGGGCGGCGAAGTAACTATCAAATCAATAGAATTACTATTTATTTTTTTAAGTACATTTAAACAATCTCCGAGAATAACGTCGAATTTTATCTTATTTTTCTGACTAAATAAATTTATTTTTTCTACTGTCTGAATATTCATAATTAATTCATTGTATCACACTTCAAACATTACCAGAATCAAGTCCAAAGGCTTCGTCGACTAGTATTTGAGCCATTCTAATAGTTGTATAGAAAGAACTTATTGTTAGATATACAAAAAATAGAAAAACTGAGAATAATATATTTTTATATAATCCAGCGTCTCTTAAAAATAGAATAACCTCAATAATTATCACTATGAAAAATGGATAAGTGATGTATTTAACTAAGTTCGAAAAAATGGCGGTTGCTTCCCTGTGATTGCTTTTCTTTCTTATAATATCAATACTAATTGTTAAAAACACTGAAGCAAGAGCTCCCAGAGAAAGCAATAAATAAATCATTTTAGTTGTTAATGAGTTGAAAATTTCCTGGCTCCAATAAGGTAACAATAAAGTTATATTAAATTTAATCCAAAAAAGATCAACTAAACAAAAGAATAAAAAAAACAAAAAAATTGGCACTCTTATAGGAGTAAATAACTTTGTGTAAATTTTGTTAGTAAAAAACTCTGGTCCATATTTACCAATATTACTTTTTTCTGTGTTTTTAGGCAAAGATAAAATTTCTTTCAATCGATCGAACATTCTTTCTGTAAACTTTTCTGATCCCGAAACTTCAAAACGTTTACCTTCTGAAGAAACTTTAATCGCAGATTTTGAATTTTCTATTTCGTTTTCTTGTTTATTCTCCATATTAATTTAATCTAAAGTAGCTCGATCGCAAAACCGCCTCGATTAAGGCGGTCTTTCGATAAAAAATGTTGTTGGCGGTGTATTCTAAAGATAGCTCGAACCGAATTTCCTCGCCGCGCGGAGCGCGGCTCGGAGTGAACGGGGGGCAAAAAATTGCGGCGAATCCGTAAACGTTAGTAATTTTCAGTTTTTAATTGAGTTAAGCATAACTCAATTCAGTAAATTTTTCAATTTCCCGGTTGATTGTAAAATTTACTGCTTGTCGGAAAATTCCAGTTCTTTGAATTTTGAAAAAGAAAAAAGCCCTGCAGCCGCAACCGAAGTTGCAAGTGCAGGGCAGAGCTTTCTTGGTGAGTTATTTGCCCATCCTGACCAAGAAAACCTCCCTATCCGCGCCAGTGAGAGGAAGCCAGAAATCCGCCGTCGCGATTCCGTTCGTGCGTTTGTGGGAACCGTAGATCTGGACTTCGACACCACCTTCACTCTGGCGGACATGCTCGATGATGGCTGCATGTCCCATGACATTGCCATTCTTGAGGT
>CAYIDV010000013.1:0-14849 GCA_964362315.1 uncultured Candidatus Saccharibacteria bacterium
ACATTGATGTTCAATTAAAAAGAAGGTATGATTTAATTCCCAATTTAGTTGAAACGGTCAAAGGTTATGCAAAACACGAAAAAGAATTGTTTGAAAAGGTGACACGGGCAAGGGTGGCGGCCATGGGGGCTCAGGGAATCCACAAAAAGGCAGAAGCTGAGAATTTTCTTTCAGGAACTTTAAAAAGCTTGTTTGCCGTGACAGAAGACTACCCGGACTTAAAAGCTTCAACTAATTTTTTAGAGTTGCAAAGGGAACTGACCGATACCGAAGACAAAATTCAAGCCGCCCGCAGATTTTACAACAGCAATGTCATGGATTTGAACATTAAAATCGAGAGTTTCCCGGATAATGTTATTGCCAAATCTTTTGGATTTGGGCAGGTGGAATTATTTGAGACAGCAGACAACGAACGGGAACCGGTCGCTGTCAAATTCTAAATTCAAAATTACAAATCCCAAATAATATCAAAATTCAAATCTCAAAATTCAAAGCACCTCAAGTTTATAATTTTGAATTTGGTGTTTTGGATTTATTTAGGATTTAGTGCTTTGAATTTGGTATTTTAGCATATGGCGTCAATTTATACTCATGCAGATTCCAATACAAGAAAGACCTGGTTTTTGATAACCTTTTTTTTGGTTTTTATAATAGCAGTCGGCTGGCTTTTCAGTTATTTATTGGATAGCAGCGCCATTTTGTTTTTTGCCGTTTTTTTGAGCATTGCAATGAGTATTACCAGTTACTGGTATTCAGATAAGATTGTTTTGTCAATGACCAGGGCTACTCCAATTAAAAAAGGTGATAATCCCGAATTATACCGATTGGTGGAAAATTTAGCCATTACCGCCGGGCTGCCTGCCCCCAAAATTTATATTATCAAAGAAATGCAGCCCAATGCTTTTGCCACCGGCAGGGATAAAAATCACGCCGTGATTGCAGTAACTAAAGGCTTGTTAGACAGGTTGAATAAAACTGAATTAGAGGGAGTTTTGGCGCACGAGTTGTCACATATAGGAAATAAAGACATGCTTTTGAGTACGGTGGTGGTAATATTGATTGGGGTAGTGGCATTGCTTTCTGACTTGTTTTTTAGAGCCAGTTTTTTGGGAGGCATGGGCCGTCGCAGGCAAGGTAAGGAAGATAATTTAATGTTGTTGTTTGCCGGGATTATTGCAGCCCTTTTGGCTCCCTTGGCTGCCATTTTAATTCAATTGGCAATTTCCAGAAAAAGAGAATTTTTAGCCGATGCCTCCGGCGCTTTATTAACCCGCTACCCAGAAGGTTTGGCTAAAGCCCTAGAAAAAATCGCTTTAGACCCAACTCCAATGCAAAGAATAAACACTGCCATAGCCCATCTTTTTCTGGCCGACCCCTTAAAAGGTGAGCAGGACAAAAGCTGGTTTATAAAATTATTTCAAACCCATCCTCCAGTTCAGGAAAGAGTGAAAGCCTTGCGCGGCATGGAAATATAACCGGCAGTAAAAAATCCACGATCGTGGATTTTTTACTGCCGGTTTGACAGGTCATAAACTTTGTTTTTTTAAAAAAGTTTTAAAGTTAATCAGAAAAAGTAAAAGCCTTACTTAGAATAAAGGTTTGATTACTATTGACATCAATTTTTTAAAATATATAATTAAACTGTAATACAATTTATTACATATATGAAACATGAGAGATATACTTAACATTTCGTTATCCAAAGAACTTAGCAAAAAAGTAGATTCTTTGGTAAAAAAGGGGAGATACTCCACGAAAAGCGAGTTTTTAAGAGATCTCATTCGCGAAAAGATTGAAGAAGAAGAAATCTGGATAGACGTTCAAAAAAGTGAGGCAGAATTTAAAGCCGGCAAAGGTAAGCTTTTACGGTCTCTCAAAGATTTAAGATGAAATGGAGATATTTTATTCTTCACGATTTTTGCTTAAGTATGAAAAACTTCCCAAAGAAGTAAAAGAAAAGGCAGAAAAACAAGAAAAAATTTTTCGGAAAAATCCTTTCGACCCACGACTCAAAACTCACAAACTACAAAGGAAACTTAATAAATGTTGGGCTTTCTCTATAGATTTTCAATATAGAATTGTTTTTGGTTTTGAAGATTGTAACGTGATTAAATTTTATTCGATTGGCGGCCATTCTATTTATTCATGACTATATTACAAGCCATAATTTTGGGAATTGTTGAGGGGGTTACGGAATTTTTGCCCATTTCCTCAACCGGACATTTAATCCTAACCAGTAAATTATTTGGCATTTCTGATGCTGACTTTACCAAAAGTTTTGAAATCGCCATCCAGTTCGGGGCAATTTTGGCCGTGGCAGTTCTTTACCGGAAAAAAGTTTTTTCAAATAAAGACCTTTGGAAAAAAGTATTGGTAGCCTTTCTACCAACGGCAGTAGTTGGATTTTCGTTGTATAGTATTTTAAAAAACTATTTGCTCTCTGATGCTGCTTTAGTGTTGTGGGCCCTGTTACTGGGTGGCGTGGCATTGATTTTATTTGAATTATGGCATAGGAGCCGCAAGATAACAGATGAAAAAGAGTTGAGTTATAAAAAGTCCTTTTTTACTGGAATCTGGCAATCTTTGGCAATTATCCCGGGGGTTTCCAGAGCCGGTGCGACAATTATCGGAGGATTGCTAATGGGCATCGACCGAAAAACAATTGTTGAGTTTTCTTTTTTGCTGGCTGTTCCCACAATGGCAGCCGCCACAGTTTACGATTTATACAAAAGCGCCAGTAGTTTTTCCTTTAGCCAATTTCACTTGCTGGCATTGGGATTTGTAGTTTCTTTTATTGTTGCGATGATAAGCATAAAGTGGCTTTTGCACTTTATTAAAAACCACACCTTCATTTCCTTTGGAGTTTACAGAATGGTGGTTGCCGTGCTATTTTGGATATTAGTAATTCATTAAAATTGATAAAAGTATAATAAAATATTATACCCAGCTAGTAGTAAATTATTTAAAATAGTTTTTTATGGATATTTCAATATCAATTTTTCTGGCAAAAGTTATTGGTCTTTTTCTATCTATAAGCACCTTGGCTATAATTTTAAGGTATAAGGAATTCACTTTAATAGAAAAGGAAGCTGTAAAGAATCCGTTGTTAATATATGTTTCAGGCTTTTTTACACTGATTTCGGGAATATTGATTGTAGTAAGCCATAACCTTTGGGTTTTGGACTGGCGACTTATTATAACAATCATTGGTTGGATAACTTTGTTTAAGGGGATTTTTAGAATTTTTTATCCCAAGGCGGTTATAAAACTTATCAGCCAAAAGCACGACAACAGGTTGTTTTTACTGGCCGAATTACTATTCTTTTTTGTCGGGCTGTATCTTATTTATTACGGATTTTTTGTCTATTGAAATTAAAATTTTTGATGGAGGAGTCGCATAGTGGCTATTGCAACGGCTTGGAAAGCCGTGCCTCGCAAGGGGCTCGTGGGTTCGCCCTATCATTCGATAGGGCGCCATGTCGGATGACATGGCGAATCCAAAATGTTGGCTTAGTGGAAGGGTGCCGGAGTGGCCTATCGGAACGGCTTGGAAAGCCGTGCCTCGCAAGGGGCTCGTGGGTTCAAATCCCACCCCTTCCGCCATATTTACATGAGAATTGGTTTTGTTATAACAAAACTAAAGGTCGAATATAGTATTAAAAATATATAATATAATGAAAAAAAGTTTAATTATATTAATTGCAGTTCTTTTTGTCGGCTTGTTTGCAGGCGTTAATTTATATCAAAAGTTTGAAAATGCATCAGTACCTACAGTCAGCGCAGCGGCAGTGGATTACTTTCTAAAGATAGAGGGTATAGAAGGGGAAGTGACTGAACCAGGGCATATGGGTGAAATTATGGTGGAGTCATGGAGTTGGGGTCAAACTCAGCCTGGTGTTCAGTCCCCGGGTGGAACTGGAGGAGGTAAAGCTAACTTCCAAGATTTCCATTTTGTGATGCAAACTAGCAAGGCTTCGCCAAAGCTGATGTTGGCTGCTGCAAAAGGGGAACACATTAAGCAAGCAGTTCTTACTACCAAAAAGACAGACAAAGACCAAGCGTATCTGACAATTAAACTAAGCGATATACTAATTAGTTCGTACCTAATCGGTGGAAGTAGCAGTGCTGTACCCACAGATCAAATCAGTTTAAACTTTGGTAAGATTGAATTTGAGTATAAGCCCAAAAAAGGAGAATCCGTAAAAGGTGGATGGGACGTTGGGGGTAATAAGCCTTTATAAAAACTGTTAAAATTTAGATTTACAACACAAAAAACCGGCTACAATAGCCGGTTTTTTGTGTGGAATATTTTTTGTTGACACAGTTATTTACAGTTATTTATGGTATAATTAAGACATACAATTAACATTGTTAAACTTATGGAAAAATATATTGAATATATTGTTAATAAATTTAAAGACAAAAAATTTGCTAAAACCTATATAATAGTAGCTGGAATAGTGTTGGCCTTATTGCTGGCGTTGTACTTAGTTCCCGAAAAATCTGTTTCACCCACTTTAGAAGAAGAGCAAAGTTCGGATTATAAAAATAATAAATCCAGCTCAACTCCTACAACCGTACCTACTCAGACTCTTTCTTACAGCGATGCTTTAAAATTGTATGTAGACAGAAGAATACAGTTTGATGAGAATTGTTTGGTTAATCCCAGCTATGTTACTTTTAAAAAAGGCACTAAAATAATGTTAGATAATAGGGCTAGTAAACCAAGGCAGGTTTATTTAGACGGGCAGCAATATAGTTTAAAGGCCTATGGTTTTAGAATAATAACTTTGACAACTTCAGCCAAACTGCCCCATACAATCGCAATAGATTGTGGCAATGGCAAAAATAACGGCAGGATACTTTTGCAGCGATAGAAATTTTAAAGCAAAAAAGTCATTGCAAGGTCTGACCCCGCAATAAGATTGCAAGGTCCGACCCCGCAATAAGATTGCGGGGTCGGACCCCCCTATTTCTTGGGCTTGACACAGGCTTTTGTTTAGTTCTACTATTAGACAGATATATTAATAATATTAATTAACTATATTAATTATAATTATGAACAAAAAAATTATATTCAATTCAATCAATATTATTACAATAATTAGTCTATTGCTTTTTGCTGTAAACCTTGATTTCTCTTCTGTCAAAGCCAAAGACTTAGACAGCAACAGAAAAATAGTGGTTTTTAAAGAAGGTTTGAGCAATTCAGAGAAAGAGGCGGTGATTGATGTAGTTGGAGCCAGAAAAATAAAAAATCTTGATTTGGTGAAAGCCGCAGTGATAAATGTACCCTCTAAAACGGTTTTGGAAAAATTAAGCTCTAACCCGGCAGTGTTAAGGATTGACGACGACGTAATAGTGGAGGCAGCCGGCCAAGTGTTGCCCTGGGGAGTTAATCAAGTTGATGCTGAATTAGTATGGCCCTTGGGAAACACGGCAAACCCAATTAAAGTTTCAATTATTGACACGGGAACTTCCAAAAACCACCCTGATTTGAAAAACAATGTAAAAGGGGGAGTAAATACAATCAGCCCATCAAAAAGCTTTAGTGATGACAACGGTCATGGCAACCATGTCTCTGGCATTGTAGCAGCAGTAAACAATTCTATTGGAGTAGTGGGGGTGGCTCATCAAGCCGACCTTTATGGAGTCAAGGTCTTAAATCGTTACGGCTCAGGATTTTTATCTGATGTTATAGAAGGTATTGAGTGGTCAATCAACAACGGAATGCAGGTTATTAATATGAGTTTGACAACAAGCTCTGACGTGCAGTCATTCCACGATGCTGTCACAGCTGCCAAAAACGCCGGAGTTGTGGTGGTGGCAGCAGCCGGAAACGCCAGCGGACCAGTTACTTTTCCCGCAGTCTATTCTGAGGCAATTGCGGTTTCAGCCACAGACAGCTCAAATAACATTGCCAGCTTTTCCAACCGAGGGCCGGAAATTGATTTGGCGGCCCCGGGAGTTGACATTTTGTCAACCTACAAAGATTCAAGTTACGCCATTATTTCCGAAACCTCCATGTCAGCCCCTCATGTTGCAGGAGTTGCTGCTCTAGTTTTAAACACGCCAGTTGGAACTTATGATGCCAATTTAAATGGAAAATGGGATCCAGACGAAGTGCAAAAGAAAATGCAAGACAGAGCAGTGGATTTGGGAGCAGCCGGGTTTGATAATCTTTATGGGTGGGGAATAGTTAATGCTTATAATGCTGTCCAACCTTAGAATTTAGAAGTTAAAAATTTCAATGGCTCACTCGAGTGAGCCATTGAAATTTAAAGCAAAAAACCGCCTTTGTAGGCGTTTTTTTGCTGTATTTCAGCCACACACAAAAAAGTTATTGCAAGGTCGGACCTTGCAATAACTTTCCAACAACTTTCTTGTGGAGAAAAATGGAAAAAAATTTGCAAAAGCTTCTTTTTTTGTATTACAATTAAACAATATTATTAACATACAGCTAATTTTCTCTTTTAGAGAATTTTACTGCACAAAAATATGTTTTATTACGACGTAAACTATCTGGCAGTGTTGGTGGCGGCGGTCTTAGCCTTTGCCATTGGCTGGTTGTGGTACGGTCCGGTCTTTGGCAAACAGTGGATGGCAATGATGGGCTATACTAAAGAAAGCATTAATGCAATGAAAATGAAGCCAATGACAGCCATGATTTTGGGATTCATTTCAAATCTTGTCATGGCTTATACTGTGGCAATTTTTGCCAGCGTCTGGATGTACAGCGGTTTATATGGCGCCTTTAAACTGGCTTTTTGGGTCTGGTTTGGCTTTTTAGCCACTGTTACCTTGGGGTCAGTGCTTTGGGAAAACAGGTCGTGGAATCTTTATCTTTTCAATGTCGCTTACCACTTTGTGGCGGTTTTGGCCATGTCCCTTGTTATTTTTATGTGGATGTAACAGAAAACAGAAAATTACAAATTATAAAACTCGTTTTGTAAAACGAGTTTTAAATTTCTATTTTACCTATTATATTTAAATTTATACCTGTGGCTTCAGAACCGGAGAAAAGCGCAGATTTTTACCTGAAAACAAAGTTTTGGGAGCAAAACTTGAATACTCGCCTGTTATCTTCTTTTTTTAATAATCTATTTAGTAAACTATCTTTAACCATACCATACTTTTTGCAATTGCAAAAAGTATGGTATGGTGCATGATATGGTAATGAAAACTTTACCTTGTAGATGCATCAAAATTTTTATCTAAACTAAAGTTTAAAACGAAACTGGTTTTGTTTTAAATTTTAGTTTGTGATATTATCTATATATTATTAAATAAAAAAACATGGAGGAAACAAAAACCATAGATCTTTCAAACAGATTTTTTAAATTGATTGTGGCTTTAATTGTGATAATTGCCGTTTTCTTATTAGGTCAGTTGTGGCACCAGTTTAAAAACCTACCCCAAAATTTTCCAAGAGAAATAACAGTAAGCAGAGAAGGAAAGGCTTTTGCTAAACCAGATATTGCCTTAGTTAGTTTGGGTCTTAATACCCAAGGTTTAAAAAGCCAGGATGTGGTTGATAGAAACAATAAGGTTATGAATCAGGTAATACAATCAATAAAAAATTTAGGCGTTGACGAAAAAGACATACAGACAACTCTTTATAACCTAAATCCCATTTATGATTATAGAGAGAAGGGTAGGGTTTTTAGAGGTTATTCATTAGACCAGCAGGTAAGAGTTAAAATAAGAAATTTTGACAAAATTTCCAGTATTTTAGACAAGGCAACTTCTTTGGGAGCCAACACAGCAGGCGATTTGCAGTTTACAGTTGATGATATGGAAAAAGTTAGGGCAGAAGCCAGGATGAAAGCAATTTTAGAGGCAAAACAAAAAGCCATAACACTGGCTAATCAAGCAGGCCTAAGAATAGAGAGATTGGTTAATATTTCAGAAGGCTACGGCCCAGGACCCATACCTTATGGAGGCGGTTTTAGTGGTGTGGCCCTTGAAAAATTCGTAGCTCCGCAAATTGAACCAGGCCAAACAGAATTAACAATATTGGTTACTCTAACTTATCGTATACGATGAGTTAGTTTGTTGTAACGTTTACAACATGGAACATTGTGTTTTTTGCAAAATAGTCAACGGCCAAATTGATTCAGCAAAAGTATACGAAGATGAAGATACATTGGCTTTTTTGGATATAAATCCTTTTACCAAGGGTCACTGTCTTGTTATCCCAAAACAGCATTCAGAAAACATTTTTGATATTGATGAAGAGACATTAAAAAAAGTCACTGTTGTAACCAAACACATTTCAAAAAAAATTAAAAACGTCCTACGCGCAGATGGCATTCGTATTTCACAGTCCAATGGAAGAGAAGCAGGACAAGCTATTTTTCATTTTCATTTACACATTATTCCTCGATATAAAAACGATGGAGTATCGATGAGTGAAACAATCACCACGCATCCGCCAAAAGCAGATTCTGAAGAACTCAAAAAATTAGCCGAAACAATAAAAGGAAAGACATAAAGATGTGAAAATCGGTTTTTATTTTAGCTGGTTTTTGGTTTGATTTTGCAGTGATTTATGCTATATTGACGATAATTATTCTAGATTCTATTTTCTAGATTCTAGTTTATAGAATCATGGCTGATTCTCAAATTGAAGAAGTAAAAAACAGACTCAATATCTTGGACGTTATTGGCAGCTATATGAAATTGACCAAAACCGGCATTAACTACCGGGGAGTCTGTCCTTTTCATTCAGAAAAAAAACCATCTTTTTTTGTAAATCCAGCACGGCAAATTTGGCATTGTTTTGGCTGTGGCAAAGGTTTTTCAATGTTTGATTTTGTAATGGCAATTGAGGGAATTGAATTCGGTGATGCCCTGAGAATTTTAGCCAACAAAGCCGGCGTTGAATTGAAAAGAGAAAATGTGCAACTTCGCACGGAGCGTCAACGGCTTTATGAGATTTGCGAATTGGCAACTGCTTTTTTTGAAAAACAATTGGAAGCCAGTGCTGCGGGCAGAGAGGTCCAAGATTATTTGTTAAAAAGAGGCATTACGAGAGATTCCATTAAAAAATGGCGGCTTGGCTATTCGCCAGATACCTGGAACGGATTATCTGATTTTTTGGTCAGCCAGGGATATAATAGGGAGGAGATTGTAAAAGCTGGATTATCCATTGAAAAGGAGAACGACAAGACTGATTCTTATGACAGGTTCCGGGGCAGAATTATTTTTCCAATTTTTGATTTGAACTCTCAAGTTATTGGTTTTGGCGGAAGAGTTTTTAAACAAAGCTCTGGCGAAATTGCCAAATATATCAATACACCCCAAACTTTGCTTTATGACAAAAGCGGAATTCTTTACGGATTAAATAACGCCAAGTTGGCGGTCAGAAAACAAAATCAGTGCGTGGTGACAGAGGGATACACCGATGTTATTATGTGTCACCAGGCCGGATTTGAAAATACGGTGGCGGCTTCCGGAACTGCCTTAACTTGGCAGCATTTAAATATTTTAAAAAGGTATTCTGAAAATTTAGTGCTGGCATTTGATGCCGATATTGCCGGAGATTCAGCCACTAAGCGGGGGATTAATACAGCCCAAGTTCAAGGTTTTAACATTAAAATTGCAGAGGCACACATAAAGGAGGCAGACCCGGCCGATATTATTTTAAAAGACCCCAATTTATGGCAAGAGTCAGTTAGCAAGGCCAGGTCAATAATGGATTATTATTTTGATTCGGCTTTTTCAGTTTTTGATAAAAACGCTCCTGAAGGCAAAAAAGAAATAAGCAGGATAACTTTGCCGGCAATAAAACGCTTGGCAAACAAAATAGAGCAATCCCATTGGGTCCAGAAATTATCACAAATGCTTGGCACCAGAGAAGAAGCGGTAATGGAAGAACTGGCTAAAGTCAAGCCAGAAAGATATTTTCAGGAAAATAAATCAAAAGAAGAACAGCCGTCTTTTATCCAACCATCTGAGGACCAGAGAAAAAAACTTATAGAAGAAAAAATTATTTCACTAATATTAAGAAATCCAGGCTATATAAAACTTATTGAGGAATCTCAGTATCTTTTCTTTTCAGAAAAAGTAAGAAAATTTTTAGAGGAGTTAAGAAAAATCATTGATTTGTCTCCTGATAGTTTAGAGATTGAAGAAAAAAATCTGGATTTTAACAAGATTTTAGATGGCGTAATGTCAGATGACGATGATTTTAGAAATTTCCTGGCGGCTTTGGAGCTTAAAGGGGAAATTGATATTGGAGAAGACAATGAACAAGAATTTAAGCTTTGTCTTTTGGAATTAAAAAACTTAGAATTAAAAAATAAATTAAATAAGATTTCAGATGATATTAAAAAAGCCGAGGTTAAAAAAGATTCAGCCAGTGTTAATAGTTTAATTGAAGAATTCAACAAATTGACAAAAGAACTATAAAGCGATACCAATAATACGAATGTGCATACCAATGAAACTAATATTAGTATAATTGGTATGGGATTAGTATATTAGTATTGCATTGAGTAAAGTGATGAAAAATAAAAAAATTAAAAAACTTAAAAAAAGGAAGTTAAGAAAGACAAATCAAAGAAAGCTTTTTAGATTGAAAAGGACAAAAAAGAAGATAAAGAGAAAGATAAGAAAAAAGGGGGCAAAAAGAGTCAAAATTAGGCCAGAACAAGTTGAAGCTATTTTAAAAAAGGGCCAAGAGCGCGGTTTTTTGACTACTTCGGAAATATTATATTTTATTCCCAATATAGAAAATAATGTTGAAGAGTTAGAAAGAATTTATGATCTATTAAGAGAGAAAGGAGTTGAATTAAAGGAGGCAAAAGAGTTTTTAGAGATAAATCCGAAAAAAGAGAAAAAGCAAAAGAAAATTCTTTTGGGCAAAATTGACCCGATACAAATGTATTTAAAAGAAATCGGTAGAACTAGTTTTTTGTCTGCCAAAGAAGAAAAAGATTTAGCCAAAAAAATTGAGCACGACGATGAAGAAGCAAAAAATAAATTGGCTCTGGCTAATTTGCGCCTGGTGGTTTCCATTGCTAAAAAATATGTGGGTCGCTCTCCCAATTTAACCCTGCTGGACTTAATACAGGAAGGGAATTTAGGTCTTTTTAAGGCAGTTAAAAAATTTGATTGGAGAAAAGGATACAAATTTTCAACCTATGCCACTTGGTGGATTCGCCAATCAATTACCAGGGCCTTAGCTGACCAAGCCAGAACAATTAGAATTCCGGTTCACATGATTGAGACCATTTCAAAATATACTAAAATAAGAAGAAATCTTTTGCAGGAATTAGGCAGAGAACCGTTGGCTGAGGAGATTGCCGCGGAAATGGGTCTTGAGGTTGATAAGGTTCATCACATTAGAAAAATTGCCCAAAAGGCAGTATCATTAGAGACCCCTATTGGCGAAGACAAAGACAAGCAAGACAGTATTCTGGCGGAATTTATCAAAGATGATAAAGCCATCTCGCCTAATGCTGAAGCTGCCAGGAAACTTTTGAAAGAAAGGTTGGGTCAAATTTCCAGCGAATTGACTCAAAGAGAATTAAAAATTCTGGCAATGCGTTTTGGTTTGGAAGATGGTGTCATGCACACCCTTGAAGAAACAGGCAAAGAGTTTGGTGTGACCAGAGAAAGAATTCGTCAGATTCAGGCGAAAGCTTTGGAAAAACTAAGAAGACACACAGATCTAAAAAAAGTGAAGGATTATTATTAACCTGTTGATAACTTGACGCTTGTCTGCTTTGGCTTAAAGGTATAAAATATAATAAAGGTCGCTAAAAAGTATATTAAAAAAGAATTAATCATTCTTCCATGAAAAAAATAGGCAAATATATTTTAACTCTTTTAATGTCGGGGGTCTTGTTTTTTTCTTTTGCTTTGGTTCAGGCTCAAACTACCGGGACTTATCAAATAAGGTCCAATGTGCAATCCAAGATAAGACAATTTAAAGATCAAAACAGGCAAAAGTCAGCCGAGAAAATTATAAGGCAAACTAACCATATTAACAAGACGCTGACAAATCATTTTAACAACGTATTAGATAAATTAGAATTTATTTTAAATAAAGTTGATTCCAGAGCCAAAAAAGCAGCCATAAACGGCCAAGATGTATCTTCAGTTAATACGGCAATCCAAAAAGCCAAAGAAGCTATTGCTGCTGCCAGAACAGCGGTTGCTAATCAATCTAAAAAAACATACGACATTGATGTTTCTACTATTACTCAAGACCCGTCTGCACCAGACGGACAAAATGCTTTGGTAAGCACCTTCAGAGAACAATTCCAGTCCCTGAGAGACCAGTTAAAACAAGACCTCTTTTCGCTTCGCGATGGTGCCGTGAAAAATGCCAAAAATGCCGTTCAGGATACCTTTAAAGCATTGTCTAAAGTTCCTAATGTCGATAAGGAACCAGAAGCAAATTCTAAATAATCAAAAAATTATGAGTTTCAAATTATTTTCAATTGCAATTTTTATTGTTCTGATTATTATTGTTGCTGTCTGGTACTTTTATTCTAATTTCTCTCAACAAACCCAACAGGGTTACAATATTGAAGAGGGACAGAACGTTGGATTAGGCGAAAGGACTGCTAGTGATAGTACTTCAAACATTTCAAATGACTTTAAAAGAATACCAGACGACTCGGCAGTTAAAAATGGGATAGACCTTTTAAACCAAGACATTAGCACTTTTTAAAAGATTAAAAAATCTTTTCTAAAGAAGGGTTTAATATGAAAATCACCGCAATCCGCCAGCTGGCGGATTGCGGTGTTTGATTCTTCACAGAGTTATTGCGAGGTCGGACCTCGCAATAACCTCGCAATAACTTTTTGGGACAGTACAAAAATACATCAAAAATACGGCTCACTCGAGTGAGCCGTTGAAATTTTTGACTTTTAAAGTCAGACCTTACTTTCTACCTAAATTTCTACCTCTTTTTTGTGATGTGCTTTGTAAATTTTTCATTTCAATATTAAAATAGAATAATATGAATAAAAATTTTCAAAAATACGTTTCGTTAATATTTATTATTGCTGTTTTCATTTCAACAATCATTTTTATCAAAGGAAAGCCTCAGCTGCCAAACTTACCAAGCGAAAGTCAAGTCTGTTTTGAAAATAATTGCTTTGTCGTAGAGGTTGCCAGTACTTTGGCCCAGCAGCAGCAGGGTTTAATGTTTAGAGATTCTTTGGAAAAAAATAGGGGAATGCTTTTTATTTTTGAAGAAGAAGACAAGTATCCTTTTTGGATGAAAAGTACTTTAATTCCTTTGGATATGATATGGATTAGCCAAGAAAAAGAAATTGTTTTTATCAAAGAAAACGCTTTGCCTTGTCAGGAAGATTGCCCATCAATAGAACCGACAGAAAATGCCAAATATGTTTTGGAAATTAACGGTGGGATTTCCAAAAATATAGGTTTAAAATTAGGAGACAAAGTTTTTTTGAAAGACATTCCTTGATAATTTTTACTCTATTTATTCGTTATAAAGTTATCCACAATTGACTATTTTTCTTTAGTTATTTTTTTGTGATATAATTTAGAAATATGATTCTGGGAGTAATCCGTATTTTTAAGTTCAAAAAAATACCTAAGAATATACAGAGATTTCTGTTTGTTGTTTTACTCTCTTTTGGAATCCTTGTCTTCTTTTTCTACAGTAATTCACTCAATGTATCGGCAGTTGCCGGAGTGCCTAAAATTTTAGTTCAGCAGGGAAGATTACTTGATTCAAGCGGCAATTTGCTCGGCGGCTCATCAGGAACAAATTATTGTTTTAGATTTTCTATTTATGATGATGCCACAGTAGGGTCTCCCGATACGAAAGTCTGGCCAACAGGCACTCCTTCAACAATGACAATTTCGGTAAAGAACGGAGTATTTAATGCTCCCATTGGAGATACCTCTGCTGGAGGAGATACATTAGATTTTAATTTTCAAGATAACGATACAGTTTATTTGAATGTTGAAGTGGAAAATAGCGCAGGAAGCTCCTGTACCGGAGTTACTTTTGGATCTGAAGACAATCTTGCTCCAAGGCAGCGTATTGTTTCTGCAGGATATGCCATCAACGCCAACACTGTTGGCGGATTTGCTGTCTCTCAATCTCCAGCAGCAAATCAAATCCCCGTGTTAGACGGTTCAGGAAACTTGGTTACAGCAGGAGCATTAACTATAACCTCAGGGGGCTCCTCGGCACTGACATTGGATTCTGGTTCTGGAAGAGTGACAATTGCCACAGGCGATTTTCTGAAAACAAGTGTTACGGGAGTGTCAGGCGCTGCAGCCGGTGACATTTGGTATGATTCATCAGCCGGTAAATATAAAATAAATGAAGGCGGAACCACAAAAACTCTTTGTAATACCACGGATGCTGGTTGTGGCGCCGGAGGCTCTACTACTTGGGATACAATAGGGGATGCTACGGGACCTGGCGCAATTGGTTTTGGCGAAACAGTACAAACTTTAGACTTTACAATTACTACTGCTAACGCTTCTTTATTCAGTTTTAACTTTACAAATAATGGCGGAACCGCGGGAACTGATTCTGGAGTAATAATTAATAATGCGCTATCTGCTAATGCAACAGGTGATTTAAATACTGAAAACTTACTTTTAATCCAGCAGCTTGACACAACCGTGGGTGGTACAACTGTAGTTGACAATGCCCTAAAGATTGATGTTGCTGCTTCATCGGGCATAACCGACGCAATTGAGATCACCAACTCCACCGGCAACCTGACCAATGGTATTAATATTGTAGACACTGCCGGAGGAACAATTACAACTGGCATCTTGATGTCCGGAACATTCACCAACCTTTTAGATACTCCAACCGTTGACATATCCAACGCCGGAG
>CAYIDV010000014.1:0-8394 GCA_964362315.1 uncultured Candidatus Saccharibacteria bacterium
CTTTTCTTTTACAGAAGGACAAATTGGAAGACAGGCTAAATTTTTCAAACCCAATTCGTTAGTTGAGGGTTTAATTTTTAATGATAAAATAATCAATGTTTCGGCTCCCATTAAGGTTCAGTTAAAAGTTAAAGAAGCTCCGCCGGGGATAAAGGGCGACCGTGCCCAGGGCGGAACAAAAGAAGCTGTGCTGGAATCAGGTGCCAAAATTCAAGTGCCGCTTTTTGTTGAAGAAGGAGATGTAATTGAAGTAAATACAGAATCAGGAGAATATGTAAAAAGAATATAAAAAAAATTAGAAGGTTTGGCCTTCCAATTTTTTTGTCACAGCATTATTCAACCGTTACAGATTTTGCCAAATTCCTTGGCTTATCAATGTCGCAACCCCTTAACACCGCCACATAATAAGCGAAAAGGTGCAGGGGTATGGTAGCCAATATGGGAGTTAGCATTTCCAAAGTTTTGGGAATGTAAACAACATCATCGGCCGCTTTTTTAATTCCTGCATTGCCTTCCGTGGCGATGGCAATCACTTTGCCTCCCCTTGCTTTTATTTCCTGGATATTGGAAAACATTTTTTCATAAACCGAATCTGATGGTATAATTGCGATGGTAGGAAAATCTTCTCCAATCAGAGAAAGGTAGCCGTGTTTCAATTCGCCTGCTTCAATCCCCTCCCCGTGAATATAAGCCACTTCCTTTAATTTTAGGGCGCCTTCCAGGGCGATAGGATAATTGTATTTTCTACCGATAACGCAGAAGCTTGGAGATTGCTGATACTTTTTTGTCAGGGCTTCAATATCCGATTTTTTTTCTAAAATTTTTTTTACCAATTGGGGAATATTTTTTAGTTCTTTAGCGATTCTCTGACCCATTACCAAAGATAACTGGCGCTGCCGGCCCAAAAAAAGAGTAATTAAAGCCAAGGCAGTCAGTTGGGCCGTAAAAGTTTTAGTTGAAGCCACGGCGATTTCAGGTCCAGAATGAGTATAAACTCCATAGCCGACCTCTCTTGCTAATGTAGATCCCACAACATTGACAACCCCAACGCTCAATCCCCCTTTTTCCTTTACCTCTTTCAAGGCTGCTAATGTGTCGGCTGTTTCACCAGACTGGGAAATAAAAATGGAAAGTGTGTTTTTGTCAAAAACCGGTTTTCTGTAGCGGAATTCAGAACCAATTTCCACTTCTGTAGGGATTCCGGCGTATTCTTCAATCATGTACTCGCCTGCCAATGCGGCGTAAGACGAGCCGCCGCAGGCAATAATTTGCACCCTATTAACTTCCCTTAATTTATCTTTAACGCCTTCCAGTCCCCCAAGCTTTGCCTTTCCTTCTTCAATCAGTAATCTGCCCCTTAATGCATTTTCAATGCTTTCTGGATGCTCCATTATTTCTTTCAACATAAAATGAGGGTACCCACCTTTCTCAGCTTCTTTTAATGTCCATTCAATTTCAGTGATTGGTTTTTCTTTTAGATTATTTTTTAAATCGGTAACAACAGAACTATCTGGTTTGACTACCGCAATTTCGCCATCATCAAGGAAAATCATTTTATTACAATGAGACAAAATGGCAGCCGGATCTGAAGCAACAAACCCGCCGATATTATTTATGGAGATAACAAGCGGAGCGGAAAAACGGGCCGCCACAATTTTCTGCGGGTCTTTTTTGGAAACAACCGCAATCCCATAAGCCCCTTTTACCAAGGCCAGGGTCTGTCTAACTGCTTCTTCCAAATTGCCTTTGAAAAAGTGCTCAATTAAATGAGGCAGGACCTCCGTGTCTGTTTGAGAAATAAATTTATGTCCTTTAGCTTCCAACTTTTCTTTTAAAATCTGGAAGTTTTCAATAATACCGTTATGAACAACAAAAATATTCTGCTGGCAATCTGTATGAGGATGGGCGTTATCCTTAGTAACATTTCCGTGGGTAGCCCATCTGTTGTGTCCCAATCCTATGTTTCCTGAAATTGTTTTTCCCTGGAGCTCTTGCTCAAGGTTTTCCAATTTTCCCACTGATTTTAAGCATTGGAACTTTTCTTTGTCAAAAACAACGACTCCGCTGGAATCGTATCCCCTATAGCTTTCTTTGCGCAATCCGTCAATTAAAAATGGTAAGGCATTTTCTTTTCCAATATAGCCAAATATTCCGCACATGAGAATTTTCACTCAAATTTATAAACGAATATAAGTTGGTTTATTATCTTTATAAGTATCTAAAACTATTTTTCTCACCTCATCTGTATTCTGAGGATAAAATCTTTGGATATTTGGCAAATTCTTAAGCAGGTCCTCCTCGTTTTCTTTGCCCAATAGATTGTGGGACATTCCTTGAAAACGATAGTGTACATTTCCTACAGCTCCTATGAGTTTTACGTTTGCACTTCCGTAACAAATATCATTTCTTAATTGCTCGTAGTTTCTCATAATTACAAAAGGAACCATGGAGTATATATAAGGCTTGAAACCGCTTTGTGATAATCCGGCGGCCATTCCCATAAAAGATTGTTCGGCAACCCCCGCGTTTATGAACTGATTGGGATATTTTTTTTTGAATTCCTGCATATAAGAGAAACCTACATCTCCAACAATTAAAATAATTTTCCTATCTTTTACAGCTAATTCCTCAAGAGTTTCCATAAAAACTCCCCTTGCTTTTCTAGCTACTTTCTCCTTATTTTTTTCTTTGGGTAAGCCCTTAACAAAGCCAGGTATAGAAGATAAATTATCTTTCATAATTTAATTCAGCTAACGCTTTCTTATAATTTTCCAAATCGACATTTTTATAATGCCACTCTAACTTTCTTTCAAAAAATGAAACTCCTTTTCCTTTAATTGTCCTGGCAATAATTACAAGCGGTTTTTTTGTTTTTTTTGATAAATCCAAAGCTTTGATAATCTTATTATAATTATGTCCGTCAATTTCTGTAACAGTCCAGTTAAATGCTTTCCATTTACCAATTAACGGCTCCATGTCTAAAACTTCTTTTTTAGTTCCCATTGCCTGAAATCCGTTGCAATCAATAATAAGTATTAAATTATTTAATTTATTATGTGACGCCAATGCTGCACATTCCCAAGTGGTTCCGCAGTCCAACTCTCCATCTGACATTAATACATAAGTTTTCCATTTTTCTTTTCCCAATTTGGCTGCCAATGCCATTCCCAATGCAATAGGTAATCCATGGCCCATTGCTCCTCCTGCTACTTCCACCCCTCTGACGCTTGGTTCTGCTAATCCTATATACTTTGAATTACCAATGCAATAAGTTTTTAAATCCTTTTTAGGAATAATTCCTTTCTGGGCCAAAAAATAATATAAAGAGGCCGCCGCCCATCCTTTAGAAAGAACAAACCTGTCCCTGTTTTTTCTTAGATGATTGTCCAAATTCAATTTGGAAAATAGTACTGTTAGAATGTCTATGCAGGAAAAATTTGATCCTATGTGTGAGGTGCCGGCCCTGTGAATCATTTCAAGGACTTTTTTTCTGGCATCGTTTGCAATTTTTTTATAATCTTGCATTTAAATTATTTTAATTTTTTCTTGCAATCATTACTACCTCGTCCCCTCTTAAAAAATCTTTAATTGTGCATTCAGCTTTAGCACCTAAGTTTTTTTTATAGAATTTAATTGCAATTGGATTTTCCTTACGAGTAGTAACCTCTATTATTTTTAACTTGGATTTTCTTTTATTAAGGTACTTTTTAATTCCCGAAAGAGACTTTGAAATTAAAGCCTTGCCTATTCCCCTATTTCTGAACTTTTCTGCAACTGCTATTTGTTCTAATTCAAAAACAGCATTTTCCCTAAAACCACCTTTTTCTGACCATAGAATATAACCCACCACTTCTTTTTTTAATTCGGCAACATAATACTGCATGCGAGGAAAAGACAAAAAATTGCACCTGATCCAAAGGTGAGCTTTTTTAATATCTTTCAAGCCAGAAAAGTTTTTTGAAGCTATAGCAGCAACTTTCTTAATGTCTTTTTTTGAGAGTTTTCTTATATCGCTTTTCATTGTCATACGATATATAAATCTACAACAACCACAAAAAAATAGCAAATATATAAAATACAAAACAGAAAACCTGCTGAATTAACTAGAAGTTATTGGTTCAAATAGTTCACACTTTCTGTCCGATCGGACAGAAAGTGTGATTTTATATATGATAGATTATGATAGACTAATAATTAACTTTTTCAATTAAAAATATTTTAACGTACTTATCTAAAGAGTAAAGTTGTAATAATTTCTCGGTTTTCTTAGAAACATCATAAGGGGAAATCCAAACGCTTTTTTGAAAAATTTTATAACCTAGATTATGTAAAATACTTCTTAATAATCGTCTAGACCTTCGACTTTTTTCTGGTACATCAAACATTAGCATTATCCATTTTCCATCTTTTCTTTTTTTGTTTACCTCAATATCAAAACTCGTTTTTAATACTTTATCTATACCCTTATTGGTAATCATAATTGCCTTTTTATTTTCTAGATTTTTACTTTTTATAAAATTATTTTTTTTAAGATAATGTATTAATTTACTAAAATTTTTCCTACCTATATCTTTATAATATTTTCTAATTATTGGATCCTGATCTCCCAATAGAATACTTACTTTTCTATAATCGCTACTTAATATAAAATCTACCAAATCATCTGTTTTTTCTACAAAGGTGTATAAGTCCCAGAGAAATTTGTCAGTTATTGATATTTTCATTACTTAATAATACCACAAAACCTGTCCCATGGGACAGGTTTTGTGGTATTTACACTTACATTACAATGTTTACACTTACAATGTAATATTAACAAAAGATCTCCTGGCAATATCTTCTTCAACTATTGCTTTTGGTTTTCCGTACTTTAATTTGGATATTTTTTTAATGGGTTGAATAATTGTAGATTTCCCTTTTTTAGGAGGATAAATTTCCATTTTAAAGGGCGTTGATACTTTATTGTTCAACATCATTTTCATAACTAAATTAAAATTATCCAAATTAACCAAATCAAACCTGGAGAATTCGGGCTCAAACTGTTTTTCCAAAAATTCTGCGTCCTCTGCTCCAACGCGAAAGGCTCCAATAGTGCCGACATTGCCAAAAACAGCATTTTTAATCTGGTCGGTTAATTGGGGAATATACTGGTGAGCTATGACTAAATTCAATTTGTACTTGCGGGCTTCAGAGAGAATAGTGGAGATTGAATCTGTGGTAAAATTCTGAAATTCGTCTACATAAAGATAAAAATCTTTTCTGTCGGCTTCTTTAATTCTGGCTCTTTTCATTGCCGCCATTTGTATCTTGGAAACCAAAATCAAACCCAGCAAAGAACTGTTTACTTCGCCGGTCAAACCTTTTGACAAATTAGCCAAAAATATTTTTCTCTCATCCATAATTTTTGTCAAATCAAAACCAGAATGCCCTTGGCCGATAATATTTCTCATCATTTCGTTTTCAATAAAGCGGCCAACTTTGCTGACAACGTAGCCCAACATATCAGACCTGGTGCTTCCGGTTGTCTGGGCCCATTCTTTTATCCAAAAATTTCTTACAACCAGGTCTTTAACTTTCGCCAGTCTTTCTTGCAAAAATTGGGGATCAGTGAACATTTTTGGTATTTCCACAAGAGTACCGGGATTTTCTTTGTCTGCCATTAAAGCCAGCATGGCGTTTCTCATGTAATGCTCAAACATAGGTCCGATTATTTCCGGAGGGAATAATTTATAAAAAATAGCAATCATTTCCTGCACGGCAAAATCTTTTTGCTCAGGAGTGTCGTATTCTAGCATATTCAAACCAATTGGCCTATCTTGATCATATGGTTCAAATAAAACAACGTCATCAACCCTTTCTTTTGGAATATTGGCTATAGTTTGTTCAAATAGTTCTCCGTGCGGGTCAATGACAGCCACCCCCTCTCCGTTTTCAATATCTTGGCGTATCATCTCTTGCAAAAGAGTAGACTTTCCCGTGCCCGTCTGCCCAACTATATAAAAATGCCTTCTTCTGTCTTCTTTTAAAGCAAAATAAACTTTTTTTTCTTCTCTGCGGAACATAACCCTTCCCAGTAAATTAATGCCTTTTTTGGGCAAGTCAGCCGGAGGAGCTGTTACCTGAGATTTGGAAGTTTTAATATAAGGCGTTTCAATTAAATGGGTCGGAAAGTGGTATATGCTTGCCAATTCTTCTATATTTAAGATATTTACTTGTTTTTCGTTGAATATCCTAAAACTAAACTCGTAGATGAATTTTTTTAAGCGGCTGCCCTTGACTTCCTTTGCATCAAAACCATTGGGGGCTGAAAGAGAAAACTGACTGAAAGAAGATATTAAATGGTTTAAAATTTCTTGAGCCCTTTCTTTTGAGGTAGCTGATGCCACCAATCTTATATTAGTTTCAAATGGTTGCTTTTGTATTTTCTTTTGGATGGCGTCGTACCCTGCCTGATCAAATCCTTGCTCTTTCTTTTTAATTTCATCCTTTTCTTTTTTGACGCTGTCTTTTGATACTTCCTTGAGTATTCCCATAAAAACACCTTGGTTGGCTTCGCTTACGGCCGTCTTAATATTTTTTCCCTCCCTTATTTTTTGCAATACTTTTTCACCCCTTTCTCTCAGGTTAAACCTGGACAATGGCTTAATAATTAATTGGATGGCTGCTCCCTCATTGGCATTAATTTTGCTTAAATTGTTGGTAATGGTGCTAAGAGGGTCTTTTTCTAATATTTGGTAGGTGCTAATGGGAAAAATAAAATTTTCTTTTAATTTCAAGTAGGCTCCGGCTGTCTGTCCCTGCGGTTCAAAAACCGTATAATCTTGGGGAATTTTTTCTACGATTGCTCTGGGATACACCCCCTGCACATATTTTTCAAAAACGGTTTCAAGATGCCGTGGTACGGCTACGTAAAAAGAGATGTCCGAGCCGCCAGTTTGAGAGGCAATTTCCAAAGCCACCGAAAGCACAGTAGAAAAAACTTTAGGTTTTTTAAGAGATAAAAAGTTAGCCAGTACCTGTTCCATCTGCGATATTAAAACCTTCTCTTCTTTTGGAGTTTCACTCTCTTTTTTTGGCTGGAATTTAGGCATCATCACCAGAAACAATACTTCTTCTAATCCGCCAATCATAGAGCTTTTTCCCTTACTTTCAAAATAAAAAGCAAGCACAGCGGCCAATAAAACCAACAAAAAAAATAAAATTAAACCTGACAATAAAAACGACATGCTAATGAATTAAATTTAGAATTTAAAATTTTTGTAGTACCCTTCTTTTGCCAAAGTGTCGTGCAGAGTATCTAAAATAAAATCACTATTCATTCTTTTGGCAATATTTACTGCGTATACAACTCCCTTTTTTTTAGCGATCCCTAATAATTTTTTTATCTTTTCTTGGTCAGGTAGAGATTTTATGGTTTCTGCCTGGGCTGTTACTTGTAATTTTTCTATCTCATCCAAATCAATTTTTTCTATTTTTTCCCTTATTTCTGCAATATCTTTCCCGGGTATTTCTTCTCTGACTCTTTCAACTTCTTTTGGTTCTTCAAAAGTTTCTGTTGGTTCTTTACTTATGGGAACCTCGTATTTTAATTTTTTTTTAAGCATGTCTTAAAATTATAACTACTGAACTTTTAAGTCTATTAACGATTGCTGTTTTTTACCTTCGGTAACTTTTACCATTACTTTAAGTCCCTTTGATGCCTTTGAAACTTCATAATATTTTACGCAAGGCACTGGTTCAAATTCGGGCTTCAAGAGGGTTCCGCATAAATCGGGCTTTGGCAATAAATTATATAGTTTGTCGTTTATGGAAACAAAGCTTCTGCCTTCTGAATCAACAATATCACCAATGTCCCACGAACCCAGACTAATATTGCTTTTGTCTTTATTTTGGGCACCAACCACCACTTTAATAAACCTTTCAGTGGTTTTAAAATCTTCTTCATAAGACGATTTGCTTTCTAAGATACTTCCTAAACTTTGCGAAAATTGAAGGACAAATCTTATATTGCCGACCGTAGTTTCGTAAACTGGTTTTGGAGGCTGTGTTGTTTCTGTTGTTGACTCTTTAGATTTTGAATTTTTCGTTTTTTTGGAAAAAACCACAACGCCCGCATACACTATCGCTATGACTAAAAAAAACACTACTGCTATAATAATTAGTATTTTTGACACCTGCCCGCTTGATTTATTTATCAGATTGAATTTTTTAAAATGTTTTTTGTTCATATTTATTATTATACCATATTTAAATATTAAAGTGTTATTTATATTTTACTACTAAATTATTTTATTTGCTATAGTAATTCACAAAAACATTTTTTCAAAAAAAAGAGCTGTATTCTATACAGCACAGCTCTTTTTTTTGTTTTTCTCGGCATGTTTTTAGTCAACG
>CAYIDV010000014.1:8494-14192 GCA_964362315.1 uncultured Candidatus Saccharibacteria bacterium
AAATATCACAAAGCATACTATTTAGCGGATAAATACCTAAACTTACCAAATTGGTCTTTTTGAAATTCATAATTTTTATATCTATATTTTTTTAGAAGTTTTTCAATTTTATTTTTCTGTATGGAATCAAATTCCATATATATTTTACCAGCGGGATTCAGGAAATTTTTGGCTTTTGCCAAAAATTTCCTGATATATAAAAGACCTTCTCTTCCACCAAACAATGCTTCTTTCGGCTCATATTCTAAAACAGACTTTTGAACTTTGTTTTTTCTTGACTCAGGAATATAAGGCGGATTGGCAAAGATATAATCAAATTTTTTATTCTTTAGGATATTTCCAAAAACATCCGATAGAATAAATTCGAAACGTTTCGCATCTGTCATATCAGGGAAATTTATTCTTGCATTGATTTTTATCTGCTCCAGAGCGTTTTTCTCGGAATCAGCAAAGGTTACATGAGAATTTTTGATGTGTTTGAGAACGGCAATCCCAATGCAACCGGAACCGGAAAAAAGGTCTAAAATTCTTAAATCATAATTCTTAAATCTTAAATCTTCATTTATAGCTTTTTCCACCAAAAATTCAGTTTCTGGTCTGGGAATCAACGGTTTTTTTGACAAATCAATTTTACAACCCAAAAACTCTGTAAATCCAATAATATAATCCAAAGGCTCACCTCTTTTTAATCTTTCAATATCTTTCTTTGCAGATTTTGTTAGTTTTCCATTATACTTTTCTTGCAGAATCCATTTTATTTTATTATTTAAATTATCCATAACCAAAAACCCGCAAAAGCGGGCTGTAACTCAGTTTTCTATTTTCATAATTTCAACCTCCGTAAATTGCTGCCTGTGGCCAATTTTTCTTTTATATCTTTTCTTTGGCTTGTATTTAAAAATAATCAGTTTTTCTCCCTTGCCATGCCTTAAAACTTTAGCAGTAACTTTTGCACCTTTTACAAAAGGGCTTCCAATTTCAACTTTATTATTTTCACTTGCACTGAGCGAAGTCGAAGTGTCGCACAATAAAACCTCGCTAAGGGTAAATTCTTTTCCCTCTTTTGCATCCAATTTTTCCACCTTTATTTTATCTCCGGGCTTAACAAGATATTGCTTACCCCCGGTTTTAATTACTGCGAGCATTGACTTAAAGGTTAGCAAAAATTACATTATTCGTCAACAATAGGTCCCTCAACCTCTCCCACTTTGATACTTGGTTTTCCATCTGTAATTTTTGCCACGTCTTTGTCTATTTTCTCAAATTCCTTACCCGCTTTGTTATAACTGCTTACTGTAACCTCCAAATGACTTCCCAATTTTTTCATATAGTCCTGGTAACTCAACAAGTGGCGCGATAACATTTCCACTCTTTTTCTTATTTCTTTTGCCGATTCTTCAATTTGCAATGCCTTTAAACCCTGCAGAACTGTTTGAAGATGAGCCAAAAAAGTGGTGGGTGAAACAATTATCACGTGCTTATCCCTGAAGGCGTATTCAATTAAATCCTGCGTGTTCACCTTCACAGACCCAACTTGGTTAACAAGCAAATCATAATATATTGCCTCGTGAGGAATAAACATAAAGGCAAAATCCATGGTTCCTTCAGACGGCTTTACGTATTTGGCAGTTTCATCAATTCTCATTTTCAAATCGTTTTTAAATACCCTTTCCAACCTTTCTTTTTCCGACGGATTTTTTTCTTCAACAATCCTGTTGTAATTTTCCAAAGAAAATTTTGAATCAATTGGGATAATTTTATCTTTTACAAAAACAACCGCGTCAACAATGGTGCCATCTTTAAAACTATATTGCATTTGGTAGGTTCCCGGCGGCATAACGTTTTTTAAAACTGTTTCTAAATAATACTCTCCTAAAATACCTCTTTGTTTTGGGTTTTTTAAAATATCCTGCAAGTTTTTTAACTGGTCGGCAAAGCTGACCACTTGCCTGTTGGTTTCATCAAGCTTTGCTAGGCGTTCTCTGACATCTCCGATAATTTTAGCGGATTGCGAAAATTGAAACTGGGCGTTTTTATTTGACTCAGATAATTTTGAGTCTAAAACCTGTGAGATTTGGTTTATCTGCTGTTGCAACATCAAAAGCGAGCTTTCATCTCCTTTTGACTTTTGTTTTTTTCGCAGCAACAAAAAAATTATTGCTCCGATTCCAGTTATAATTAATATATAAAACAAAGCCGAGTAATCCATTAAAGTAATTTTATCATAATTTTTTTTAAAAAAAAGCCTGGCGATTTCGCGCCGGGCCTATGCAAAATAACAACGGGACTTTCTTTTCTTTTTTATGTGGGTCTTATGCCAAGTTTCCCACTTGGAATAAGCGGCCTTGTAAACTCTCACAACCTTAACTTCTTGATCCAATTAGTATTTAACAAAAGTTTCTACCAAAAGGAAAATAATATAAACGAAAAGTAAAAATAAACCTTCTTTTTTGGTAATTTTTTTATTGCTTTTTATAAACCAAAGCGAAAATATTGCCGCTGTAATTAAAAAAATCCTGGCGATAATAAATGGAGAAAAATCTTTTATTTCAAATGGAAATAAAAGCGCGATAATCCCCAATACTAATGTAGTACACACAATAACCGAACCCATCAAATCGCCAAGCACCAGCCAATTTTCATTTTTTCTGGCCGAAACTACCGCAAAGTAAGTTTCAGGAAATGAGTTGCCAAGGCCCAAAATCAGCATTCCCACCAGCCCTAGAGAAATTCCCAAGTTATCTGCAAAAAATTGAGCCGAATTTACTACAGAAATTGAAGCTGCCACCAATAATATCAGCAATATAATTACTTTTAATAAACTTTTTACAAACTCCTTAAATCCGGCAACCGGTGTTGTATGGTGGCTTGAATATTTTTTTTGAAAATGATCTTTTTCTGAAAAAATCCACCAAGAATACAGTAAAAATGAAAGAATTAAAATAATTCCATCAATTCTGTTTAAATTCCCATCAAAAACTAAAAGCAGAGGCAGTACCGCAATAATGGCGGTAAAAACAGCGCTTTTTTGCACCATTTCACTTTTTGCAGGTATTCCTTTTTTGCTGAAAAACACTGCGATTGCCAATACAAGAGTCAAGTCAACCATATTTCCTCCAATAATGTCTCCGAATGCCAATTCTAACTTTCCTTGCAGCGCAGCATTAAAATCAGTGAATAAATTAGGAAGCGAAGTTGCAACTGACATCAAAAAAAATGCAACTATAAACTCACGCCAGCGTAAATATCTTGCTACCTGAACTAAAGATTTGATCAAGCGAGAACTAAGCCAGGAAAGAACTAGGCAAGAAAATATAAATATGAATACTACGAAGTACCAAGCCATACAACTTGAAACTTGAAACCTGAAACTTGAAACATAGCGGCGATTCGTAAAATGTTTCGCGTTTTACGTTTCATGTTTTATTATTTAAATAAAATATATTACTGAATACACAATTCCCAACATAAATACTAATATCAATGGATAAACTATAAAACTTTTGCCGCCGATTTTTCTGTAAATAAGTAAAATTAAAATTCCTTCAATACCCAGTAAAACTCCTCCGATAAAAGATATTATAGCTATAAAAGAATTAAATCCCAGTAAAAACAGAATAAGGGGCGTAAAGCATACCAAAGCCCAAGCAATGAATTCTTTTACTTTTAAATCATAGATAAAAACTTTTTTTAAAAATAATCCATGGGCAATAAAAGCGGTAAAGGTCGTAATAACACCAACAAAAAGAATCACTGAAGTAATACCGTCTCCCAATATATTTTTTACTCCAACAAGGGCAGACTCTGTTGTTTGGCTTCCGGTGATTCCTAAAACCAAAAAAATAAACAAAAGATAAATTATGGCAGGGATTAAAGTTGCCGAAATGATAATTTTTTTTAATGATTTTTTGTGTCCCTGTATCATTTCTTCAGCTTCTGGGATTAAAGCAGTGCCCCAAAGAGAAAAAAGAATTGCACCATAGGGTAAAAGTAAATTTTTAATTTCTAATTTTGAATTTTGAATGATAAGGTTACTTAAATTTATCTGGGAAAGCCCTTTGATAAATATTAAAAAAAATGAAGCTAATAACAAAACTATGGCCCAAAATTCAAGTTTTGAAATTGCTTTTACTCCAAAATAAATAGCTGAACTTAAAAGTAAAAAATACAAAAAGACGTAAAAAAACATTCCCCCGCCGATAATCGGTGAAAATATGGCATTGAGAAATTGGCTGCCAACAATCAAGTAAGTCAGTAAAACTCCAAACGACCCTAGAACCATAGGGATTAGTATTATTTTTTTAGCCAAACCTCCAAAGTAAAATCCAACAAACCCGGGCCATCTTTTAAAATCAGGGGTTTTAATACAAATTTGACCAAAAATCGTATGAATAAAAACAACTAATGCAGTTAAAACAGCAAAATAAAAAAGCGTTGGCAACAAGCCAACCTTAGAAGTTATATATGGTAAAGACAAAAAACCAACCCCAATAATGCTGCCAGACAAGGTAGCAATAGGATAAATGTAATTTTTGAATAAATGTCTTACCATTAGTTAATAATATCATATCTTTCCAAAACAACAATTTTGTGCTAAAATACTTTATTAGAAATTAGTAATTGAAAATTAGAAATTTCGCAGCTCCCATCGTCTAGTGGCCCAGGACATAACGTTTTTACCAGCCAAAATGGTCCCATCGTCTAGCCCGGTTCAGGACGCGTGATTCTCATTCACGTAACATGGGTTCGAATCCCATTGGGACCGCATTAAATTTAGGCGGGCGAAGCGTTGGAACAGGAGTTCGATTCTCCTTGGGAGCACCAACTTATGTTTTATCATATTAAGAAGATTTTTAACTTTTTATGGTTTCCAACACTACTTATAATTGGGATATTTTTTATACTTTCAAAAATTACTAATTTAAATCAGGAAAAATCTTTTGATATTGTTTTGGGCGTTGCGCTGGGTGTTGTATTGGGTTTTGTAGCTGACATAGCAAAATCTAAAATTGATGAACTACAAAGTTTCTTAAGATTGAGAAAAACAGCATTAAAGTTATTAGAAGATGACACTAAGAAAGTTTATACCACAGTAAGTATGATTAAAAGCGCTATAGAAAATGTAGAAAAGGCACCAAAAGAAATACAAGAAACAATAAAAAATTCATTACCTCCTAAGTTTGAATTAAGATATTGGCGACAATTAAATAAAAATAATGATTTTCTTTTCCTTGGTTCGGAAAAACCATTTACAGAAATCTTTAATGACTTTTGGGAATTGGAAAAATTAAATGAATTAATAACAAAAGCACTGAATAAAAAAGATAAGCAATCCTTTATGTTTGCTTTTGCTATATCGAGACAGATGATGCAGGATAACTTTCATATAAATCTTCTTAAAAAATTCATAACTGAAAGTGATATTGAAAAATTTGAAAGAAATTGGAAAAAACAAACTAAACAAATATAACGGTGAGGTATTTAATCATTTAAAAGTTCCAATAGAATTTTAAAACCGCCTCAAGGCGGTTTTTGATTCCTAAATTCTAACCCCACACCAATTTCAACGATGTTTATCTAAAATAAAAGGTTTATTAGGCGAAGCGCCTTCGGCTGTCAAGGTTGTAACACAAGATTATTAGTAAAATTGGTGAAGGGGTTTCGCGACGATAAGGAAATTATATTTCGTCGCTCAATA
>CAYIDV010000015.1:0-13997 GCA_964362315.1 uncultured Candidatus Saccharibacteria bacterium
AAGTTATTTTTAGGTCCCAAAGAATCCATCAAAATTCAGGAAAAGTTAGGGGCGGATATTATTTTTACCTTTGATGAATGTACTACTCCCGTGGCTAATCATGAATATACAAAAAAATCTTTGGAAAAAACTCATAAATGGGCCAAGATTTGTATTGATATTAAAAAAACAAAACAATCTTTGTTTGGAATTGTGCAAGGCGGAAAATTTAAGGATTTAAGGAAAAAATCTGCTCAATATATCGGAAGAATGGATTTTGATGGTTTTGGTATCGGCGGAGAATTTGGAAATGACAAAAGCCAAATGCCCAAAATGCTAAGTTGGGTAATAAAAGAATTACCAGAGAGAAAACCCCGCCATTTGCTTGGAATAGGTCATTTGGAAGATATTAAAACCATAATAAAATCGGGCATAGATACTTTTGACTGCACTGTGCCCACTCATTACGCCAGACGCGGTATTTTGTTTGGCAGTAATGGCAGATTAGACTTAAAACAACAGAAATTTTTAAAAAAAAGAGAACCTTTGGATAAAAATTGCATCTGCAATGTTTGTATAAATTATAAAAAAGATTATGTTTGTCATTTACTAAGAGCCAGAGAGTTGACTGCTTTAAAATTACTGACCTTTCACAACCTTTATTATTTCAATAATTTCGTTGAGAAGATAAGGGCGAAAATTAAAAAAGGAGAAGTTTAAGCTTTAATATTTTAATTTTTATAGTATAATAAGTATAAACATGGAAAAGAAAACTTATACATTGCCTCTCTTACCATACGATTACAACGCCCTAGAGCCATACATTGATGAGGAAACGATGAAAATACATCACAACAAGCATCATAAGACATATGTTGATAATTTGAATGCTGCTCTTGAAAAACAAGGCGGGCTTTTAGGGAAGTCATTAGAAGATTTATTGAAAAACCTCAATGAAGTTCCAGAAGAAATAAGGACTGCGGTCAGAAATAATGGGGGGGGGCACTTAAACCATTCTATGTTTTGGCAGATTATGAAACCGAACGGGGGCAGGGAGCCGTTAGGCGGGTTGGCCGAGGAAATTAAGAAAACTTTCGGTAGTTTTAGTGAATTTCAAAATAAATTTAATGACGCCGGGGTAAAACGTTTTGGGAGCGGCTGGGTGTGGCTGGTGAAGAACAAAGACGGTAAATTGACTATTATGTCTACTCCAAACCAGGATAATCCAATAACGGAAGGATATTTTCCCATTATGGGCAACGACGTCTGGGAACATGCTTATTACTTAAAATACAAGAATATGAGAGGTGATTATCTGAAAGCATGGTGGAACGTGGTAAACTGGCAGGAAGTGGAAAAAAGATTTTCAGAAAAATAGGATTATTAAAATCAAATAATACAGATTTATGGAAACATTATCAAACTTAAGAGAGGTGAAAATTTGTTTTAGGGAGTCAGCTGATGAAATACCATCGACTACCTATGGTACGTTTGGTTTATATAGATATCCAGCAAAGTTTATACCACAAGTAATATCTTATACTCTGAAAAACTATAGTAAACCAGGAGACAAAGTTTTAGATCCTTTTGCGGGAAGTGGTACGGTTGGGCTCGTTGCGCGTATGTACGGGTTGAATTATGAATTGTGGGACTTAAATCCAATGCTCAAATTTATTCATTCTGCCTCAACAATGAATCCTGTAAAAAATGTGAATTTAAATGAAATATTTAAAGATATTAAATCATCAAAAAAAAGTTTTTTACCCAACTGGTCTAAATTAAATTATTGGTTTCCCAAACAAGCTATTCCATATCTTCAAAGAGTTTGGGGGTTTTACCATAATATAGATAATCAAAATTTAAAATTACTATTAACATTTCCCCTATTAAAGATAACAAGGAAGTTATCTTATAATGATGCGCAGAGGCAGAAGTTATCTAGCTCACCATTTGCTCGAGAGAGAGTTAATAACTTCTTAAAATATGATTGGGAAACTAAAACCTCATTATTGTTAATAGATGAAATAAAAAAAGCAATGGATAAGATTCAAGATTATAAAAATCTTCTATTAAGAAATAATCAAGGCAAAATACAACAGAAAATAAAAGCAGGAATTGATATCATCGATATCTCAAAAGAAAACTACATGCTAAATAAAAATTGGGATATTCTAATTACTTCGCCCCCCTATCTTCAAGCTCAAGAATATATTAGAAACTCTAAATTAGATTTATTTTGGTTGGGGTACTCAGAAGATGAAATTAAAGAATTATCTCAAAAAGAACTTCCCTACAGGAAAGTAGAACCAATAACGATTTACTCAAATACATACGAATACTATCGCGACAAAATAAAAGAACCTCATTTGTTAAAGATGTTTAAAAGGTATTTCTACGGAGTTTTAGGATCGCTCGATAATATATCAAATAGAATCAGTGACAGATTATTTTTATTTGTTGGTTCGGCGTCTGTTCGTTCTATGTCAATACCAATAGATCATATTTTCCTTGAACACTTTACTAAAATTGGCTGGCAACACGAAATTACATTAGTTGATAACATAGCGTCTCGCGTGATGTTTCAATCTAATTTGAATCCAGCCAATGGGTTGAAAGACAAGAGAATAAGTACAGAACAGTTGGTTGTTTTAAAAAGAAAAAAATAAAATACTATTATAAACTTATGGACGAAAGAGCAATAAAAGGACTCCAAGCTTCTGTTGAAGGATTTGCTAATGAACATATTACGGTTGGTATTTTAATGAAAAAATACCAAAATGTTTCTTTGGTTGATTTACCCCTATCTCCTTATGACATAGTAATTGTTTTTAAGAAAAATAATAAAGAAGAAATTATTAGAGCACAGGTAAAAACTGCAAGAAGATCAGTTGGATTCACTGGAGGCACGCGAGGGGGCGTAGATCGATTTTATAAATCAGGAGTTAAAAAATATACTCAGTCTACGAAAACTTCTGATGTGATAATAGGTTTGTCGCCCAAAAGTAATGGAGAAAAAAATGTATTTGATCTTTACTTTATTCCAACTATATTAGTGGAGATTCTTAAACAGAACAGTATATCTTTAAAAAAAATAGAGAAGTTAAAAAATAATTATGAAATACTTGAAAAATGCAAGGATGTAAAGTTTATATTAAAACAGTGTAAAGAGTATGGGATTATAAAAATTAAAAGATTACAAGGATCATAAATTTATGGTTACTTTACAAGACGTTAAACAAAATCCATATATTTTGGAGTTTATAAGGCAAACCGAAGAGTCAATGACTGCAATTTCCTATACTAATCATGGGTTAAGGCACACAAATATAGTGGCTGACAGGGCATTAAGTATTGCCAAAAGTATAGGATTGGGTCAGAGAGAAGGAGAATTAGCGGCAATTGCCGGATTTTGCCACGATATGGGTAATTTTATGACGAGAACATACCACCATTATTTTGGAGCGATGCTTTTTCAACAGGTATTCTCAAACAAATTTGAGCCCAATGAATTAGCTTTGATTATGCAAGCTATTGCAAATCATGATGTTGAAGAAATGGAAATTACAAGTCCCATTACAGCAGTTTTAGTATTGGCTGATAAATCTGACGTTGACAGGTCAAGGGTTACAGAAAAAGATATGGAAAAAATAAAGGCAGATATACATGATAGGGTTAATTACGCAGCAAGGGACAGTAAGTTAAAAGTTGATAGTGTAAGAAAGCAAATAACCCTAACTTTGAAAATTGATACTAACTTTTGTCCAATAATAGAATACTTTGAAATTTTTACCGAAAGAATGGTTTTTTGTCGAAAAGCAGCTCAATTTTTGGGATATGACTTTGGTTTGGTGATAAACAACTTCCGATTGTTGTAGGAGTAGTCACGAATATACGAATACTCTTAAATATACAAATTGTGAGTGAAAATAAAATTATTTATCCAGAGCTGAGTTATAAAGTTATTGGTATCGCTTTTAAGATTTTTAACAATATAGGATTTGGAATGCCCGAAAAGTATTATCAAGAGGCATTTGGCAAAGAACTTCAAGAAAAGAGAATACCCTACGAAAAAGAGAAGTTTATAAAATTAAAATACAATAATCAAGATGTCGGAAAATATTTTCTGGACTTCGTAATAGATAATAAAATTGTAATAGAATTGAAAGTTAGACCAAGATTTGGGTATGTTGATATAAAACAGGCAATAGGATATATAAAGTCAGGCGATTATAAACTCGCAATTTTAATTTACTTTACTCGTGATGGCGTAAAATATAGAAGGATTTTAAATATTTCGTAATTTGTATATTATATTTTAAATTTGTATATTCGTGATTACTCCAAATAAGGATTTTTATGTGATATGTGACAATATAAGGAGTTTGGAAAATATCGGCTCAATATTCAGAACTGCTGACGCGTTGGGGGTAAGTAAGATATTTTTATGCGGAATATCGGGTAGGCCTCCAATAGGAGAAAACAAGAGCACTTTTCTCAAAAGAAAAGTGCTCGGCCGAGCACCTAATTTATTAGGTGCTCTGGTTGCAAAAACAGCCCTTGGTGCAGATAAAACAGTTCCTTTTGAATATTATAAACAGACAGGAAGATTAATAGATAAACTGCGTAAAGAAAAAATTTTTATTGTTACCTTAGAACAAAGCAAAAAAACCATTAACTATAGAAAATTCAAGCCGAAATTCCCCTTGGCCTTAATAATCGGTAACGAAGTGAAGGGCATTCCCCTCAAAATTTTAAAAAAATCAGATAAAATTATTTATTTGCCAATGATAGGGAAAAAAGAATCGTTAAACGTATCAGTAGCTTTTGGGGTAGCGGGATACCACATCATAAAACATAAAACGTAAAACCTGAAACATTTTACGGCTCGTCCATTGTGTTTCAAGTTTCATGTTTCAGGTTTCAGCAGAAAATGATTGATTCTCAAACGATAAAATTTTTAGAAATAATAAATCAGCCTCAATATGCTTTTTTGTTTTTACTTTTAATGGTTTGGTCTTTGATTTGGAAAGGTATTGCTTTGTGGAAGTCGGCTCATAATAACCAAAGAAATTGGTTTATTGCCTTGTTAATTATTAATACTTTTGGCATTTTAGAGATTATTTATATATTCTATTTTCAAAGGAGAGATGGAAAAAAATTGGACGAGAAAAAATGAAAACTTATTTTCATTTTAACGAAGTATAATTTTTTTCCCGAACGAGTGCAGAAAATATGTTTGCATATTTTCAAAGGGTAGAAGAAAAAGGAAATATGAGCGAAAAATAAATATTGACTTATTATCCAACTTAATGCATAGTTTGGAAAAGACTTGACGACATCCTTGACTACGACTATTTCATAAAGTAAGATAGATTAAGCTGTGAATAATTCGCCCAGCGATGCTAAGAATATCGCGGGGGACAAGGTCGATTCTAAAAAGTATCAAGTATCAAGTATAAAGTATTAAGTATACGAAATACTAAATACTTAATACTAAATACTACAACAATGGAAGCTTATTGCGTAAAATGCAAAGCAAAAAGGGAAATGAAGAACCCAAAAGAGGTGACAATGAAGGGCAAAGGAGGCAGAACAAGGTTGGCTATGACTGGTACTTGCGTAAAGTGCGACACGAAAATGTTTAGGATAATGGGAATGAAGAAATAGAGCCAATTAGTCTGTTAGTGCCCCGTTCAACGGGGCACTTTTCTTTAATTTGTAAAGATTATAATATTTTGGTAAAAGGAATCATATGACAAACATTGATTTCCCTATTTTTAAAACAAAAATAGATGACAAAGAGAAAAAGTTTGATTTGACCGATGCCAATCAAAGGCAAGAATATTTTGAGTACAAAGCAGGCCCAGAAATAAAGAAATTAAGAGAGTATTTAAAAAATAAGACATTTATAGTTTACCTTTTAGGGAAAAAAAGCTCTGGTAAAGGGACTTACTCAAAAATGTTTAAAGAAGTTGTTGCTCCTGATAAGATAGAGCATTTTTCCATTGGAGATATGATAAGGTCATTTGATGAAGCTATAAAAGACAAGGAAAAAAAGAAAGAATTAATATCATTTTTGGAAAAGAAATATCGAGGACCTTTTTCTGTTGAGGAAATAATAACTTCAATGGAAAGCAGATCGACAAAGGCACTTTTGCCTACAGAATTAATTTTGGCTTTGACTGAAAGAGAGATTACCAAATTAGGCAGGAAGGCAATTTTCATTGACGGATTTCCCCGTGACTTTGATCAAGTGTCTTACTCATTATTTTTCAAAACTTTGATTAATTACAGAGACGACCCGGATATTTTCGTATTAATTGACGTGCCGACCAATGTCATTGATGAAAGGGTAAAATACCGGGTAGTATGCCCTATTTGCCAGACTTCTAGAAATTTAAAACTGTTAGCGACAAAAAAAATAGAGTACGATACAGAAAGAAAAAAATTTCATTTAATTTGCGACAATCCTCAATGTAAGGGAGTAGCAATGGTAACTAAAGAAGGAGATGAATTGGGGATTGAGCCGATTAGAGAAAGGTTGGAAAAGGACGAAAAGCTAATGGAACGGGTAAACAAGATGCATGGTATCTCTAAAATATTTCTACGTAATGCTGTTCCAGTTGATAAAGTTAAGGAGAATTACGATGATTATGAGATTACTCCAGAATACTACTATGAGTTTGATGATAAAAACCAAAAGGTTAAAATTGGAGAAAAACCTTGGGAATTCAAAGACGATAAAGGTATTGTTTCCAACAGTTTAATGCCTCCTCCAGTTATCGTTTCCCTAATAAAGCAATTAGCGAAGGTTCTTGGATTGTAATTATAGGCTTGCCCCGTTAGAAGTTTGGATTGATATATAAAAGTATAACTAGAAAAAATAATTGTTAATATAAATAGTTGAAATGAGAAGTAAAAAATAATTTCACCAAAATTATTTTTTACCCGAACTTCTAACGGGGCTTGACACGATTTTTTGAATTATTAAAATAAAGATAGCTCTGGCAATTCCAAATGAGTTTTCTATAATTAGCTTTTTTAAGGGAGTCCAATATTCGTCCCGACCGTGGTCTGGGACATGAGAACACCCACCTAGGTTTTTTCATAGAAACCTATGGAAACCAGGGCTAAAAAATAACTAACATCTAGATGTTAGTTATTTTTTTACTAACCAAATTTTAATCCACATTGCTAACCATTTTTTTAATTGTTAAAATATAGAAATATAAATAATATCAAAGATGCCTCATAAGTCATCAAAAATTTTACTTTCTGTAGTAATATTCATTATTGTTTTTTTTGTTTTGTTTCCAGAATTTACTTTTGCGGACACTGCTGGTCCTAATTCCCCGTCAACTATAGTAAATGATATGTCGGTCGGAACAGTTTCGTGGTCAAATCCTTCAAACGCTTCCGCCAGCGACGATACCTATGCTACGGCTATCATCCCTTTTTTAGATGACGCCAGTTATTACCTTAAAGCAACCAATTTTGGATTTAGTATTCCTGGTGGCGCAACAATTAATGGTATTCAAGTTAATGTAGAAAGAAAATGTAGCGGTGGTGTTGATGTCTGCAATGATAATAGAGTGAGAATTGTTAAGGGCGGAACAATTGGTTCAACAGATAAATCAAGCGGATCATCATGGCCTTCGACCGATACAGTAATAACCTATGGAAGCGTTTCTGATTTATGGGGAGAAACCTGGACAGCTACCGATATTAATGATTCTAATTTTGGTTTTGCCATATCAGTTATAAATGGCGCAGGTGGTCCGACAGCTAGCGTAGACCAAATTACCATCACCATTACTTACACCCCTAACGGTGCTCCCTCTTTTACGGCAGGTCCATCAGACCAGGGGTCTTCATCAAATACTCCAACCCAAGCTGGCAGTAATGTCAGATTTACATCAACTGCCACCGATTCAAGCTCAGATAATTATTATCAGGCAATTTGCAAGACAAATTCCGTTACCGCAAACAACAATGCATCTCCCACTTGTCCCGGGGGCAATTGGTGCATATCAGCAGCAACAACTTCAGGGTCTCAGTCATCTTGCACCTATAGTACCTTAGCCGCCGATGCTGGGAGCAAGGATTGGTTTGCCTTTGTTTGCGACCAGAATGCAAGCTCTGCGTGTTCTGCCGCGGCACAAAGCTCAGGCGATAGCGGCTCTCCTTTTTTTGTAACCACAGCAAGTCCTCCGCCACCTGGCGGGGTACCGCCGCCAACAACAGGTGAAATTAAGGTAATTAAAACAACCACTGGCGGCGATAGCACATTTGACTTTACAGTTACAGGTTCTGGTTATTCTAATTTTAGCATCACCACTCAAAGTAATTCTGGTTCTAACATCCAAACCAACCTTGCACCAGGAACATATTCAGCAACTGAAATAGTGCCTGAGGGCTGGAAAAAAACAGAGGATAACTGCCAGACAATTACAGTGGTTGCCGGCCAAACTGCAACTTGTTCTGTGGCGAACACTAAGGAAGAACCTCCTCCGCCGCCACCTCCTCCTCCGCCTCCGCCTCCACCTCCTCCGCCTCCACCTCCACCACCTTCACCATCCCCGTCTACAGCTCCATTACCCCCTGCTCCTCCACCTAAAACAGAACCACCTTTGGAGCAACCAATAACTACTAAAGAAATAGATAATAAGAGTATCATAAGAGATATCAAGAAAATTATTGAAGAACCTCAAGTATCAGTTGCCACCAAAGTAATATCAACTGTTGGCGCTGGCTGGGGGGCAGTGGCAGCTGTCCCGGTTGTTTCTTCTTTTTCCTTTGCCGATATTTTCTTTATTTTATTAAGATTAATAGGCAGCCTATTAACTGCTCTTGGCATTAAAAAAAGAATTAAGTATTGGGGGGTAGCATATGATTCTGTAACCAAACAGCCATTAGACCCAGCCCAAGTCATTTTAAAAGATTTAAAAGGCAATATAACTGCTTCTGCCATCACTGATATTGACGGCCGGTATGGTTTTTTGGTGCCACCTGGAACTTACAAGTTAGAAGCCCAAAAAACAAATTATGCTTTTCCTTCAAAGATACTGTCAGGCAAGATAGAGGACGAAATTTACAATAATATTTATTCTGGAGGAGAAATTGAAATTAAAAAAAGGGGGGAAGTGTTAACTATGAATATTCCCTTAGATCCTTTAAAATTTGATTGGAACGAATTTGCCAAAAAGAACAAAACATTTATGAAATTTTATTCCAAGTGGGATTTATTGTTAAACAAGATTTCAGATGCATTTTTCATAATAGGTTTTGTGGTTGCCGTAGTTGCTTTTCTTTTTGCGCCCCAGCCATATAATGTAATCATATTTAGCGTCTATGTTATTTTATTACTACTTAGGATTTTTGGGCTAAAACCAAAATCTTTTGGCCATGTGGTGCAAAAAGAGAATAATATCCCTTTGTCTTTTGCTGTCTTAAGAGTTATAATGCCCTCAACCAATACCGAGGTAAGCCATAAGATCGCAGATGAGTACGGAAGATACTATTGTTTGGTGCCAAAAGGAAAATATTATGTTAAGATAGAAAGAAAAAACGAGGACCAGTCTTATTCATTGTCTTACACTTCTGAAATAATTGATGCCTCAAAGAAGGGCATCATAAAGAAAAAATTTAAGGTATAGTAATTTTAATGCCCAAAAAATCAGACATAAAGAAAGAATTATTTTTAAAAACAGACAAAAATCCGCCCCTGGATTTTATTGTCTTGACTGCCCATCAATTAAAAAAACCCTTATCATCAATGAAACTATCGCTGCAAATGCTCTTAGGCGGAGATTTTGGCCAAATGAGCGAAGAACAGAAGGAAATTATCGAAAAAGTATCCCAAAGCAACGAAACGTCAATTTGTCTGGTAAAAGATTTGTTGGATACGGCAAAAGTTGGAGATAAAAAAAGTCTTTACGATTTGACTCCTGTTGATATTGGAGATTTGATTGAATCGGTGGTGGCATTTGAGCAAGATGAGATGAAAGACAAAAAAATTAACTTTAGATTCCAAAAACCTAAAACAGAAATCCCAAAGATTCTTTTGGATAAGGAAAAGATGTATCTTGCTTTTCAAAACATTCTTGATAACGCCATAAAATATACTCCGGCGGGAGGAAATATAAACATTAATTTGGATGTTCGTCCAACGCACATAGAGTTAAAATTTCAAGATTCTGGCATAGGCATTCCCAAAGACCAAAAAGCAAAGTTGTTTACCAAATTCTTTAGAGGAATTAATGCTATTAAAATAGAGGCAGCTGGTTCTGGTTTGGGACTTTTTATCACTAAAAACATTATAGATGGGCATCATGGCAAGATTTGGTTTGAATCAAAAGAAAACAAAGGAACGACTTTTTTTGTATCTCTGCCCTTGGCAGTTGAATAAATTTTTAGGGGAGTGTATAATTAAAATAGTTATCAGTTATAAGTTTTAGGTTTTAGTTAAATAGTTATTAGTTAGAGTAAACTATAAACTAAAAAACCAAAACTAATGACTAAAAACCAAAAACTAATATGAAAAAAAGTATTTTGATTGTGGAGGACGACGATTTTTTTAGAAGCCTATTGAGCAAAAAAATTTCATCGGAAGGTTTTGTTGCTTTGGAAGCTATTGACGGAGAAAAGGGGATTAAAATGGTTAAAGAAAAAAAGCCGGATTTAATTATACTTGATTTGCTCTTGCCCAATATTGACGGTTTTGAAGTATTGTCTCAGATAAAAGCTGATGCTTCAGTCTCTTCAATTCCAATTATTATTTTATCTAACTTAGGGCAGCAAGAAGATGTTGAAAGAGGGTTAAAGTTGGGCGCCAATGACTATTTGATAAAATCCCAGTTTGATATTAACCAGGTTATTGATAAGATAAAAAATATTTTAGAGAAAAAATGAAGCTAAAAATATAAGAGTTTTAAATTTTGTTTTTGTTTTAAAATGTAAGCTTATATTTTTAGCGGAATCGCGCACCAAAAAATTATAACTTTGTATTTAGAAATATTTTTTGGTGCGTGGATAATAAATCAAAAAAACGCCATATGGCGTTTTTTTGATTTGGTCGGAGTGCTGGGAATCTTCCAGTGATTAACACTGGACGCCCAGTGTTAATCACAAGGCGAATCAAAACTAAATCCACTTCACACCCACACCATAATTTCGTTCGGGGTGCCGAGAATCGAACTCGGTCTACATCCACCCCATGGACGCGTACTACCAGCATACTCCACCCCGACATTTGGTGTGGGGCAAGTGGACTTGTGCTACTTTACCCCGTCACCATTTTACCATAGATTTATTTGCGCAGTGCGTGCACCGAGTAGGTGTACCCCTTTGTTGGGCGAGGTGGCTCTACCCATGTGAGGAATGTTGCTACTTGCCCCTGCACCAATTTCAGCTATGTATTTAGAAATACCACTCTCAAAAGCGAAGCGGCTTCGCCTGTCATTGGTAGTATTACTAAGTTCATCTACGAAATTGGTGCGGGGTGAACAACTCGCACTTCGCTTGGTAATAATATAGCAAAATGGTGACGGGGCGAGCACTATACCCCGATGAAAATTTTAGCGGGCAAGTAGGTGTATAATGCCACTATACTACACTCCGTTTTTTTAGAAGAAAGAATCTTAGATTCAAACTACAAAGTTCAAACTTTAGACCTTAGCCATTGCTTTTATCCATTTGTCGTTCGCCTCTTCCCGCCTGACGGCGGGCGCCCTTCGGGCTACCGGCTCGCTCCTTCAAAACCCCACAGACGGGGCGAATTGGCTTTGCCAATTGCGCCTCGCGTCTCGTCGGTTTTGAATAATTTCCTACACGGGGAAATACCCAATTTCCCCGACCCCCTTTTTAAAATGTATTAAACTTTTGCGAAAGATTTAATACATTTTGCACATGCCAAAACCCTCTTTCCTGATAATAGGCGAGTCCATTGCAGATTTGGATATCTTCTTTTCTTCTTAGTCGGATTGTATTTACCCCTTAATTTTACAAGATATCCTCCCATCTCAGATTTTTTACCACAGATTGAACAAACCTTCATTTAATTTTAAAATCTAAATTATAAATTTTAATTGAAATCAAAATTTTAAATAATTAAAACATTTTATCATTTAAAATTGCTTTAAAATTTAAAATTGGAAATTTAAAATTATCCTACCATTCTCTTTATATTTTTTCAAGATATGTTAATATTTAACAATGGATATTGTAATTACAATCTTCTCATTAGTTGTCTTGCTTTTTTCGGTTATCATTCATGAATTGGCCCATGGCAGCGTTGCTTTGTTATTGGGAGATTCCACTGCAAAGTATCAGGGCCGCTTAACTTTAAACCCTTTAAAGCACTTAGATCTTTTTGGCTCCGTTATTCTACCATTATTGCTGCTTTTTGCAACCGCCGGACAAGGCCCTATTTTTGGCTGGGCAAAGCCAGTGCCAATCAACCCATATAACCTCAAAGACCAAAAATGGGGCTCTATGAAAGTTGCCCTTTCAGGTCCAATTGTAAATATTGCCATGGCAATAATGTTTGGATTGTTATTAAGATTGCTGCCAAGTAGTTTATTTATAGCAAATCCGGGACTATTTTTAATATTTTCTTTTATTGTCCAAATCAATATTGTTTTAGCCCTTTTTAACTTAATTCCCATTCCGCCTCTTGATGGCCACTGGATTTTGTTTACCCTTATACCAAACAAGTTTTCACAAATTAGAATATTTTTGCAGCAATACGGAATTTTTATTTTGATTTTTCTTATTTTTTTTGGAGGACTGCATATATTATATGCCGTTGTTGAGCATATTTTTTACCTGATAACTGGGTTATAATGTTGACATTACCTTTATTTTTTGTTAAATTAAATACCAACAAGCGCAAGGGCGCTTTATTATTTTAAACCTTGATCAATTTTGTTTTGCGTCAGTTTAGCTAAAAGTTTGGCGTCAGTTCTGCGATTCATTACTCCGCAAAACCGACGCGAAAAGGAATGCAAAACAGACGCGAAAAAATTTGTATGCCTACTATTAGACAACTAATCAAAAAAAATAGAAAAAGCTTAAAGAGGAAGAAAAAAACAGTCGCTCTTGATTTTGGTTTTAACGTGTTAAAGAATCGGCCATCGTATTACCACTCTCCGTTCAAAAGGGGAGTTTGCGTTAAAGTATTTACCCAAACCCCAAGAAAGCCCAATTCGGCCTTAAGAAAGGTTGCAAGGATAAAATTATCAAATGGAATGGAAGTTACTGCTTATATTCCAGGAGAAGGTCATAACTTGCAAGAGCACTCTGTTGTTTTAATCAGAGGGGGCAGAGTTAAAGATTTACCGGGAGTCAGATACCATGTTGTAAGAGGAGTTTTAGATACCACTGGAGTTGAAAACAGAAAAAGAGGAAGGAGCAGATACGGCACCAAGAAACCAAAGGACTCTTAATTTTAAAATATAAAATATAAATTTTAAATGAAATCAAAATTTTAGAATTTAAAAATTAAGTCATTTACTGTTTGATTTAAAATTTAAAACTTAAAATTTAGAATTTTCGTGCGAAGAGCCTATAAAAAACACAAAATTTCACCAGATAGGGTTTATCAAGACGTACAGGTGGCGCAATTCATCAACAAGGTGATGAAAAAGGGCAAAAAAACTATTGCCCAAAAAATTGTCTACGGCGCTTTTGATGTGGTAAAAAATAAAACCCAAAAGGAACCCTTGGAAGTTTTTAAAAAAGCCATTGAAAATGTCTCACCGCTTTTGGAGGTAAAAGCAAAAAGAATTGGGGGGGCTACCTATCAGGTTCCCATGGAGGTCAGGGCAGAAAGGAAGTTCGCTTTGGCGACAAGATGGATTTTAGACGCGGCAAGATCAAAAAAAGGAAAGGCAATGCAAGAGAAATTAAGTGAAGAATTATTGGCTGCTGCCAACAACGAAGGCTCTGCAATCAAAAAGAAAAACGACACCAGATCGGAAGAGCACACGTCTGAACTCCAGTCACGGCTACATCTCGTA
>CAYIDV010000016.1:0-3925 GCA_964362315.1 uncultured Candidatus Saccharibacteria bacterium
AAAATTGGTGAAGGGGTTTCGCGACGATAAGGAAATTATATTTCGTCGCTCAATAGTCCGGCGGTATCTGCCAATAATTGATAATATATTGGGCTAATTTTTTAAAAATGGGCACGGCTGAAAGGGCCGATTGAGAAACTTTTGGAGCATCCAGTTTTACCAATATTAAAAACTGCGGTTTTAAAGCTGGCCCAAAACCAATAAAACTCTGTATAGTTTTATCTGGGTAATATCCTTTTTTGTCTTTAAAGGGAATTTGGGCAGTTCCTGTTTTGCCAGCCAAATAATAACCTGGAATTTTTGCCCCAGAGCCAAAGCCTTTTTCCACAACATTGGTTAACATGGTCGTTACCTCTGAAGTCGTTTTTTGTGAAATAACAGAATCTGAAATTTGAGGATTCTTTTTAATTAATTCTTGGCCGTGAACAATTTTTTCAACAATATAGGGTTTTACTGTTTTACCCCCGTTGGCAAAAACAGAAAAGGCGCTAGCCAACTGCAAGGGAGTCATTTCAATCCCTTGCCCAAAAGAGGCAGTGGCAAACCCAAAGTCAGACCCTTTCTTTAAAATTTCATTTTTAGACGAAACTTCTCCCTGCAAATCAACGCCGGTTTTACTGTTAAAACCAAATTTATCTAAGTAATCTAAAAATGTGCTATGAGACAGCAGGCTGGAAAGAAAAACCGCACCGGTATTAATAGACTTTTCCAAAATGCCAGACATATTTTGATTGCCATATACTTTGCGGTCAAAATTATAAACTGTATCAGGGCCTATGGTTACAGAACCAGTATCGCCAAATATGGTGCTTGGCGATACTTTTCCTTCTTGTAAAGCCATTGCCATGGTAAAAGGCTTAAAAACCGATCCCGGCTCAAAAATTTTTTGAGTTGCCCCGTTTTGAAAAATATCTAAATTAGTTTCTTTAGAATATCTATTGGGGTCAAAAGAGGGATAATTAGCCAAAGCTAAAATTTTACCGGAGTCCGGCTTTAAAACTATAATCTGACCAGATTCAATGCCAAAATCCAAGAAAGCTTGCTCTAACAAAGACTCGGCTTGAAACTGAATATTATAGTTTATGGTTAAATATAATTCTGAGCCGTTTAAGTAAGAAATATCCTCGGCACCGATGGCAGCTAAACCCTTTTTTTCCTCTTTTATGCCCTCTTTGCCTTTTAAAATATCGTCGTAATAACCTTCTATGCCATATTGGCCTGTTTGGTCTCCGCCTAAAAATCCAATAACCTGAGAAGCCAAGTTTTTTTGGGGATAATATCTGGCAGGAATATTTTCAACATTAAGCCCTTCTAATTTTAGATCTTTAATGTTTTCAAAGTCTTTTTTTGACAAATCTTTTTTAATAACCATGTAAGAATCTAATTTTTCTAATTTTGATAAAATAAATTCTTTTGTTATTTCTTGGTTAGGATCAACTGTTCCCTTAAGTGATTCTGCCAACAAACTGGCGAAGTTGTCCTTATCTTTAATTTTTTTAGGCACCGCAGAAATTAACCATTTGTCTTCATTAATTGCCAATCCTCTTGTCTGCAAAGAAGCTGAACTGCCTTGGTTTTCTTTGCTGCTTTCAATAAACACCTCTCCCCTGCTACCATTTATCTTTTGCAATTGAGACTGTTGACCTAAGGCTTGAGACTGATAAAATTTGTGGTTAATTATCTGGACATAAAACAAGCGGCCAACGATAGTTGCCGCTAAAAGAAAAATAAAAAATAAGAATAGATATAACCTCCAATTCATACTATCTTACAATTTATACTATCTTAATTGGTTAGCCCTTGCCAGTGAGTTGTCTGGAATTTTTACATATTTTATACTTTTTGTCTTTTCAAAACCTAATTCTTTTGCCTGTTTTATGGTGTTATCCAGAAAACCAATTTTGGCAAAATCAATTTCTAATGACCTGTTTTCGTCTGAGAGAATATTAATTTCTTTACCATAATTTTTAATCGCCAAAGTCCCTTGAGTTAACTGATTGACCGAATATATATACATAACCAATATAACTAAAGAAAATAAGATTGCAAAAAAGTAAAACAACTTCCAATTGATTCTAAAAACGCTCAGTGAAGCAATTCTATAGTGCATGGCTCTATAGCTTAGAGTTAATGTAGTCATCTATTCTTGAAACCTGAAACATGAAACATAACGACGACTCGTAAAAATGTTTCTTGTTTCAGGTTTCATGTTTTATGATTTAATTACGGCTCTTAATTTGGCTGATCTTGACTTGGGATTTGCCAAAACCTCATTTGTATCAGCTGTTATTGGTTTTTTTGTTAAAATTTTTACTACGCCTTTTTCAAAAATATCTTTAAAAAAGTTTTTAACTACTCTGTCTTCCAATGAGTGAAATGAAATTACAACTAATCTTCCTTTGGGAGCTAACATCCCAAATGCCTGAGGTAAAAATTCTTTTAAATTATCCAATTCTTTGTTAACTGCGATTCTTAAAGCCTGAAATGTCCTTGTTGCGCAGTGGATACTTCCCATTTGAAATTTTTTAGGAACGGTTTTTTCAATAATTCTAACTAAGTCAAAGGTGCTTTTTATTTTTTTTACTTTTCTTTGTTTTATAATTTCCCTGGCAATTTGTTTTGTAAATTTTTCTTGGCCATATTCACTTAATATTTTTTCTATTTCCTTCTCTGGGTATTTGTTTACTATTTTCTCTGCAGTCAGCTCATTATCTGTCGCATACCTCATATCCAGAACTTCATCTTTTTGAAAAGTGAATCCCCTGCCTGATTTTTCTAACTGCCAAGATGACATTCCCAGATCCAGCAAAATTCCGTTGACCGGTCCAAAATTTTCTCTTTCAATAATTTTTTTTAGGTTCAGGTAAGAATCATTAACCAAAATTATCCTTTCTTTGAATTTTTTAGTGGTTAATCTGCTGTTTTCAATTTGACTTGAATCTAAATCTATACCCAGCAAAAGACCTTTTGGTTCGTTCTTTTTTAATATCTCAATCGCGTGTCCTCCCTCGCCTATCGTAGCGTCCACAAAATTTTCGTTCGGCTTTGGGTCTAAATATTGCAAAACTTGTTTTGTAAGAACCGGAATATGCAACATGATTTAACCATACTTTCGCGTCTGTTTTGCGTTTTGTTTAGCGTCTGTTTTGTGGAGTCATCGCTAAACTGACGCTAAACTTTATACGCCAAACTTACGCAGAACAGAATTATACTAAATTCCGAGTGGGCCCAGTTTGGAAACAATTTTCTCCACTCCTTTCTCTGCTTTTTTACTATAACTTTCCCATCTGGTTTCGTCCCAAATTTCCAATCTATTAGATAATCCGCAAATAACCACGTTTTTTTTCAAATGAGCATATTCTTTTAAATAATCAGGAATCAGTATTCTGCCTAATTTATCAAAGATAACTTCGGTTGCGCTGGCTAATAAATGCCTGGTAAATGATCTGGCTTCGCCTTGTGATATGGGCAGATTCCCTAACTTATTTGACATTACTTCCCACTCTTTATCCGTATAAACAACCAAACAATTTTCAACGCCTTTTGTGATAATAACTTTAGTTCCTAATTCTCCCCTAAACTTGACAGGCAGTGCCAGTCTTTTTTTACTGTCTATGGTATGTTTATATTGGCCTATCAACATAGGTGTTGGGTGTTGGATGTTGGGTTTTAGTTTATAGCTCTTTTGTTATCTAACACCTAGAACCTATCACCTAACACCTAATTTATCCACAGATTTCTTGAGTTTTCCCACTTTTATCCACAGTTACCCACTTACCTATATTTATAGCCCATTTGATGGGCATTGGTCAACACTTTTAACAAAAAGCTATTTTGTTCGTAAATACATATAATTATCCACACTTAATTCACAGTCTTATCTAAAGCTTTAATCTAAAATATAAAATCCGTTATTTACCACTTT
>CAYIDV010000016.1:4025-8714 GCA_964362315.1 uncultured Candidatus Saccharibacteria bacterium
CACAGTCTTATCTAAAGCTTTAATCTAAAATATAAAATCCGTTATTTACCACTTTAGTATTACTCCTAAGGTGGAATTAAGGAGGTAGACTACAAACCAAAAGCTATTGCAAGGTCGGACCTTGCAATATTATTGCGAGGTCGGACCTCGCAATAACCTCGAAATAGCTAAAACACTATGACAAGTTGTTAAAAAAATACCCTAATTTGCAAAGCTTTGCAAATTAGGGTATTTTTAATCGTTTTTTTAAATCGTTTTTTAAACCGTTTTTAACTAACTTTTATTATTTTAAATTCATCTGGATTAATTTCAATTTTATCGCCTTTAACAATTGTGTCTGAAATAATAGCTTTGGCAATTTCATTTTCTACTTTGTCCTGCACCATTCTTCTCATTTCTCTGGCGCCAAACTCGGGCTTATAAGAAATCTCAACTATCTTGGCCTTTAGCTCTTCTGTAATGACAAATTCAATTTCTTTTTCCTTAAGGCTTTTTGCCAAATTAGACAACATTAATTGGGCTATTTGCATTAAATTTTCCTTGGTTAAGGGGTTAAAGATAACTGCGGCGTCAAAACGGTTTACAAATTCTGGCTTGAAAATCCCATTTTCAAAAAGTGAGTTTAATAATTTTCTTTTGTCTATTTCTTTTCCTGATTCAACTGTTTTAAAAATCATAGGCGCTCCGGCGTTGGAGGTACAAATGATGATAGTATTGGTAAACATTATTTTTCTGCCCTGCCCATCGGTAACGTGGCCTTCGTCAAAAACCTGCAAGAACAAATTTAAAATGTTGGGGTGGGATTTTTCTACTTCGTCCAGCAATACTAATGAGAAAGGGTTTTCTCTGACTGGAGTTGTTAAAAGCCCTTGCTGCTCAACCGGGCTAATTGCTCCAATCAACCGTGGAATATCGGAAATTGACTGAAACTCAGACATATCCAGCCGTATCATCTTATTTTCTCCAAGGTCGGGAGATTTAGCTTCGCTAAAATCTCTCGCGACCCGACCAAAATAAATTTCTGCCAATGCTTTGGCCGTTTCGGTTTTGCCTACTCCTGTTGGCCCTAAAAATAAAAATACTCCCATTGGCCTCTTCTTTGAGGAGATTCCGGCCCTAGCTCTTCTCATAGCAATGGATATTTCCTGAACAGCTTCTTGTTGGTTAACGATTCTTTGGTGAATTAAATTTTCTAAATTAATCAATACAGATTTTTCTTTAAATTCCATTTTACCCATTGGAATTTGAGTTTTATCAGAGATAATTTTTGCTATATGGTCTGGCAAAACCACCGTTTCTTTTTGTGATTTAACATAGACAGCCGCTTCGTCTAAAATATCTATGGCTTTTTTAGGAAAAGGAATACTAGGTAAATATCTTGCCGTAAGGTTAACTATTTCTCTAATGGCAGGATATGTTATCAAAGTTTTATATTTTTGTTCAAGGGCAATGGCTAAGTTCTGTAATATTCTGATTGTTTCTATTTCTGACACTTCTGAAACCTCAATTTTTCTGAAATACTCCAAAAAAGCCGGGTTTTGCTCCAATTTCCTATGCAAACCATTAAAAGAAGTGGTGGCTACAAACTGAAAACTGGGCATAGCTAAGTATTTTGCCAATATGATAGAAATATCAACTTCTCCTGGTTTTTGTACCTTTTGGGTAACAAAATTATCTAATCGGTCAATAAATAAAATAACATTTCCAGCCGCCAATGCTTCTTGAAAAATATCATCCAATGTTGTTTCCAGTTTTTCCTGGTCTTGAATTCTTGAAAGCAAGGCAACCATGTCCAATTCAACCACTCTTTTATCCTTTAATTCCAAAAGACCGGTACCCAAGTAACAACGCTGAGCCAAAGCTTGAATAATGCTTTTTTTGCCCACCCCGTCCTCTCCCACAATCAAGGCATTGCTTAAGCTTGATTTTGTTAAAATTATCTCCAGCTGGTCTATTTCTTTTTGGTGGCCTATAATTTCCAAAAACACATTCTCTTTGGCAATCTTTCTCCAATCAATGGAAAACTGGTCCAAGGTGACGGTAAAACCAGAAGCAAAATCCCTGCCCAAAGAGCCAAGCTTTGATAAATTTTCTTTTGTCCCAAAATTTTTATTCTTCTTTATTCTGTCTTCCAAGCTATCTAACCACAAAGTTATATTTTCCACGTCCTTTTCTTTGAGGTCTTCTTCAACTAATATTTTTTTGAAAAATTGGTCTCGTTTGGCAAGAGCAACTAAAATTTCTTTTTCTCCAATTAGCTGATGCCCTCTTTGGGCTGTCAAATTAGCCGCCTCTACGATGGTTTCTTCAAAAGATTTTGAAAATAAGAGATCAAACTTTTCTGGTTTTTTTTGTTTTTCTAAGTAATTTTTTAAGTCTGCCTGAACTTTTTTTATATCAATGCCCAGTCTGAAAATTAAAATCTGGACATCTTTGCTTTTCATTAGTGCGGCATAGAAAAGGGCTCCTGAACCAATACTTTCTAATCCCATTCTTTTAGATACTTGGGCGGCCTCTCTGACTATTCTGCAAGATTCTATGCTTAAAAATTCGGCTATGTTATAGCTATCTTTACTTAAAAGCACATCTGAAAGAGATAAATCCGTTTTAAGATTTTTAATCTTTAAATCATTAAATAAATGAAGCTCCAGAGATACAATAAGCGCTATAAAAAGAAATAAAGGAATTTTTACGGCAATTAAACCAGAAACAAGTCCCAAAAAAGAAAGTGCAACTAAAAGCAGAGAAACCAAAAATAAATAGAAAAATAGTTGACTTAAGAAGCCCGAGTATTTAAACAAAGGAAACGACGTTAATTTCAGCGCTTTTAATGATAAGGTATTATTGGTGTTGAAATTAAATGGCATACCCCGTTAGAAGTTAGGGCAAAAACCAGTGAGACCCGGTTTCGTCCACGAGACCGGGTCTCGTTTTGAGTTTTTGCCTACTTATTCTAAACCATATTGCGTAATTATATTTTTACCCCGTTAAAAACTGCTAAATCTAAACTTCTAACGGGGCATATAACAAAAACATTAATACAACTAATACCAAAGGCATTATTATCCAGAATAAAATAACAATAAAACCTGCTAATACCATAAAAACTATTACTGGAATCCCAACAATGATTAAGAATAACCGGCATATCGCTCCCACTACCCTAGAAAAAATATTAGAAATTAAAGTTTCAAAAAACCCTTTTATGTCAAATCTGCCAGGATACCTCCATTTATACCTTCTCCAAGGAGAAAATAAGGTGGCAATTAACAAAGGTATGGAAAAGAAATCTAAGCTAAAGGAAATAAAATTTTTCCAAATTAAAAATAAAAATTGAGGCATTTGGTAAAAATGCCACATAAACCATGAGGCTATTAAATTCTCTTTTTTTGAAACTTCTGTCATTGCTTTACCATTTTAATTCCTAAATTGGCTATTTGTCCGCCGCCAAAAATAAAAATTCCGGCTAAAACCGACCAGCTTAACAAATTCAAAAGTTTGGGAATGGCGTTAATAGGCAGCAATTCGCTTAGTTGTTTTTCAATGGCATCATTAATTTGTAACTGCTGTTGCGTTAAACCTGGTGATTTTTGTTGAGAAAATTGGTTTTTAAAGATTAACGGCGCCGAAACTCTATCGGTAAAGATGTTGTAAGAATAATAAAGCGTCAAACCTATAATCAAAAGTCCTATGGCTAATAAAATATAACCTATAATTTTATTGAAATTCATTTAAAATTTCTTGGCGGATATCTTTGGGAATGGGTATTTCCTCTCCGGGCTTGGAAACACCGGGATAGCGCCAAGCACTGATTATTTTTCTTAAATTTTTATTTTTTATATCTTGGTACATCAGCCAAACCTCTCCTGGTGTTTTTCTTGCCCTTCCGACTTGTCCGCCAAAGCCTTGGCGTCGGCGGAAGCCTTGGTGAAAGAGGGCTTTCTTTTTTAGAACGGAATAATCCTTAATAGTTTGCATTAAGGCAATGGTACCAGGAACTATTCCCAATTCTTTGCGTTGTGGATTATAAAGTAAATTAATTAATTTACTTTTTGAAAGGTGGTATTGTCGCATTTTGGATTTTGAATGCTCAGTCCAATGAAGCCTCTTAAATTTCTTTTCCGTATAATGTTTCATAATTCTTATTTACGCCAGTTACCTTATTTTACCAGATAGCAAAAGAACAATCCACAAATAAAAATTAAACACGTCTGGCGGGACGTGTTTAATTTTTTTAACGAAACATAGTCAGTAAATTACTTTTTCTCCTCTTCTTCGGTCTCAGGAGGAGGATCTAAATACAATTTGGTCATAGATATATCATTGATAATTTAATTTACACTCTGACCTTTATAATGTGAATTGTAGTATATTTTACCAACTGGTCAATACTTTTTAACATACAAAAATTATATGTCAAATTGACAAAAAAACTAATATTTAGATAGTGGACGGTACAGGATTCGCCCGATGATAAAAATCGGGCGCCCCAGTGTTAATCACTGGGCGAACCACTTGCCTCACTGACTTACCCGCCAAAATTGGGCATTACAGGATTCGAACCTATGATCCCTGTTCCCTTTATAAGCTTTAGTGGGCGCATGTGGACTCGAACCACAGTCCTTTGTAACTTGCCCGCCCACTTTTTGTGAATTGGGTATAGAAGGTATCGAACCTTCGACCTCTTCG
>CAYIDV010000016.1:8724-13718 GCA_964362315.1 uncultured Candidatus Saccharibacteria bacterium
CGAACGCTCTAACCATTGAGCTAAATGCCCATATTTTAATCTAACAATTTTTACCCAAGGAATCAACTAAAAACGGCGTTTGCGCCGTTTTAGTGTTACTTCGTGTTTATATTAGTGTGCTTTAGTGTATTTACTTAATATCAATCCACGCACTTAAAAATATATTCTTAATACAAAGTTATAATTTTTAAGTGCGGTATTCCGATTAAATAAAAGTAGTCCATTGTCCTATTTAATTCAGAATCCGTTGCTACTTTTATTTAATCTCCACTTTGGCTCCGGCTACCTCAAATTTCTTTTTTATCTCATCTGCCTCTTCTTTCTTTATCCCTTCTTTTATCATTTGAGGGCCAGAGGTAACAGCATCAACCAAATCCTTTGATTCTTTTAATCCCTTTGCAGTAACATCCCTAACAGCTTTAATTACTTCAATTTTCTGGACGCCTACATCTTTTAATTCAACATTAAAAGAAGTTTTTTCTTCAGCTTGGACTGAAGCACCCGCTCCACCTGAGGGCATTATGGCAACGGCAGCCGCCGCCGTAACGCCGAATTTGCCTTCCAACACTTTAACCAATTCTGCCAGCTCCACAATTGACATTTTCTCTATTTCGCCAACAAATTTCTCAAATTTAGCCGGCACCTGAACATTGGCTGAGCTTTCGGCCGCTTCATTCACTTTTTGTGTTTCTTGAACCATATTATTAAGCTATTTTGCCTTTTCTTTACTTTCTCTCACCTTATCCAGAACTCTGACAAAACTTGCCATTGAGCTGGAAAGAGAGCCGACCAATCGACCCAATAATTCGTTTCTTGGCGGTATGTTGGCCAGCATTAATACTTTTTCTTTATCAATAAATATAAACTTCTTTTTTCCTCCTTCGTCGGGAAAAATACCTCCTAAAATCTTGAAATTTTCATTTATTTTTGAAAATTGATTTGAAATTCTTGCTGGACTCAACTCATCTTCTACGCCAAAAACCAAAGCCAGTTGCCCAGGTACGCTATTTTTTATCTTGTTCCAGAAAGAAATATTTGACTGGCCAAAAGCTATTCTTATCAATGTTTTCTTGCCTATTTTCAGAAGGCATCCGGCTTCCTTCAGTTTTTTCCTTAAATCAAACAAATCCTTGGAAGCCACCTTTGAGAAATCAACAAAAACCACTGACTTTTGTTTGGCAATGTTTTCTTTTAGCTCCTTTAAATTGCTTTGTTTTTTTTCTTTTGTAAGCGCCATAGAAGTAACAAAGGCAGGTCGCTCGCTCCGCTCGCTCTTTAGAAACCCACGGTTTCTAACGTTTTTTCGCTTCGCGAAAAAGCCTGTTTTCCTACACGGGGAAACCGAAGTTTCCCCGACCCCCTTCCAGTTGTAATATTATTAGTTAATCTTTGTCGGTTAATCTTTAAACTAAAAAATCTGCTTTCGCAGACAGCACACAAAAACTAAGAGTTTATTGTTTGCCTCGATGGGGCTTATTCCCTCGTCGCTTATAGCTCCTCGGGATACCCATTGTCTGCGGCCTTTAAGTTATAATACAATGATAGTCTATATGTCAAAATAAGTCAAGAACCTATTCTAAAGTTCTGCGCTCATAAATAAAATTAGTTATGCAGGTATTTAATGATTGCCGCCTGGTGTTCTAAAAATGTTTTGCTAAAAATTGTCTTTCCTGTTTTTTTTGCTGAAAGGTAGTACCAAAAGTCTGACTTTTCCGGATACACAGCTGCAATAATGCTTTCCAGCCCTGGATTTGATATGGGGCCGCCGGGAAGGCCAATGTATTTGTAGGTGTTATAAGAAGAATCTTTGGCCACCTTGTTGGTAAAACTGCCCCTTCCAGCGTAGTCAAGCGTTGCATCAACCTGCAGAGGCATGCCATTGACCAACCGTTTCCAAAGTATGCCTGAAACTATTTTTTTATCCTGAATAGACCTGACTTCCTTTTCAAGGATTGAAGCCATGGTAACTATTTGAAAAATAGATTTATGCTGGGCGGCTATTGCTATTCGCAACTCGGGCGTGAGTTTGCTGCCAAAATTTACCAGCATTGCTTTCATTAAATCATTCACATCTTGGCTTTCGGTAACATAATACTTATCTGGAAATAAGTATCCTTCCAGCGTAAGGCCATTAGGTTTTGAGCCCAAAAAGTTAAAGTCTTTGTTAAAATTCTGCGATGCCAAATTTAAAAAATTTTCCTTTGAAGTAAAGTTTTGGTCCTGAAGGTATTGGGCTATATCATAAATAGTCCAACCTGGTAGGGTCAAAAGCTGTTGTTTGGCAACATCCCCTTGGTAAAACTTTTCGGCCATTTCAGCAATGCTCATGGAAGGAGAAATGTAATATTTTCCTGCTTGGAGCTTTGAATATTTGCCCGAAAGCAAAACATGCAATTCAAAAAACAACTTGCTTTTAATAATCATTTGGTCAGCCAAGTTCTGGGCAATAATCTTATAACCGTCCCCCGCTTTAACATCATAAACTATTGCCGGACTGTCCTCTGAAGAAATAGGTGTATAAACTTGCAGTAAAAAAAATGTGCACAAAAAAGCAAGTAAAAAGAGTACAATAATCAATGATTTTTTAATGCTAAAAATTGCCATTATTTTTTGAAACAAGAGGAACGAATGAAAACCCAGGGTATTCGGTCTCTTCCAATTCTTTTTCTGTTTTTTTTACAAAAAGCCATATTGAGTTTGAAATGGGGCAAACTATCCTTCCGCCGACTTTAAGCTGTTTTTTCCAGGCAATTGGTAACTCAGAGCCCGAGGCCGAAGCCAGTATTTTATCATAAGGAGCTAATGGCTCATAACCGTGTGAGCCGTTTCCTAAAATAAACTGGGCAATTTCTTTTTTTACAAAATTATATTTTGAAACATTTTGTTCTCCTATTTTTTTTAATTCGGGAACAATTTCTATGGCAATAACTTTCCCCTTCCCACCTACTATTTGGGCCAAAAGGGCGGTTGTCCAGCCAGAGCCTGAACCAACATCTAAAACATTATCTTCTTCTCTTGGTTGTAAAAGTTCCAACATGAAAGCCACTGTTAACGGTTGCGATATTGTCTGACTAAAACCAATTGGTAAAGCTTCATTCAGTTCTGCTAAATTTTTAATATCTTCTGGCATAAAATCTTCCCTTTTTATTTTTTTAAAGGCATCAACGATTATTTCTGTTTTGAGCCAACCTTCTTTGATTAAAATATCTACTAAGGACATTATTTAGAATTTATGATTGGCGGGGACACAAGGATTTGTCCGCCTAATTTTGCGGGAGCTGAGGGAATTGAACCCCCGACCGCGGTTTTGGAGACCGCTATTATACCACTTAACTAAGCTCCCAAATTTTGGCGGATTGGAGACCGCCATTCTGCTTTTGAACTATGTCCCCATTTCCTGAAATATTATCATATTTTTCATATAAAAAAAAGAGTCCCAACAACTTACCGTTGGGACTCGTCTCGCAAGATAATCATCTCTTGCTGGTCTTTGCTTTTAGAGAATCAAGAGCGCTTTGCTCTTTTTTAAGTTCCTCTTCCGCTTTTTTGACCTTAGCTTGTTTGTCTTCTAATTCTTTTATCTTTTCTGTGTAATCTTTTTCTCTGTTTTTTTCAAGTTCTTTTAGTTGTAGCTCTCTCAAATCAAGTTGCTGTTTTCTCAAATCTTCGGTCGCCTTGAGTCTGGCGTTTTCAATTTCAAGTTTCTTTATTTCTTCTATAATCTTATCATACTTTTCTCTCATTAGTGTTACTTCTTTGGCATCCCTTGCATTCAGAATATTGATTTCTCTCTCGGTTTCGTTTAATTGCTTCTTGGCCACACTTAGCTCTTCTGACAGCTTATTAATTTTTTCTCTTAAATCTTTTTCTTTTTCAGTTTCTGGTTTTTCATAAAGTCCACTGCATCCTGCGACAACCAGGCACAAAGAAAGACCTACTACATAACGCTTCATGACTGTCTCCTTAGTTGTGAAAAGAGCCTAACAGTTGAGATAGAAAACAACGTGTTTACTATCAATTTTCAGAGTAGCATAACATAAAAGCATTGTCAACAGTCTGTAAACAAAAACCCTGCATGTGGTGGGAATAAAAATAGGATGATAACATGCAGGGTGGTAGATGGTGTCAACTATCTTTGGTTGCAACTTGCAATGAAGTCAGCCCGTTCTTTTTGACAAGTTTCATTGTCACAGGTTGCTGGTTGGTATGAGTCAAACCTCAATCCTTTAGGCAAATAATTCTCTTTCATCCATGGTGACCACGGATTATCTCTACTACGATACCTAACCCGGAGACAATTAGAACACCGTTCTAACTGGTAGGCTGTATGAAACATGACACACCTCCCTTTGTGTTAGAACAAAGAACAAGAAAGATTATTTATTGTATTCTTAATCACTTTGATTTGTCAACCACAAAGAGGTGTTTTTATGGCTAAGGACAAAAAAACCGCTTTTGGTTTTTCTACCTATTTTTGGAAATAACCTTTTCGCTTTTTTCTTTCTCCTCTTATTTGTTTTGGGTCTAATCTGCTGCCCAAATTCCAAACCCTGACAATCATTTTTTGCCTGAGATTATCAAAATGAAATTTGGTTTTTTGAAATTTTTTAGAAAAATAGTCTTTCATAGCGAAAGAAATTTTCGGAGTAGTAGAAGAATATAAAAAAATTTAACCCTTTGATATTAAAAGTCTTTCTAAGGCTTTGACGCGATTTTGTAATTTTTCAAATTCATCCCGATAAATGGTGTGAGCTATTTGATGCTTCCTAATTTCTTCAACTTCGTTTTCTAGATTATCTAATCTAATTTCAACTTTTGCCATTCTAGAATTCAAATTACTAAAACCACCCTTAACCTCCGCTTCAATCTTATTGAAACGGTCATCAACGCCATTAAACCCTTTTTGGACCATCAGTGCTAAGTCATCATTTGTAATATTTTTCTTTTTCATGATTTTATTATAGCTCTATGCAGTGTTGTGTCAAATTTTTATC
>CAYIDV010000017.1:0-4947 GCA_964362315.1 uncultured Candidatus Saccharibacteria bacterium
CCCCGCAAAATGGCAACGGCATCTTCAACTGAGGGCTCTTGGACATAAATTGGCAGAAATCTTCTTTCTAAAGCAGGGTCTCTTTCAATGTACTTTTGGTATTCTTTTAAAGTGGTAGCTCCAATGGCCCTTAATTCTCCCCTGGCCAAAGCCGGTTTTAACAAATTTGAGGCGTCAATGGCTCCTTCAGCCGCCCCAGCCCCAACCAAAGTGTGCAGCTCGTCAATAAACAAAACATACTTTGTTGAAGCCCGGCTGATTTCCTTTAATAAAGCTTTTATTCTTGTTTCAAATTCACCCCGGTACTTGGTGCCGGCAATTATCGCCCCCAAATCCAAAGAAATAATTTCCTTGTTTTTTAAAAATTCTGGCACGTTGCCTCTGGCAATTCTTTGAGCAAAACCCTCAACAATGGCCGTTTTGCCTACTCCGGCCTCTCCAATTAACACAGGATTGTTTTTTGTCCGGCGGGAAATAATTTGCATTAACCTGCGTATTTCGTTATCCCGGCCCACAATCGGGTCAATTTTTCCTTGTTTTGCCAAGTCAGTTAAATTTCTGGAGTATTTTTCTATTACTTGATACTTTGATTCTGGCTCCGGGTCAGTAATTCTTTGATTGCCTCGCACTTGAGACAAAATTTTTAAAACCGAATCATAGTCCAGCTTTGAAGCTGCCAAATTGGCTCCTGGCATCAAAAAATTTTGCTTTTCCAGTACTTCTTTGGCCATTGATTTGACATCCAACAAAGCTAAAAATAAATGCTCAACTGAAATGAATTCATCGCGCATTTTCATTGCCTCCTGACGAGCTCTGTCTAAAACTTTTGCCATGTCCTGAGTCAAATAAAGCTGACCAAAGTTAGTGGGAGTCAAAATGGTGGAAATTTTTTCAATGGCAGATTCTGTTTTCTTTTTTAAATTATCAATATCAACTGTCAGTTTTTGCAAAACGGTCAGCACCACCGAATTTTCCTGAAAAAGCAAAGCCAAAAGCAGGTGCAGGGCATCTATTTGCTGCTGGCCTCTTTCTTGGGCAATTGACTGGGCTGATAAAATGGCATCCTGGGCTTTGTTTGTAAAATTAGCTCCTCCTCCGTTCATGTTAATATTGTTACTTATTATTTATGACGTTTTTATCTTACATTATATAACTAATTTTTAATAAATCAAGCCTACAAGAAAGTGGACGCCCGACGTCTACCTCACGTCTACCACTTAAAAAGCAGCTATTTTAATGGCTAAAACGTTTTAGCTATTTTATACTAAATAAATGGCTCAATGGCTCACCGTCGGTGAGCCATTGAGCCGTTGGCATTTTTGACTTTAGGTTGGTTTTTTGATAAAATCACAAAATTATGGAGGAAAATTTTGTAAAAATAACTGATACCACATACAAATTGCTGGATTTTTTTCCTGATTCAGACCCATTAAAAATCAAGGCAAAAGAAAAGGCCTTAGCAATATTGGAAAATTTGACTTTGATTTTTAATGCTAAAGGCTGGGCTTCTTTGAAAAAAGAAAAGGCAGCAGACCAAACATTAGACGACATAGATGTTTTGGAAAGTTATCTTAAACTGGCAAAGTATCAAGGCTGGATAGATAATATGAATTTTTTGATTATAACTAAAGAATATGACAAGATTAAAAATCAAATTACTCTACCCAAAGGAGTTGTCAGGCAGGGTTTTGAATTAGTTGAAAAAATAAAGGACAGTACTCCGTCTTATGATAAAAACGGAAAGATTGATGAATCAAAACCGTCTGAAAGCTATTCGGGGGCTAAACCGCCTATTTTAGGTAAAATAGATGCTTTAGGGCAAAATCAATTCTCATCAAAGACATTAATTAGGCAAGGAAGGATTTTACAGATATTGTCTAAAAAGGGTAAAGCCCAAGTTTCAGATATTATAAAAGAAATTCCCGATATAACCAAAAGAACCATAAGGCGAGATTTGGATGATTTGCTGAAAAAGGGAGAAATTATCAGAGTTGGCGAATTTAACCAAGTTTTTTATCGGAAAAACGTTAGGACATTCGCTGTGTCCTAATAATAAGTAAAGGGTTGACTTTGTCCTACTTTTGTCCTATTATACGGTTTTAACAAATGAATAACCATAAAGAACAATTTAGTCGTATTTACGATCAATATATTGAAAAAATATATAGGTTTATTTACTTGAAAGTAAGTTCACAGGAAATGGCTGAGGATATCACATCAAAAGTCTTTTTAAACGGTTGGGAATCATATAAAAATAAAGGAGGAATTTCAAATCCAGGGGCATTTTTATATCAAATTGCCAGGAATATGATTGTTGACTATTACAGAGAAAAAGACAAGACAAAGATAGTTTCAACTGAGTTTATTCCTCAAATAGCTGATAATAGGACAAATGTGCACGAAAAAGCGGTTTTAGGTTCAGACATTGAAATGGTAAAATCTGCCATTCAAAACTTAAAAAAAGACTATCAAGATGTGCTTATTTGGCATTATTTGGAGGATATGCCGGTAGCTGAAATAGCTCAGATTTTAGATAAGCCCAATGGGACAATAAGAGTAATGATCCACAGGGGATTAAAAGCTTTAAAAAACGAATTAATCCAAGAATCCTAAACATTACGAGGTCGGACCTCGTAATATTGTAACATATTTAGGGATTTTTCGTCTTATTATTAAGAGCGCTTATTATGATTAGCGAAAAAGAACTCATCTCAAAACTTCAGGAATTGAGACAAGTAAAACCCAACCAAAATTGGGTTGTTTTTACTAAAAGGCAGATTTTGGGCATTGAAGCTCCTGTTAAAGCTCCTGATGAAGCTATAAAGCCCTCATACGCTGATATTATTTCCAGTGTTTTTTCTCTTGTTTTTCAAAGAAAATTAGCTTATGCCCTGGCAGTCTTATTGTTTGTTTTTGCCGGGACATTAGGATTTTTAAAGCTTATGCCTCAAAATAATGTTGATGTGGCCGAAAAATCCCCAGCCGCTTTAGTTGCAATAAAAAGCGATGTTGAACAATTTAAGATAAAATCTAAGAATTTGGCAGAGGCAACAAAATATAATCCAGAAAGTGTTCCTCTGGCAATAGAAGAGGTCAAGGAAATTACAGTAGAACTTATTGTTGCCATAAAAAAAGACCCACAGTTAGCTAAAGAAATTGCATTGGAGGTAAATAACAATAAGACTTATTTGGATATTGAAGGGGGGAGCGATTTAAAAGAGGCATCTGATGTTTTATATAAAATAATAGACGAGCAGATGATTAAAGACCTGGAAAATACAACTTTAACAGAAAGCCAGCAAGAAGCATTAAAAATAGCCAAGGATTTGTATGACAAGGGAGAATATACCAGTGCCTTGGAAAATATATTGTTGCTCAATGCGGCAATAGGAAGCGTTATCAGCGAATAGCGAATTTGTTACGAATTTGCGAATAGCGAAAAAAGCCGAACGTATTCGTAAATTCGTAATTGATTCGTAAATTCGTTGATTAAGTTGATTAAATAGAAACTTGATAAGTCGTTTATCTGGTTAAATAGTTCGCGGAGGCGAGATTTAGCAATGAGGTTCGTTGTTATTAGCTAAGACCGCGAAAATCATAATAAAGCTCGCTTTTGCGAGCTCCCAAACTAATCTGGGTTTAACTAGGTAAGAATGGTCGACCGATGGTAGTAAAAGAAAATATAAGTCGATAATAATATAATTAAGAAAAAATTAGAAAACTAAAAATGAATAGATTAAGAAAAACAATTATAACAACCGCTGTTGCTTTAACAACGGTTGCCATGATTGCTCCTGCTACAGTTGGCGCAGTTACCATTGAAGAGCTTTTGGCTCAGATTACAGCCTTACAGGCCCAATTACAGGCTTTACAAGCCGCTCAAGGCCAGTCTGGCAGTGTACCGGCAGCTTGCGTTGGCCAAACATTAGCAAGGAACTTGGTGGTTGGCTCTACCGGTTCGGATGTTAAGTGCTTGCAAGCAGCTATGAATTCTTTGGGTTACACTGTTGCCTCATCAGGAGTAGGATCGCTTGGCAATGAAACAACCTACTTTGGTTCAAAGACCTTAGCGGCTGTTCAAAAGTACCAGGTGGCAAAATTTGGATATTCAGCAAGCCAAGTTGGACCATTAACAAGGAATGCCATTAATTCATGGTTAGGAGGAGGCTCACCAGCACCAGTACCCGGAGCGGTTCCAACAGGAGCAGGGCTTGAAGTCAGGTTAGCTTCTGACAATCCAGCAACAGGAACAGTCGTTGATGCCTCAGCATTACACCCAATGTTAAAATTGACATTTATCAATGGTGACAATGCTGAAGTAAAAATTACTGGATTAAAGTTAAAGAGAACCGGTGTTTCAGCTGATGCTTCTGTAACAAATACTTATTTGTTTAAAGGAGCTGAAAGATTAACAGATGGAGCAGCAGTTTCATCTACAATTGTTAATTTCAATAGTTCAGCTGGATTATTTATGGTTCCAGCAGGTGGTTCAGTAACAATTACTGTTCTGTCCGATGTTAACGGAGATTCCTCAGAAACAGTAGGCATGCAGCTTACTTCAGCTTCTGACGTTACATCAAACGCCAGTTCTGTAAGAGGAAGCTATCCGCTTTCTGGAAACTTACAGACAATAGCAACTGGCACTTTGGCAGGCGTTAATTTCGCCGCTTCAACAACACCATCAGCTGCTTCTATTGATCCCCAGGATGATTACGCAGTCTGGCAAAACAATGTAACCGTTACCACCAGAGCAGTTGATTTGACCAGAATCAGCTTTAGGAAAACCGGAAGCGTTTCCAACCAGGACTTGCAGAACTTCATGCTTTATGTTGACGGAGTCCAGGTTGGCACAACCCAGCAACTGTACAAAGACAGCTTGGGTTCAGATTACGTAACTTTTGACTTGATGTCATCTCCAAAGAGATTGGAGGCAGGAACAAGAGTTGT
>CAYIDV010000017.1:5047-13414 GCA_964362315.1 uncultured Candidatus Saccharibacteria bacterium
GCAGCCAACGCCCTTATGGGAAAATGGAAGTTAAAGGCAGCCGGCGAAAAAGTGAAAGTTGAAACCTTGAATGTTAGGGTAATATTTACCAACACTGTAACTACCGGTGATGATGCATCTGATACAGAAACAATAAGAAATGGTATTTTGTTAGCCAATGGAGTTCAAGTTGGAAGCACTACTTCTACAACTACCGCTGCAGCCGGTACACAGTTTAGCTTGGGTTCTTCTTTGATAGTTGACCCATTCAACCCGGTTACTTTGGAATTCAGGGGCGATGTTTATGATAACGCCAGCACCGCTAACGATATTGATGCCACAGATACTTTGCAGGCCTCTTTGGTAGCTGGTTCTTCAAATGCCACAGGAATGGTATCTGCAACCACTCTTAGTGTGCCATCATCTACCATCAATGCCAATGTTTTGACTGTACAAGAAGGTTCATTGACATTGTCAAAGTACACAGCTTATACCAACAAAACCGTTGTTGCTCCTTTGACCGACTACAAGATTGGTCACTTTACTTTGACTGCCGCTACATCAGAGGCCGTCAACATCAACACCATAAGAGTTGACACAACCTTTGCTTCACTATGGTTTAACAACTTGTATGTAAAGTACGGCACCAAAGAAACAACCAAGACAGCAACAATATCTGCTGCAACCACTAGCTACTCTGTTTACCATCAGTTGTCAGCTGGCCAAACCATAGATGTTATGGTTATGACTGACATTTCAGCAAGTGCTACCTCAGGAGCCGGAGTCGGAGCATCTGTATTGGTATCAGGTACCACAGTGGGTTCTGGCGTAGCTGTTAATACAAACAGCAATGCTGTGCTTAGCGGCCAAACAATCACCTATGGCACAGGTACGATTAATGCTGTAGTTGACGGTACAACCCCGGTTAACATGATAGTAGCTGGAAACCAGTCGGTAAATTCAGCTAAGTTTAGGTTTGTTGCTTCAAACGACAGCTATACTGTTACAGAAACCAGGTTTACCATTCAAGGTAACAATGGAGCTGTAATTAGCAATGCCTCTTTGTGGGATGGCTCAGCATTATTGAGTACACAACCATTTGACTCAGCCAATAACCGAATCTCATTTACGGGATTGGGTGTAAATGTTGCGGCTAATACTACAAAGGTGTTGACCGTAAGTTTGAATCTGGTAACGCCATACACAGACGGCACAGTTGTAACAACCGGAAAGAACCTGGCTGTTACCCTGTCTTATATGAAGGCAGCCAACAGCTCAGGAGTAACTTACGACGCAGGAACTGGATCAACAAATACCAACAGCAGCACCACTATTGCCGGTTCCACAACAGGAACATCTGCGGCAAACTATGTGTATGTCTATAAGACCCTTCCTACATTTACAGTAGGTTCAATTGATGCCAACACCGAGGGAATTAACCTTTCTGCCGGTTCTACAACTCAGTTGTATAAATTCTCAGTTGCAGCCGATTCAAAGTCAGATGTGGCTCTAAGACAAGTGAAGCTTAGCACAACCGTTACCGATCCACAGGGTACTGACGGAACATTCAACACCTTAAAATTCTTCAGGGGTTCAACTGATTTGAATCAAGCTGGAACAGTTTATATCAGAGATGCAAGTGGCACCGATCTTACGGTAGCTGCTGCTACTCTTGGTACAGGAACTGTAGTAGTAACTTTATACCCAGAATTGGTCATTACCGCTGGTACTACTGAAACCTTTACCTTAAAGGGAACACCGGCTAACTTCGCACCCGCTACTTCTACTGCTGGCGCTGACACGGTATCAACCAACTTGCCAACAGACACAGTCCCAGCTGGAGTTTCAGCCGGAGCTGATGCGGCAAGATACTACTTGTCAGCAACAGGCAACACGGCAATTCAGACATTGTTTACTGCTGCTAACAACGGAGGTGGAGACACGGCTGCTAACGTGATTTGGTCTGATAATTCAGGCAAAGTTCACGAAGATGATATTTCAGCCAGCACCTCAGGAGATTGGTTTAATGCCTATCTGATTAAGAACACTCCGTTAGACTCAATCGGTATAGCGTCTAAGTAATAATCCTTATGGGACCGACATTCTAATCTTGTGGATAGAATTGAGTCGGAAAACCAAAAACCGCCCTTCGAGGCGGTTTTTGGTTTCACAGATTTATCAACGAGGTCCGACCTCGTTGTTACTAGAAGAGTATAGGGCAGAAAGTTATCAACGAGGTCGGACCTCGTTGATTGCTTGTCTATTAGTGTGTTATAGTAATAGTATTATTATGTCTACAAGAAAAGTACAATTTGTCAGCGGGGAGTTTTACCACGTCATAAAAAGAGGCGTAGAAGAGAGGAAGATATTTATGGATGATGAAGACAGATTGAGATTTTTAAATAGTTTACTTGTATTTAACGATGAAAATCCAGCGCCATGGAATATGCGAGCCTTCTGGGAACAACGAGGTCCGACCTCGTTGTTACTAGAAGGGTATAGGGCAAAAAATCCCTTATTAGAAATTCACGCCTTTGCATTAATGGATAATCACTTCCACCTTTTAGTTAGACAAATACGAGAAAAAGGAGTGAGTAATTTTATAAAAAAACTCGGTGGTTATTCCTATTATTTTAATAAAAAATATCAAAGAGTAGGGCCGTTGTTCCAGGGCAGGTTTAAGGCCGTAATGATAAAAACAGATGAACAGCTTAAGAATACCTTTGTTTATGTTAGCACAAATCCCATCGGTTTAATTGAACCCAAATGGAAAGAAACTGGAATAAAAAACATTGAAAGATCAAAACATTTTTTAAAAAAATATAAGTGGTCTAGTTATCCTGATTATTTAGGAGAAGAAAATTATCATTCTTTGATTTACAAAAACTTCTTCAGACAACTATTCGGGAATATCGGTAATTGTAAAGAGGAAGTTGAGTCGTGGCTTGAGTATAAGGTCGAACTGAATAAATACAAAGATATAGCTCTTGAGTAGTTATCAACGAGGTCGGACCTCGTTGATTTATTGGTGTTTGAATTAGTGGGGCAATGTTTTCAAGAACGTATCTACTTCATCTTTTACCTCTTTTACCTCGGGCATGAGCTTCAAAAACATTAGAGCTTCTTCTCTTGCTTTTTCATACTGGCCCAATTCACGATAGACAAAAGCTAAAGAAGCGTGGTATTGGGGGATATTTTCTTTCAATATTAACTTTTGGTAAACCAAAGCCAATTCTTTGTAGTTTTTGACAAATACGTAGGCATTAACTAATTGGTTTAAAGAGGCGATATCCTCACCGCCAAATCCAAAATCGGCAGCTATTTTAAATTCTTTTTTAGCTTCGTCTGGATTATTAAAGTATATTTCCATAACTCCCTTAAACCAATGGCATTCAGGAATATTGGGATTTAAGTTAATGCACTTATCAGCTTTTTCTCTGGCTTTTTGGTAATCTCCGGAAACCAAATCTTTTTTTATCCATTCTACAAAAACCTCCTGCCTTTTTGGGCTTAATTCATTAGCTTTTTTATAATATTCTTCTCCTTCTTCAATAAGAGCTTTTTTGGTTTCTTGATTTTGCTCTCTTGCTATCAGTACGTTATTAAGCGCCCCCAGAAAAAGCCAGTTTCTTGTGTAATAAGGCATAATTTTAGCGTTCTCTTTAAGCAATTCAATGCCTCTTTTGGCAAAAACCAAATCGTTTTCCGTACTGGTTTTAGAGCAGGCTCTTATGAAGTCAATGTATTTTAACCTCAAATATCCGTCTATTATAGTGTGTTTTGGCAATACTCTGTCCATAATTACCAAAGATTGCTGGCATTTTTTGTTGTCAGAAAAGTATTGGGCTTTGTTGATTTTTGCGTTTACCATTAAAGGATTTATGTTTAGAAACCAGATAAAATAAATAACAATTAAAAAAAGGACAGAAACTGCTATTTTTCCGCCTGCCTGAGCAGACAGGTTTTTAAAAACAAAATCTCTTAATTTGCTCATTTTAACGGAGACAGCAGTTTGAACTTCATCTTCTCTTTTCGGCGTGAAACTTAAAGAGTAGCCAACTATTAAGAACAGAATTATAAAAGAAGAGAAGCTGTCAAAATTAAAAAAGAGGTCGGCAAAATAAGCAACAAGCGCAGTTTGTAAGCCGTGGGCAGTTAATTTATCGTCTGCTAAGTAATTATTTTGTAAATGGCTTAATTTATAAAGCCGGAAAAATATAAACCCAAATAGCAAAACAAACGACATAAGACCTAATAGACCGGCTTCAACTAATATGTTAAAAACAAAGTTATGAGCTCTGTCCCACCAACTGTCGGGGGCCAAAGGGTTTTTTTGTAAGCGGGGTAGAGAAGGGTCGTAATGCTTGTCAAAGGCAATGGCAAAGTTTTCCGGACCCCAGCCTAAAATTGGCCTTTCTAAAAAAGCTTTAGCGGAAACTTTCCAAGCAGAAAGGCGCGACTGGTCCATTCTCCAGTTTGTCAGAGTGCTGAATAAGTAGTTGTTGTTTATTGGATTTTGTGGCTGGCTTTTTATTATTAAAACGGCAGTTAAGCTCAATACTATAAGCATTACTGCCGCCAATTTCACATAAAATATTTTTTTACTTACCTGCGCAGGTAGATTTTTTATCGAGAAAAAGAACAAAAAATAAAGGGTCCCAACTGCCAGCCCAAGGTAAGCGCCCTGACTGATAGTCAGTAAAATCACCCAGCAAAACAGTAAAAAAGACAAGAAATAAAAAGATTTTTTAATTTTATTTTTTTCTTGTATGCCAAAGCTTAGTGCCGGAAATACCAATAGAATAAGATAAAGACCTAAAATAGTGGGGCCTCCAATGGTTGAAGTAAGTTGATCTATTTGGGTTAAAAATATATTGCTTAAAAGGCCGAATCTTGAAATAAGTGCTATTATTGAAACTAAAACCCCAATCAGAATAGAAAAATCCCACAGTTTTTGCCAGTCTTTTTTTTGTATGATTGAAAAAGATAACAAGGCAAATAAAATATAAAATAAATAATTTAAAACTCCGCCACCTCTGAAAGGAGAACCCCATAAACTAAAGCGAATATCAACGGAGAAAATCGTCGCTAAAAGGTAAACAACAAATAGCAGTATTAAAAGCCAAAATAGTATATTTTTTTTGCCTACTTTATTAAGGAAATCAATATTTTTTTGCCAGAGAACCTGATATAAAAAAACAAAAGCAATAATTGAGAATACTATTTTAAATACAACCGTTTTAGCCCAATCGGGAGGAGAAAAATAAGGCGGCAAGCTTAAAATAGGCAGAGCCAGTATTACAAAAAACCCAATTAAATAAAACCGGTAAAGGTTATTTTTTCCATAAATTATTGATTTTAGCATGATTCTATGATACAAGTTAAATATATAAAAATCAATGAAAAAAATTGTTATTACAAGTGGTTTTTTTAATCCAATTCATAAAGGTCATATGAATTTATTTAGAGAGGCAAAAAGACTCGGAGATTTTTTAGTTGTAATAGTCAACAACGATGAGCAGGTTAAAGTTAAGGGTTCACATTCCTTTATGTCAGAACAAGAACGATTGGATATTATAAGTGATTTAAAACATGTGGATGCGGTTTTTCTTTCTATTGATAAAGATATAAGTGTTGCCCAAAGCTTAAAAGCCATAGCAGAACAGCACAAAGACAATGAAATATTTTTTGCCAAAGGAGGGGATAGGAATATCAATAATATTCCGGAGGGAGAAAGAAAGGTTTGTGAGGAATTCAATATTAAAGTAATTAATAATGTTGGTGGAGATAAAGTGCAAAGCTCTTCTTGGTTGTTGAATAACGTTAATAGATCCAAAAGTTAGCGTATTTAGAACCGTCCCCTAAATTTTGCAATTGCAAAATTTAGGGGACGGTTTTTAGTTATAGTTTACTATGTAAAACATTACCTTGGTGAAGTTTTGATACCATTTGACACCTCTTGACATCTCTTAATATGAGGATTAAACTTAAATTAAGTTAAATTATTTAATGTAATATGGTAGATAAAATTGACCCAAATAAAATCTATACTACAGAGGAAGTCAGAAGCTTTTTAAAAGTTAGTGAAAGCACAATGAAGAGAATGATAAAAAATGGGATTATTAAAGCATATAAGGTAAGCGGGCAGTACAGAATTTGGGGAAGCGAAATACTCTCCCTTGTTTCCCCCAAATTGGAGTCTTGGGTGTATAGAATATATGTGAGAACCAGAGAAAGAATTCGCAAAATCATAGATAAGTGGTAATTTATATTTTCTAAAAAATGGAAAAAAAACAAAAAATCGGTATCTTGGGGTACGGCGAAGTCGGTCAGTCAATTGCTAAATTCTATAAAAAACCTCTTATAAAAGATCTCAAAAGAGATGATGAGTTGATAGGTATTGATATTTTGCATATATGCATTCCCTGGTCAGATAAGTTTGTTAAAATAGTCAAAAGAGAAATCAAGCAAATAAGTCCATCATTGACCATCGTTCATTCAACGATTGCCCCGGGCACGACAAAAAAACTTGTCCTAAGCTTGCCCAAAGAATTAAAAATGGTAGTTCATAGTCCAGTCAGAGGAATGCATCCTCATTTGTATGGAGGGATAAAAACATTCGTTAAATATATCGGAGCCGACAATAAAAAAGCCGGTCAATTGGCAAAAAGACATTTGGAGAACCTGGGAATTAAAACTAAAGTTTTTCCGTCTTCTCTTACCACCGAGTTGGGAAAACTACTGGATACAACTTACTATGGGCTTGTTATTGCTTGGCACGGCGAAAAGAAAAAGTTATGTGACAAACTTGGTGTTGATTTTGACCAGGCGGTAACCGATTTTAACAAGACCTACAATGAAGGTTATAAAAAACTGGGCAAACATAATGTGGTGCGTCCAGTGCTGTCTCCTCCCGCAGGATACATTGGCGGTAATTGCTTAATACCCAACGCTAAACTACTCAAAAAGCATTTTAACAGTAAGGCAATAGATTTAATTTTAGATTATGAGAATAGAAACAATGTCAAAAAAAGTTAGGTTAAGCAACGAAAATGTTCTGGCGTTAATTCCTGCGCGCGAGGGATCTAAAAGGATCCCCAATAAAAATATCCGGAATTTTTTAGGCAAACCCCTAATAGCTTATGCTATTGAACATGCGCTTGATTGTAAATTTATAAATCGCGTTATAGTTGCTACGGATTCACCTAAAATCGCTGAAATATCAGATAAATTTGGCGGCCAAATACCATGGCTATTGCCTAAAAAATTAACTAAAGACAAATCAAAAGTTATTGGTTCTATTTTATATATTTTGCACCGGCTTAAGGAAAAAGAAAATTATCAGCCGGATTATGTAATTGTTTTACAGACTACTTCGCCATTGCGTGAAAAAAAAGATATTTTAGATTGCTGGCAAATGATGCAAAAAACTAAAGCCAGTACAGTTCTGACTGTTTGTCCGACGCATCCAAGGCTTTATTACCTTGATAAAAAACAAAATATTATTTTAGCCAATGACTTAGAAAATCAATCTACAAATACTCAAGATTGGCGCCATGGTTATGTTCTTAATGCCTTCGTTTACATTGTTAAAACATCGTCTCTGATCAAGGAAAAGTCGGTTATCACTAAAAACACCAAAGCGGTGATTTGCCCCCGTTGGCGCTCAGTTGATTTGGACACCTTAGAAGACTTAGCGCTGGCTGAATTTTTGTATAAAAATAAAAAAGAAATTTCTAAAAAGATTATCAGTTAAATGGCAAAAGATAAACTAAAGTTTTTAATTGTTGGCTTAGGATCTATGGGAAAGAGGCGCATTCGCAATTTGCTTTACAATGGCCAACGTCAAATTATTGGATATGACATTTTAAAAAGAAGAAGAAAAGAAGCCAAAGAAAAGTACGGAATAGAAATAATAGACGATATTAAAAACTTATCAGAAAAAAGTTTTGATGTCATTATTATTTCTACTCCGCCAGACCAGCATGGTAATTACATTAGATTAGCCCTTAAACTAAAAAAGCATTTTTTTGTTGAGCATCCTACCACTGAAGACGGCTACAAGGATATTTTTAAAAATAAAAGTTCGTTTATAGTGAAAGCTCCATCTTGCACTTTGCTTTTTTACCAGCCGATTAAAATGATAAAAAGCATTTTAGAAAAAGGAAAAATTGGAAAAATTTTGGCCTTCCAATATCACATGGGTCAATATTTGCCTGATTGGCATCCTTATGAAGATTATCGCAAAGTATATTTTTCAAAAAAGGCTACCGGAGCCTGCCGTGAAATGCTGCCATTTGAGCTTATTTGGCTCAATTGGCTAATAAAGTCAAAAGTGGCAGAAGTTTCCGGCTATATTAAGAAAGTTTCTAATTTGAAAATGGAGGC
>CAYIDV010000018.1:0-13309 GCA_964362315.1 uncultured Candidatus Saccharibacteria bacterium
TGATTTAAGAAAAGAACACGACCAGATTGAAACAAGAATTAGCAGAATGTTTGACTTACGGCTTGATGCCCAGAGTATTACTACCGAGATATTTAACAAAAAGCTAAAAGAATACAAAGAACGGCAGTCCGAATTGGAATCACAGATGGCTCAATACACTACCGCAGACGAAAAGTTTTATATGAACGCAAATATGCTCTTGCACATCCTAAAACAGGCTTGCGAAGTGTTTGAAGGTTCTGAAGCGGACACAAAAAATAAGATTTTAAGATTTCTACTTCAGAACATCAAATTGGAAGGCAAAAAGCTCCATTTTGAACTTAAAAAACCCTTTTTAGGGGTTCTTCAAGCTAACACATCTAATACACTGCTCCCCGGGTAGGACTCGAACCTACAACCCTCGCTTTAACAGAGCGACGCTCCACCATTGAGCTACCGGGGAATGTAGTTATTTATATACTACTAAATTATAACAGAAATTTCAATGGCTCAGTCGAGTGAGCCATTGAAATCTGGCATAAGAATTGACTATGTTTGAACTTGCTTTAATTTTTGTTATTATATAATTAGAGAATAACATGGCCATATTTGAAATTTTTATTTATAGCTTTCTGGGTTTATCATCTGGGTATTTACTGGGAAGAATCGGGCATTGTTACATTAATGCCTGGATTGGAAACCCTTTTTGGGTGCCGCACCATTGGATATATGGTGCCATTTTAATACCTACTGGTTTTTATTTTAACGCCAGTTTTTGGGGGTTAATCATAATTTTTTTTGGTGTCGGTCATTTTATCAGCGATTTAAAAGATTTTCTTGAGTTAAAATTTTTTAGTCCGGACAAAGACGGTCCCAAAAGATTTTTCCACATAGATTAGTTTAGAGTGTAGTTTATTTAAACCAAAGGTCGTAAAAAAATAATATTTTATTCAAATATTATGAAAAATACAATAAGTTATTTGCTGTCTTGTAAATGCTCGGATAAATTTGGCGGCTGGGTACTTTTAATTTTGAGAGTAATTATTGGTGTGGTGTTTACAGCTCATGGCTATCAAAAAATCGGTTCTGGTGCAGACCAGGTGGCAAACTTTTTTGGTCTGGTCTCAATACCTCTGCCATTGTTTTTTGCTTACTTTATAACCTATCTTGAGTTAATTGGAGGCGTATTGCTTATTTTAGGACTGTTTACCCACTGGGCTTCAAAGCTTTTTGCCGTGGAGATGCTGGTTGCTTTTTTAATGGTTCATTTCAGCAAGGGCATATTTGTTGACCAGGGAGGGTTTGAGCTTGTGGCAGTGATTTTTGGAGCTGTTTTGGTTATTATGGCTTTTGGTCCGGGTAAATTAGCCCTTGACGATTTTTTAAGAGATAACAAGATTTTCTGATTTTGAATGATTTTTGAAGAAAGTTTAGGTCATTAGTTTATATCATAAAAAACTCCACAATTCTCACAGGTGTGAGAATTGTGGAGTTTTTGTTTAGATGAATTAAATAAAATGTTATATTATATTTAGAGCCTGTTTATACATGCCATATAAAAAATATTTTTTATTAATTCCTGTAATTTTGGTAATGGGTATTGCCTTTGTTTATAAAGCTCCGCCAAAAAACGATTTACCTTTGAATCCAGAAGTTTTTATTTCTTCAGATAATCTTTTGCAAGCAGATACTCTTTTGGTTGTGGTAAAAGGTAAAGCCAACCAAGTTACAGGCAGTTTAGGCGAAGAAAAATTGCATTTTTACAGCAATGAAAACAATAAAGATTGGGTGGCCATTGTAGGAATACCTTTTAATAAAAATCCTGGCAGTCAAAAGCTCACTGTTAATACTTCTGACAAAATACTTTTTGAAAAAGAGATTACAATTTTAAAAAGAGACTTTGCCATAAAGCCCTTAGTTGTCACCCAAAAGTTAAAACAAAAAGGATATACTGCAAAAAAAATTATAAGCACCATAGAGAATAAAGAAAATAAAACATTAAACGCCATTTTGGACATTATTAACCCAGAGGTCTATTTTAAAAAACCGTTTGTCTATCCCCTTTCTGAAATTAAAATAGTAGGTAATTATGGGGAAATTAGAAAACATGAAAATTATAAAATTCGGCATCTGGGAGTAGACTTAAAAGCTCCCCTTGGCACCCCAGTTTATGCTGTAAACAATGGTCAGGTTGTTTTTGAAGAAAGCCTGCCAGACTACGGAAAGACAATAATAATAGACCATGGTTCGGGAATTTACTCTCTTTATCTGCACTTGGCTGATTTTAAAATTAAGCATGGGGACAAGGTAAAACAGGGAGATTTAATAGGGCTTTCGGGTGACTCTGGTTATAGCACCGGGCCCCATTTACATTTTTCGGTAAAAGTCAGAAAAGCCAGCGTTGACCCGCTAAAATTCATTGAGACAACCCAGCTAAAGTGGTAAAATTATATGGCTTTTTGATTCAAATTTTGACTTAAAAACAGCTCCGATAAGGAGTTGTTTTTAATGGCTAAACAATGACAAAACCATTTATACCACAAACTTCGCTATAGCGAAGTTTGTGGTATAAATGGTTATTTTCAGCTATTTCTTTTATGTAAAACAAAAAATTCAACGGCTCACTCGAGTGAGCCGTTGGTATTTCCCTTTATTTCTTATTTTCTTTACCTTGTATTTCTGGCGGGTTTTCCCCTACTGGCGGTTGAGAAGGCTGTATGCCTGATAAGGCTGGTTTACTTTCTTTTAGGTTTTCTAAAATTTTAATTACCTCGTTGTTGTCTGGGTTTAACTCAGACACCTTGGTAAATTCTTCAATGGCCCTGCTTTTCTGTCCCTGCCTGTCATAAATCAAACCCAGCAGGTACCTGACATTTGAGTAATTAGGATTCAAAGCTCTTATCCTTTCAAATTGGCTCTGGGCTTTGTTAAGCTGGTTTCTTTGGTAGTAAATTACTCCCAGCTGAAAAGCCAATCCTATGTCATTTCGAGCTACCTGGGAAGTCTCTTCAAGTTTTAAAATGGCTTCTTGGGACTTACCCTGCTGTTCATATACTGAGGCAATCAAGTAATGAGCCGGAGCATAATCTGTTTTTAAAGAAAGCGCTTTGTTGAAATTTTCCAAGGCTTTATTGAGGGCTTCTTCCTGCTTCTGTGCTGGAGCCTTTTGCCTTGATAGAGTCTGGGCTTGGATAAGATATACCCTGCCCAGTTCAGTAAAACTGAAGGGAGAATTTGGTTCAAGTAAAATTGCTTTGCTGTAGCTGTCAATAGCAAAGCTATCGGCTCCTTCAAGGCCGATTAAATTTCTGTAAACAAAGCCTCTGACATTCCAATTTTGAACATTAGCAGGATTTACAGTAGTGGCCCGGTTAGCTGAGATAGCGGCATTGGATAAGGCAACCTGGCTCTGCTGCCTTTTTTGTTCATCTGGTAAATTTGGGTCTTGGGCAATTTGGTTTGCCCTTGAAAGATATAGTTGAGACAAATCCCTCCAATATAAATCCAGAGAAGGGTTTAATGATGCTGCTGATAAGATTTGGGCTGTTCCTTTTTCAATATCTCCTTTAGAAACTATTCTGGCTCCATTCAGATATTTAACCTCTGCCACATATTTTTGTCCCCCGACAAATAAAAGCCCGACGCCAAAAACCAGTACCAACAAAAAAATAAATGAAAAGCCGACTGATAAAAGAGAGGGAGGGGCTAGGGAAATTTTTCTCGGTGTTTTTTCTATATAAACCACCATTGCCGCCAACAACAGCCAAAAGAGAAATGAAAGAGTAAAGTTAGAATAATAGATAATTTGAGCCGTTACCACGGCTACAAATGAAGACAATATGCCAACTTGAATCATCCGGGGCAAACTATCATTTTCAGATTTTATAAGAATGCGTCCTAAAAAGAAAATGGCACTAACGAAAAGGGCTATTAGAGAAAGTCCCCCTAATATTCCTTTGGTTAAAAACCAATCAAGAACTTCCGAAGCACCCGAAGCAAACCTCGCTCCCCAAAAAATAGTTTGGTTTAGGTTGGCTTGGCGATACTTTGCGTAGTCATATACAAAAGTGGCTGGGCCAGTTCCAAATGCAGGGTTTTGTTTTAAAGAATTAAAAATCATATTTATTTCGGCACCTTTACTGGGAGAAACTTCAATGGGTAAAGTTGGCGCTCCGGGAAGGGAAAATCTGAAAACCAAGAAAAACAACGCTACTATTAAAAGCACCATGGGAAGAGAAATCCATTTAAATTCTATTTTTTTCTTTAAATTCAACATCCCAAAAAATAAGATTGTAACCATTCCTGCTATTAGTGTTAGCCAAGCATTAAAAGAATTAATGAGCAGTATAGTTACCAGAGACAGTGCTGTAAAAACCCAGAACCACCATTTAAATCGTGTTTTTAGAGCAAAGGCTAGAGTCAGAGTAAAGGGCAACAAAATTGCCAGCAAAATGGCCACACTGTTTACGCTTCCAATAGTGTTAAAAGTAATAACCTTGGCAAACGGCAAAGGAATAATAAAGACCCTGTATAATTGCAAAATTGTGTAAATACCAGAGATAACAAGAGACAAGGCAAAGACAAAAAAAAGTTTAATAATTTCTTTGTCTTCTTCAATTACATTGGAAATCAAAAAATATAAAAGGGCGAAAAATAAAATTGTTAGAAAGCTGTCAGATACGTTCAATGGCCAACCCCAAAAACTTCCGTAGCGCCAAAGAGAAAAGACAGTTGAAATAGCTATTGTCAAAAGAACCGCTAAAACTGGCACATGGAGCCAGCTTATGCGGATATTTAGTTCTTGCTGGCTGACGCCCTTTGCCAGCCAGGCAATTAGTGCCATAAACACCAAAACAATTAGGAGGGCTTGTTTTTGAATACTTAAAATATCCTGGGTTATGGGCAGAAACCACAAGGGAATAAGAAATACCAAAAGATATAAACTATTCTTGTATATTTTACTCAGTATCTTAACTTGTTCCATCATATATATAAACCCATCAATAGCAACGAATTAGAAACCAATAGCAACGAATTGTTTTTATTGGTGAATTTAAAAGTTATTTTTAATTTTAATCTTTTCTATAAATTATACAAGTCATTTATTGCTTTTTCTTTGATTTGTTGCCATTCGTCAACAAATTCGTTGCCATTCGTGTGTTATCTACTATACTCAGTTTCTTCAATGTCCCAAATTTCTTTTCCGATATGTTGCTCAATTTCCTGAAGGTCTTTGAGTAGTTGCTCTTCTTTTAATTTTTCTTCTTGTGAAAGTGTTTTTTCCATTTTTATTTTTTTGAGCAAGGCAAATTCCGATTGAATATCGCGCTTTAGGACGGCGAAGCCGCGTCGGACAGATTCCTCTGCCTCTTTTACTTCTCTAATAAACCTCAAATGTTTTTTGCGGCCATGGTACAAATGGAAGATAATATAGATAACTAATCCTACCACAAAAATGAATAAAACAAAGCTGATTATAAGGTACATTATTTCGTAGCTTATCCTGGAGCTGCCAAACTGAATGGCAGTGGCTCTAACACTTATCTGGATTTGGGGGCCGGGAGGACTCAACAAGTCTCCAATCTTGCTTTGAGACCATAAAAGGTAATTTCCGCTGAGCAAGAACTTATCATGGCGATAGAACCAATCTCCGCGCTTGTCTGAAACAACTGTTTGGGAAATTGTTTCTCCTGTTTGAAGATTTTGAAGATATAAAATGACTTCTGTTTGCGGAGCTTCAGTTTTTCCGCCAATGTAGAAAATTTCTTCGTTGGAAATATTGCGGGAAATTGTAGTGATAAGAGGAGGAATTATTTCTACCTGTCCTGCCACAAGCCCACCCTGTATTGGGGCAATAGTTAAGGGTACTTTTTGATAGCTTACTTCTAAAGGGGTTTGTTGCTGAGCAAAAGCAGGCTGTGATATAAAAATAAACGAGCCGCTAATGACAATAAAGGCAAATAAAAGCAAATTCTTAGGACCATATCTTGTTTTATACTTGTTAAGTTCATCTAATTTCTTTCTAATTTCCCTTGGCAACAGTTTTTGAACTATTTTTGATTCAACAAAATCGTGCCAATTTTTAACTCTAGATGCTCCGTAAATTAAAGTTATGATAATTAATATCAATAAGATAAAAAACCAATTCCAAGGTATCACTATAATATTTCTAATTTCCAAACCCTCTCCGCCAATAGACCTAAAAACAGTGCTTACAATAGAAAGGTGTTTGGTAACTTCTCTGTAGTTTCCCGCTTTGTCGTATGCCCTGACTATAATATCATAGGTTCCAAGTTCTAAGGAATTTAAAACATGGGAGTTTGTAGCTTCAATAAATAATGGTTTGCCATCTGGCTGATTTTTATCTTCAATTACCCCTGACTTTAACCTAAGAGTTACCAATTTTAATTCGTAATGGTCAATTCCTGAAAGTGAATCTGTTGATTCAAATTGAACCACAGGTCGTTTTCTTGTAGTTCTGGCAGAGGGAATAATTTCCACTGGAAATTCTGCGGGCGGTGTGGTATCAATTTGAAGAGCAAAATGGGTAGTTCCGCCCCAAACCCCGTCCCTTAATGCCTTAATATGAAAGTAATTAACGCCGTCTGACAGATTTTTATAAGTAATGTTAGTCCTCTGACCTTCTGAAATATTATCTGGAAAACCCACTGGCTCTTCATTTAATATGTAACTGTAACCTTCAGTAGTGTCGCTAAAAGTCCAATTTAAAACAGCATTGAGGTTAGAATACCAAACCGATTGGTTTGGATGAGTTGTAGAAGTAACGATGGGACCGGCTGGCGGAGGCAAAAGTAACTGGTAAACCCCGTTTGTTGTTTTACTTAAGGTATCTGTTCCCAATCCGTCATTTAAAAGAACCCTTGAATCGTCTAAAAATTTAAAAATTGCCGAACCGACTGATTTTACGCGAAAGGTAACAGTTGTAACCAGTCCGTTTTTCACGTTAATACCCCCCGGAATGCCTCCCTGTAAATCAACTATGCCTGTTTGATTGTTAAATTTTGGAGGAGCGGTCCAAACTTCTATAATTGACTTACCAACAGATGGAGAAACCAACTGCAGCTTATCTGGAGAAAAATTCATTGATGCCTTAATTGTATTCATAGATTTTCCTTCAGTATCTATAAACACAGAAACATCAAAAGTACTGCCGACAGTGAAGGTACCAGCAGAGGGACTTACTAAAAGACTGGCCGCCTGCCCTACTTGGGGTAACGCTAAACTGACGCAAAACAAAAATGCTAAACCGACGCAAAAATTTCGCGTCAGCTTTGCGTATCGTTTCGCGTCAGTTTTGCGATTTAATTTTTCCACGAAATTTTTCTCAAAACAAATATTACGACCGCAATAATAGGGGTTATTATAATTATACCAAAAAGCCAGAAGCTTTCATACCACCTTACTTTATTTTGGGCTGTCAAGCTGGCAATCGTCGTGTTTCCTGCCCTATCAAATGCTTTTACCAATATAACGCTTCTTAATGTTTGGTCTTTTAAAAGATAAGGGCTTTCACCTTTTACCCATTGTTCTTTTGTTAAAAATGGCAAGGAAAAAATTGAATTTAGCTGGGGCTTTTCCAGAATTTCGTAATAGCTAACACCAGACTCCTTGTCTTGGGTATTGAAAACTAAAAACCACTTGCCGGAAAATAAGTTTTCATCCTTAGCGACCTGCAACTGAAATAAATCTGGCGGGTTGTTATCGTATAAAGGAACAAATTCTGGCGCCTCAGATTTTTTTTCTGAAATATTTAAAATTAAAGGGGCTTTTGTAACACTGGTTTTTGACCCTGTTCCATCATTTAAAAGTATTTTTTCGTTATCAGTTGATAATGTGGCTTTGCCGGTTTTTTTGGCACTAAATAATAAAGAAAATAAATATGCCTTTGGCGTATTAACTCCTCCTGGAGTAACACCTGAGAAAGAAACTTTTCCATCAGAAGAAAGATAAGGATTTTTCACCCATAGACTTACTACAGATCCTCCGTTAATAATTCCTTTAAAATCAAGCAAATCTGAGGGGAATAAAATTTCTCCCTCAATAGCATTTATAGATTGGCCTTTTGTGTCCAAAAAAACTCCTATCTCAAGCTTTTCATTGAGCCCGAGTTCTTTGTTGTTGGCACCAAAATATATTTCCGCTCCTTGTACTTTTAGTGCAGATACACTAAATACCACTAATATAAACACTAAGTACCACGAAAATTTATATATCATTTTTGTGAAAAAATTTTTTGTCATTTGTAAAAATTACTCTTTTCATATACAAACGGGGAGAGGCAAAATTTATAAAATAACCCAATTCATAATTACTGTTTCTTAAATAATCATATAATTGGTCAATAAATACTCTGGGAACTTTCTCCACGGCTTTCAACTCAACTACTACCTTATCTTCTAAGATAAAATCTGGTTTGTAATAACCAATAATTTTCCCTGTTTTAGGAGAATGAATTTTGATATTTTTTTCTTTTAAGAATTTAACGTTTCTTGATGTAAGCTCTTCTGCAAAAGCATTTTGATAAAGACTTTCTTTGTGGCCTGGTCCGAAATTCTTTCTAACCTCAATAGCAACTCCTTGAAGATTATAAGACAATTCTTTGTGTAGTAAAATACGGTAATTCTTCATTTTAGTGGTTATTAGTGTTAATATTAGTGGTCATTAGTGTATGCTTAGCAAAGCAAAGCAAAGCTATCCGGTCCACCAATACGCCATAATGCTAAAATCCACCAAATCCGCCTTGCCATCTGAGTTTAAATCTATCTTTAAAGGTACACTGGGTTTGTCAAACCAATAAATTAAAATGGAAAAGTCAACCAGATTGACAGCACAATCATTGTTAAAGTCTGCTTTAATGGGACAAACAATAGGTTTTTCAAAAATTGTTCTATCCCCCACAATAAAACTTACGTAGGCGCTCTCAGCCGTACTCTTCCCAAAAGATACTTTTGAAATGGCTTGATATTCTCCAAAATCCAATGATGAGGTATCAAGATTATAACTATATTTACCATCTTTGTCTGAAGTTACCTTAACTGAAAATTCCCCATTTAGGCCTTTTATTGTAACCTCGGCGTTGGGAATTGATTGGCCAAAAAAGTTAATGGTATCACCCTTTTTGACTTCTTTTTTATCTTTTAAAATGGTTGGTGGAATAAGAATGTCATTTATTTCGGTTATGCCTGATACATCTTTCACTAAAAATGAGATTAATCTAGATGCCTTGTTGTTATAATCTTTGCTGTAAAGTGAAAAAAGATAGTCACCTGAAGAAAGATTTCCGGTTTCTATTTTAAAATTGGCTTGACCATCTGCCAAAACAGTGGCAAAAATTTGAGCGTCTTTTAAAAGTATGACTGGGCTTTGTGGATAAGCTTTTCCAGAAAATACAATTGTTACTCCGTAGTATTTTCCCCCGCCCCCTCCAGCAGCTGGTGTTGCAGCCGCTCCCTCAAAATAGAGAAACCCGGCTCTGTAAGTAAAATTGGTGGTTGTGCTTTCTCCTGGAGCAATTTGTCCGGTTGCCGAAAAAAATTCAAATGAGGGAGCAGTTGACCTGCCTCCAGAAACAGTAACAACAGGGTCTCTTAAAATAAAATTTGTGTTGGTATAATCTCCTGCCTCTACGGTAGATACACTAAAAAACACTAATATAAAACTAAATACCACTAATAAAATTTTGATGGCTAATTTTTTTATATTAGTGGTTATTAGTGTTTTTATTAGTGGTTCTTGGTGTTTTTTACTCATTATTTTAAAGGTTGACCGAGGTTAATTGGAGCTATTTCAATGATTTTATTTTCGCTCGGCCTGTAAAGAATTGCCTTTTGGTAATTTGTGTAAATAAGAACTTTGTCATCTTTTTTTGCATTTGCAAAAAATGGCTGGTCTTTTAACTTTTCTGGCTCGGTGACAGTGGCAATAGTGGGAATTTCATCTTTGGGCAGAACAACAAGTTTTGATACTTTAGCAATAATATCTTTTGTTTGTCTATCAATTTCTTTGGTAGGGTTTTGTTTTAATTGATTAAACTTAAAGAAAAAAAATAAGGCTGCAATAATGCTTACGGCGACCAAAATAAAAAAAATACGGGTAAACTTTTTCTGGTTATTAAAAAAACGGCCAAAACTGTCAAAAAATGTGGCTGCTCTATAAAAAAAACGGTTTGATTTAGGTGTTTTATCAATTATTTTTTCATCAGATAACTCAGTTACTTCTTTCTTTAAAGGCAGTTTTTTTTTAGCCGACAAATTTTTTTTCAAAATCTTTTTAGGCATTTTTAGGCATAAAGTATAGTTAATTAGTCAAAAGAGATTGAGCGGGGTCTGACCTCGCCCACCAGAAAGTTATTAGAGTTATTGCAGGGTCAGACCTTGCAATGATATTGCAAGGTCTGACCCTGCAATAAACTTGGGGCAAAGTTTTTAGATCATTCCAAAATAACTCCTGCAAAATCATTGATTTCCTTCTTGTATTTTACCCAATTTTCTACCGCCTCTTTGCAACCTCTTTCTCCGCCCATAACTTTTAAAAGAAAATCTCTGTCGGTTATTGAAGGGAAACTTTTTTTACCAATGTAATCTTGATAACTTGACCATTTATAATTTTCCAAAAATTTAATAATCTTATTTGGATTCTCAATTCCTTTCTCCTTCCAACCAGCTTCTATTAATGATATGGGATTGGTATGGATATAGACAAACACATTTTTAAGTTGATTATCATTTTCAATATGAATTGACTTAAATTGATTAAAAAGATGTCCCTTGCGGTTATATTTTTTATTAAAATATACTGCGTAACCCGTGCCGATTTTCTGCATAAGTTTGCTAATACCATTATCTTTTAGCTGACGCACCAACAAATGTATATGATTGGACATAAAACAAAAAGCTAAAACTTCCACAAACTTATCTCTTTTAGGTACTACCTCTCCTCGAAAGTATTGCAGGGTCGGACCTTGCAATAGCTTTTCTTTTTTGCGCTGTAGACGTCTTAACCATATGCTTACTGGTTTGGCATTATTGAATTCGTAAATGGAAAAAATACCTCGATAATAATCATTTTCGTCACTAAAAATTACTGAGTCGCCCACCGCCCTAAAACAAATGTGATAAATTTCATTATTTACTAATGGTATATGTTTTGTAGGCAAAGAAAAATATTTCAAGTTATTGCAAGGTCCGACCCTGCAATAGCTTAGGTAAATAAATTATTACAGGTTTATTGCAGGGTCAGACCTTGCAATAGGCTCACACCCGTAATAGGCTCATGGAATGACTGGCGATAAAGTTATGAAGATGGAGGAGGTTCGGGTGGTGGAGGAGGTGGGGGCGGTTCTGCTGGAGCTGGTTCTGGAGTTAGTTGTGGTTCTGGAGCCGGAGGTGGCTCTGGAGTAGGTTCTGGCTCGGGTTCTGGAGCTGGTTCTACCGGAGCTGGCTCTAAAATAGGTTCTGTTTCGGGTGCCGGTGCTGGCTCAGATAATGGTTCTGGTGCTGATTCTAGTGCTGGCTCTGTGACTGGTGCCGGTTCAGGTGTTGGAGCTGGAGCCGATGTCGGAAATGGCTCACCCGGCACAATAGAAGTAAACGTTTTAGCTCCTTTTACTGCCAAAGCAATCCAGCTAAACGGAATATCGCTTGGCGCGGGCCTATTCAATAAAATTGTAAATCCTTTTGTGCTTTTGTTGGTAATTATATATCTTGTGTCAGTACCCAAAATGCTTTCTTCCAAAGCTTGCTGCACTCCGGCTTCTTGCTGGTCAATAGATATTGTAGCATTAACAATCGGCTGCTCAATATATTCTTTTTCAAAGACAATTTCAACCTGCCTTTGGCCCTGGCCTATTAAGGCAAAACCGGCCGTGTCAGCGGTAAAGTAAGGCCTGCCAAAGAAAATCGTATCGGAATTAAATGTAATTGCATCCTTAAATGATTCAATATTATCTACAACCAGACCTTCCGTTACAACCCTTGGAGTAATCACCTCAAGCCCTGCCGCGACTCTGTCAGTTAAAATCTCCGAAAGATTAAGGGCTGATGCGTTAACGGTTAATGAGTCGGTTGCGCTCGGTTCAGTTGCAGTGGACTCCGTCTCTGATATTGCTTTTTGCTGCTGCAAGAAGTAATCAAGAATATTTTTCCCTAAATCGTCTTGCGTCAGCTGGCCATCGCCTCCCTGAATGGGAGCTTGTATTAGTTCTGAAAGGTTTGAGCCGGTAAAGTAGCCTGTTTTGACAAACATCATTATGGTGCCATCGCCTTCTCCGTTGTATTCTGTCATAGCAATGCCCAAAATTGGCCCAGCTTTTGTAGCTTTCATTGCCATGCCGGGAGTAGAAGAAGAAGTCAGCACATCTCCTTTTTTAATGGCTCCGCCTTCTGTTAAAACCATCACCGGAACCCTTCCGGAAAGAGCTATGGGAACTCCTGTCACCCCTTCACCGCCCTTTCCCCCAATAACCATTGCCGGCTTGGTTGACACAACTCCAATCAAACCGCTTTCATAGGCTTTGCCCGATCTCTTAACTCCAATTCCCATTGCAGGATCTAAGGATACAACCTCTCCCAACTTCAAGTCAGTATCGTTAGTTGGATATAATTCAGCCAAATCAGCGGCATCATTGATTTCATATAATGTCACATCTGTCTGAGTTGCCGTGGCATTAGCAGGCATTCCAGCTGAATCAACGCTACTGCACACTGTATAGCTTACATTTAGCGTTGTCGCCGGGGCATGCACAAACACTGAAGTTAAACCAAATACTTCTGTAATTGCGCTATCTCCAAAGGCCGTTCCAACAGTTGAGCCGACATTATTAGTATCTGCGCAATCAGCAGTTACATTGGTCTCGCTGTCTACTCTCATAACTGGATTGTAATCGGCATTACCAGCGGTAAGCAAAGTGCCACGCACCGTCACCAGTACCAAAATCTCGCTTGTGCTTGCCGAAGGGGTTATATTCGGTCTGGTGGCATCATCCCACAATTCAATAGTATCTGAATCATTCCAACCTGTGGCATTGGGGAGGGTATCAGTAAAAGAGTTCATACTGGGCACCGCATCCAAATCAGTAACTGTGCCGTTTTGGCATTTTTTAAGTTTATTTTCGGAAGTGTCGGCGTAAATGTTAAAATTGCCGGCAGCGCAGGGTGGGTTGGCGTCTGATTCCGAAAATTCAATACCTTCTTTGGAAGTAATGATTGAGCCTGAATTGATATTAATGGCGGTATCCCAGCCAGTACCGATTTTAATGGCTGTTTCATCGGTGGAAGCGCCTCCAGTGGAGTCATCAATATTAATTGCATTT
>CAYIDV010000019.1:0-12939 GCA_964362315.1 uncultured Candidatus Saccharibacteria bacterium
TTTTGCATCATGTTTTACAATCAAAGCAACCGAAATTAGTTTTACATTATCAAAAATTCCTAATCGCCAGATTTTATTCCCTAACGATTTTTGAAATTCTCCCCAATTCCAAGACTGCAAAAACGTCTTTTCTGTGTATTTTTCCAAAAAATTCTCCCACTCTTGTTTATTTATTATTTCCCTTATATCCATTCTTTTAAAAAGTTTAATAAACTAATTTCATTTTCAAAAATATGATCTAATGGTATTTTTACCATCGGGTTAAGCCTAGAACCAATAAATGCAGCTCTAGTATCAGTTTGTAATCCTATTAAAATCTTACTTTTATTTTTAAAGTACTTATCCGTATAAGCAATACCTAATTCAACACAAGCTCCTTCATCGGGAACTCTTCCATCAAGAACAAAAATAAAAGTATCAGATTCCAAAATCTTATCTCTATCAATATTAAATAGGGGTTTTTCTTCTTTCTTCTGGATCCATTTTATCGTACGGCGGTTTATTTTTTTCCACCCCGTCTCTTTGAGGTAAAAAGACCTTAAATCCTAAATCTTCTATTTTCTCAGTTAAGTTCTGATTAAATTTTTTTTCTGCTTCTGAAAACAATGGACCTGCAAAATAAATTCTATTCATAAATAAAAACAAATTTTATACTACATTTATTAAAGCTTTACTAAATGTAGTATATTTTGTGCTTAAATCTCTTCAATTAAGAATATTTTGACGTAGTTATCCAACGAGTGCATCTGTAATAACTTTTCTGTCTTTTCAGAAACGTCGTATGGAGAAATCCATACACTATGCTGAAACATTTTATATCCTAAATTCACTAAAATACTTCTCATTAAAATTCTCGCTTTTTTATGGGCTTGGGGTATATCAAATATTAACATTATCCATTTTCCATCTTTTCTTTTTACTTTTTCTAACATAAAGAAACTTGCTTTTAATGCCTTACTTATACCCTCTTTAGTAATGATTATCGCCTTTTTGCTTTTTAATCTTTGAATTTTTATATAATTTTTTCTTTTAAGATAATAAATCAACTTGCTAAACTCTTTTCTTCCACGTTCTTTTTTGTACTTATCTACAATTGGATTATCATAATTTCTTAAAATTTTAGCTTTTCCATAAGTAGAACTAAAAATAAAATCTACTGCGGGTCTAGATTTTTCTATCAAATTATACATTTCCCAAAGAAATTGATCGGTAATAGGTAATTTCATTTTTTATAATAAATATGATAGTAAGATAGATATATTATACTACAAATAGTAAAGCTTTACTATTTGTAGTATAATTATTTCAATTCCATTTTTTTACCTCCATTGTTTCAGAAAATTAACTATTCTTTGTGCATCTGAAATTGCTTGCCCTGAGCGAGGTTGAAGGGAAATATTAATATGAGTAGGCAAATTTAAGGTTTCTCTTGATAATTTTTCGGAGTTAGGACAACTGCCAATTTTGTAATGCATCTGGTCTAATTTTGTATCGTCTGGGGCAATTGGAGTTGTATACCAGTCACCCAGTAATATATTCTTTTTGTGCCAAGCTTCGTAAATGATTTCATGGGCCTTTGGGTGCTTTATTGCAAACCTTAAAAAAATATTATTCTCTCTTGTGGGTAATGTAAATTTTGTATCTTTAAGTTTATTGTAATAAAATTCTGAAATTTCTTGCCGGTGTTTATTGAATTTCTCTAATTTGTTAAATTGGTTTTGAGCCATTAAAGCTAATGCATTGGGTAAAGCTTTGGGAAAATAATCGGGCTTTAATCCCCTTTTTTCTTTCCAGTGCACTGCTTTTGATAAAATATGTAACCATTGAGATAAAATTAAAAATATTTTTCCCAAATCTAAAAAATTATAAATTGGTAAAATTACAAAATTTAATAAAATCGGATGTAAAACTTGTTGAAATATCCAATAATAACTTGGCATACCAAATTCTTTTTGCAGTTCTTCAAGTTTTTTTCCGATTTCATCGTAGTTAGTAACTACCATTCCCCCATATACAGAAGAAATAACCTTATCTCTGGAAAAACTGAAAAATGCGGCTTTGCCAAATGTACCAATCTTACGGGCATTAAACTCTGCTCCCAGAGCATGGGCGCAATCTTCAATTACTGTTAAATTTTTATCTCTTGCCAATGCCATAATTTCATCCATATTTGCTGGCAACCCAAAAGTGTGCTGTAAAACCAAAACAGATGTTTTGGTTTTATCCTGAACGAGCGAGGCGAGTCGAATGGATAACTTTTCTGTATCGATATTAAAATCATCATTGCAGTCGATATACACAGGGTTTAAATTTGCCCATAAAATTGGGTTTGGGACCGCGTTACAGGTAAATGCTTGCAATAATACATCAGTCCCCTTTTTCAACTCTAAGGCCCTTAAAATAGCATAAAAAGCAGACCTTCCTGAATTAAAAGAGAAGGCGTATTTTACGCCCAAATATTTCTTAAAATTATCTTCTAATTCTTTTATCGCATTGCCGCCTTGTCCTGAGTCTGTCAAAGGGCTTTTCCATTTCCACGGCTGAAAAATTATTTTTAGAGCTAATTTAACATCATCTTTTTCTACATTCGGCGACAAAGAAATAGAAATGGGTTTGAATTTATTAAACATCTTTGACAAAATTTAATTTATATAATACTATAATAGGGGCGTAGATAATTCCTTTTTCGGAGGAAACCCACATGAGTAAAAAGTGCTACAAGAGTACCAAAAAAATAATGGTCAAGGTAGTGCGGAATGGCAAAGTCTGCATGGTTCTAAAAAGTCAGCTAACTCGGCAAGAGCTTAAAAAAAGAGAGCAGCAGCGACAGACTTTATGGCTTGGATATCTCAAGCCTATGCCTAAAAATCCATAGCAGCATTGTTTTACTCCTTATATCCTAAGTTGAAAGGCTTAGGTTTTTTTTACCCTATCAATAGTTTAATTAAACCCTCCGGAACCCTGCCTTCCAATAAAACCGCATCGTCTTCTTTGCAAAAAGTGGTTATCATATTAAAAATTTCTTTTGGTCTGTCTTGAAATAAAATTTTTTCTTTAGGCATTCCATTTAACACGGCACTATTTTTTATTTCTTCAAACTTGTCTTTGGTCGTAATAATCGCCATATCAGAAATTTCTGCTATTTTTTTACCAATTTCCCTGTGAATCTCGGCTGATTTTTTGCCTAACTCAATTAAACAAGGCATAACAATAACTTTTTTACCTTCAAAAACTTTTAAATAATCCAAATCGGCCATTACTCCATCTGGATTTGAAGAATGAGATGAATTTATAATCTCAATTCCATGAATCCCGTTTTTTAAAATAATTCCCGCTTGTCCTTGTTTAATGTTTTTACAAGCTCTTGAAATTTCTTCAAGATTCATTCCCAATTCTTTTGCCACAAGAATCGCTCCCAATAAATTTTGTATATTCTGTTTTCCCAAAACATCTACTTTAAAGTGAGCCATTTCTTTGTCTTTAGCCACCGCTACAAAGTCTAATGATTCTTTTTTAACCTCTACGTCTTCTGTCCAAATATCAGAGCTAATCTTATTGTGGTCTACAGTAAAAATCTTTTTAGTTACTGTAAGATATGATTTTCCCATATTCTTGTACAAATCAAGACAATATTTATTGTTTCCGTTTAAAACTATTAAGCCGTCTTTTTGTAAATTATTTAATAATTCTCTGCCGCCTTCGGCCGAAAGCAAATTTTCCATTGAGCCGAAAGTTGCCAGGTGCTGCTCGTTAACGCCGGTTACAATACCTATCTTTGGCCTTACTATGTCGCACAATAAATTTATGCCTCCTTTGTTGTAAGCTCCCATCTCAACAATAAAAACCTGATGATTTTCGTTTAAATCTTTAAGAATGGTTTGGGCTATGCCTATTTCTGAGTTTTTGTGCTCGGGAGTAGCTAAAACATTGAATTTTAAAGATAAAATAGTTTTTAAAAATTCTTTGGTAGATGTTTTGCCGTAGCTCCCTGTTATCCCAATGACAGTCAAATTTTTACCTGCCTGGGCAGACAGGTACTTTTTTACTTTTTCCTTGGCTTCTTCTAAAATGTTATTTCTTTTCATAACAAAAAACGGCTGAAACACTAAGACAACTGCTGAAAACAAAAAAGGAGAGGCAATATCAAATATTAAAAGCGCTGTGGGTTTTTGAAACCAAATTAAATATAAAAATGCAATAAAAAAAGACGCAGCGGTTAAAAACAATGTTTTAAAAGTCCACACTGGTCTTTTGAATCTTTTAGTGACAAAAAATAAAAATTCTGCTACATACAAAAAAAGTAAAAAGTAAACTGCTAAGGTAAGATTGGCTAATAAAAGAGTTAAAATTATTATTTTGAACAATAACAAAAAATTGAAAAATATTTTCTTGCCTTTGTGAGTGCGAAAGTGGTCAATAAACCGGCCAACGTGATATTCTTTCAACTGCCAAAGATAAATCCAAAAAAGGACAACCTTAAGCGTCCTTATAAGCCAGAAAAAACTTATGATATATAATAAATTTTGCATTATATGTTATCCATTATTTTCTCCGATAAAATTTCCGGTACTTTCTGTTCTAAATTATGATCTGTCCCGGGGATAATAATTAATTTTGAATTCTCTATTTTTCCGTTTATAAAATGGGCATCCTCAACTAATGTTGTATCATCTTTGTCTCCCCATATAATTACTGTAGGAACTTTTACAAATAATAATTTTTGAGACAAATCTTCAGAGACTGCTTTTAAAAAAGTTTCTTTCATTACTCCCTGCACTCTAATATAATCACTGCTACCGACAACAAATTTATAAAAAGTTTTCTTGATAAGACTATAAAAAGGCAGGAAGTCAAAAATTTTTACAAACTTTGAAATTCTTCCAAATGCTTGTTTTTTTATTGTTTTTTTTCTGATGCAGGCAGCAGCCACTAAAAATAATCTTTCAACCTTTTGGTTGTATCTTATGGTAAATTTTACTGCCAATGCTCCGCCAAAAGAATGTCCCAGTAAGTAAAAACTTTTATTCAATTCCGTCACTTTATCAGTAAATTCATTTAGCCATTCAACATAGTCGTCTAAATTCCAAGCACTTTCTGGCTTTTGGCTTTTGCCAAAACCTGGCAAATCAGGGATTATTATATTAAATTTATCTGTCAACAACTCCCCCACCTTTTGCCATTTGTCAGAACTTGACCCCCATCCATGCAATATAATTATTGGAGGTCCGGTCCTTCCAATTATTTTATAATTTACTTTAAGGTTTTTGACTGTAAACTTCTTCTCCACCATCATCTTTTTCATCATCTCTTTGATTTAATAACTTTAAAACCAGCGTATTTTTGAAGAGCTTTCGGTACCTTTACGCTGCCGTCTTTTTGCTGGTAGTTTTCCAATATGGCAATCAAAGTTCTGCCAATAGCAAAAGCAGTACCGTTAAGAGTATGGACAAAATTTAACTCTCCTCTTTTGTTTTTATACCTGATTTCAAGCCCTCTTGCCTGATAATCCGTACAGTTTGAAGTTGAGTGAGTTTCTCTGTATCTTTGTTGCCCTGGCATCCAGGATTCAATATCGTACTTTTTGGCTGCCGGCTTACCTAAATCACCAGTGCAAATATTTACTACCTGATAAGGAATTTGTAATGCTTTTATCAATTCTTCTTCAATGGCAAGTAAATTTTTATGTTCTTTTTCTGATTCTTCAGGGTTACAAAAAACAAACATTTCAATTTTATCAAATTGATGCACGCGGAATATTCCTTTGGTATCCTTACCATAACTGCCTGCTTCTCTTCTAAAACAAGTTGAAAATGCAACATACTTTTTAGGTAATTCTTTTTCGTTGAATGTTTCGTCTTGATGCATTGCTCCAAGCGATTGCTCTGAAGTGGCAGTTAGATAAAGTTTATCTCTTTCAATGTAATAAGATTCTTGGTCTGGATGATCTTCTATATAACCTATCAAAGATGCCAATTCTGGCAATATCATTACGGGCGGTATTATGGGAATAAATCCTTTTTCCAGCAATTTTTCAAAGGCAAAATTTATTAATGCAAATTCCAAAATTACCGCCTGGTTTTTTAAAAAATAAAAACGAGACCCGGCCACTTTAGAAGCTCTTTCAATATCAATAAGACCTAATTCCTCTGCAATTTGAAAATGTTCTCTTGGGGTAAAATTAAATTCTGGTAACTTTCCCACTTTTCTTAAAACTACATTTTCTGAATCATCTTTACCAACTGGTGCATCATCAAAAGGTATATTAGGAAATTTTTGTCTCATAACTATCCACTGCTCTCTAATTGGATTAAACTCTAATTCAAGTGATTTAATTTCTTCTTTTATTTTTTTAGCTTCTTCAATTTGTTCTTTACCTAAAGTTTTTTGTTTAGCTCTTAAGTTTTCAATTTTAAACATTAAATCTAATTTTTTCCTATCTATATCCAAAAAAGCTCTAATATCACAATTAAAGTTTTTTTTCTCACAGGCCTCTTTTACCTTTTCTGGATTTTCTCTTATTTTATTAATATCCAACATAGAGATGTTGCAAGGTCCGACCCCGCAATAGTATTGCAAGGTCCGACCTTGCAATAGTTTTAATTATTAAGTACTGATGATTTATAAATTTCTGGCTTATGCGGTTTTAAAACCTTAACTTCCGCTTTCAAATTCATCTTTTTTAACTCTTCTCTTAATTTTTTCAGAAATTCAGACTGATCATATCCTAAACAGATAACATCTGGGTTGATTTCTTTAATTAAATTGTAAGAATCACTGTATGGACTATGATTTTCCTCGCCAAGCAATGCTTCATCGACCAGATTACATTCCTGAACTTTTTTTAATCTTTCTTGTTCATTATATCTAGGTGGTCTTTTTTTTAATTTCGCAACAGAAGAATCTCTGCCCACCACTACAACTAAGCAGACCTGCCCTGAGCTTGTAGAAGGGTCACCAAACTCTCTCGCTTGTTTAAAAAAATCCAAATGGCCTTCGTGTAAGCCGTCAAATGTGCCAAAAACTAAGACTTTAGTCATATTATTTTGGTCTCATCAATGGGAAAATCTGGGTTTCCCTAGCGGGTTTGTCTATTAAGAAGCTGAATAATCTTTCTCCGCCTATTCCAAACCCGCATGTCGGCGGCATGCCGTATTCAAGCGATTCAACGAAATCTTTGTCAAACATTTGGGCTTCCTGATCACCCTGTTCCCTTAACTTTTGCTGTTCTTTAAATCTTTCGGTTTGGTCAATTGGATCGTTTAATTCACTATAGCCATTACCCATTTCAGAACCGGCTACAATTATTTGGAATCTTTGCGCAACTTTAGGGTTTTTCTCGTCACGTTTTGCTAATGGCGAAATGTCAATTGGTAGATTTATTAAAAATCCAGGACCCTGCAAATTTTTTCTGCAATACTTAAATAAGTTATCAATCGCCCTTGTCCTATTAAACCCTTTTTTATCATATTCAACGCCAATTTTTTGCAATTGTTTTTCAATTTCCGGCAAGCTGTCTTCAAAAACATCTATTTTTGCATACTTGTTTATTATTGTCCTAAAGTCATAAATTTCCCATTTTTTACCAAAATCAATATTAAATCCGCGGATTTTAAATTTAAGTTTGCCGAATGTTTTTTTAATTATGTATTTGTAGAGTTCTTCCACTAATTTCGTTCCCATTTTATAATCTGCATAGGACCAGTAAAATTCCATCTGGGTGTAATCTTGCAAGTGTTCTGCATCCATGCCTTCGTTTCTAAACTGTCTGCCGATTTCAAACGTTTTTTCAAATCCGGCAACCATCAGTCGTTTTTGCCACAATTCACCCATTGAAATTCTTAAGTACAAATCCATATCTAAGGCATTGTGATGGGTTATAAAAGGCCTGGCGTCGGCTCCTCCAGTTGTAACCTCCAAAACCGGGGTTTCAACTTCCAAAAATCCATTTTTAACTAAAAATTCCCTCATTGCATTCCAAAAAACCGCACGTTTTTTTACCATATCTTTGACTTCCGGATTAAATAAAATGTCTAAATAGCGTTTTCGCAGTTTTTCTTCAACATCCTGTAATCCGTGCCATTTTTCAGGCAGAGGCAAAAGAGTTTTTGCCAGCATGTTGTAACCTTTTGCTTCAATCGTTTGCTCTCCACTTTTGGTTTTCAGCAGCACGCCTTTTATCTCTACAAAGTCGCCGATATCAAAGTGGTCAATAAAAAACTTGTAACCCTTTTGCCCTAATTTGTCTTCCTTAATCAAGACTTGTATCTTTGACAGGTTTTCAACTATTCGCTTATTCGTACGAATAAGCGAATAGTTTTGGTCTGAACCATCTTGGATATCCAAAAACGTTGCGCCGCCGTGTCCGCGCAAAGCCATAATTCTGCCCGCCAGCACAATTTCTTTTTTACTTTTTGATAACTTGGAAAAATCTTTTAGAGCTTGTGTTATTGAATGTGTCCTTTTGGTAGTTGCCGGATACGCTAAAAGTCCTGCTTTTTGGAGCGATTTTAGTTTTTGTAAACGCACTTTTTTTAGTTCGTCAATTGTGGCCATAAATTTAGAGAGTAGAAATTAGAAAATAGCAAATAGAATATTTAGTAATAATAACAAAATTATAAAAACCAAACAATTGTTGACACAGTAATTTTAATATGCTAAAGTACATTTATGTTGTTCTTTGTCAGTCTCGTAAAGCGAGACGCAACTGGGAGCGAAATCCCAAAGGAGATAAAATGGTATTTCGTTGCGTTGTGAGAGGAAAAGGATTCCCTAGATTTTCTATCCATGTCGAATCAGATACAGAAGAAGAGGCCAAAACATTAGCTTGGCGACATTTTATTAGGATGAAAAGCTACATCAAAACGTTGAGATATAAAATTCTTTACTTTAATTATGTGAAAGTTAAAAATGTCTCAAGAGTAAAAGAAAAAGTAATTAAAGGTGATTCGATGTAATCGCCTTTTTTCTTATAAAAATTCCGAAAAAGATTATAGCGTACTTTTAAAACGTTTTAAAAACATGCTATAAATTATCCTTAATTTTAATACGATTTAGTTTTTATTTTTCACTGAAATAATATTGAAGTACATCATGTGCCACCGGCAGGGTGGCGGAGCGGAATCCTTCCACTCCCTCAATGGTTGCCACAAAGACAATTTCTGGATTATCATATGGGGCAAAATTTGAAGACCAAGTGTTGTAAAAACCCTGTTTATTTGTTTCTGCGGTACCCGTTTTTCCAGCAACTGCCACTGGTAAATCATTCAGCATAAAACAAGAGCCATAGGATTTTTTAACGCAATTACGCATTCCTTCTTGTACGATTTGTAAGTTTTGCGTGTCAATAAAATTCTCTTTGATTGTTTCCGGTTTGAACTCTTTTATAACTTTTACTGATGAGCCTTGCGACGAAGTGTCAATGATTTTTTGGACAATTTGGGGTTTGTATAAAGTACCGCCGTTAGCTATGGCACTGTAAGCCACTGCCACTTGCAAAGGAGTCACCTGCAAATCAGACTGGCCTATGGCAAGGTTGTAAGTGTCGCCATCCCACCAGTTTTCTTTTTTGGTTTGTTTTTTCCAGTCAGGGCTCGGTACAAAACCAGAAAACTCGCCCGGCAAATCAATTCCTGTTTTTTCTTCCCAGCCAAACAAGCCAAGGTATTTTTTAATCCTGCTGGGTCCCAAACCTTGCTGATTTTCATAGCCACCGCCAACAGTAAAAAAATAAATATTTGAAGACACGGCAATGGCTTTTATCATGTCAACAAGACCGTGGGGTTTTACTCCGCTAAACTTATAAGTTATGTTAGGATCATTTTCATTTTTAACTAAAATGTATCCCGGGTCATTTATAAGTTTTTCTGTAGAAATTATATTTTCTTGTAAAGCGGCTGATGCTATAAATGGTTTTATTGTGGAACCGGTTGGGTACTGGGCCGATATGACCCTGTTAAAAAATGGCTGATAAGGATCTTCTTGAAGCTTGTCAAAATCTTCTTTTGAAATACTTTCTGAAAAAATATTATCGTCGTAAGAAGGGTAAGACACCAACGCCAATACCGCGCCCGATCTTGGGTCTAAAGCTACCGCTGCCCCTTTTTTGGCTCCAATATTTTTTATGCTTGATTGAAGAGAATCGTAAACTTTTTTTTGCAAATCAGCATTAATGTGCAAAACTAAATTGTAACCCTGTATCGGGTCTGATAAAATTTTATCCCCTTTTTTAATTCCTGATGCAGTTTTTATGATTTCCGTTTTGCCTGGGAAACCGCGCAACTGATTTTCATAAAATTTTTCCAATCCATCCTTGCCAATATTATCATTCACAGCATAGTCAGATGCAACCTCTAACTCATCTTTGTTTATCCTTCCAATATAACCTAACACATGCGAAAAAACAGTACCCATTGCATAATTTCTAACAGTATTTTTTTCCACTTGGCAATCAGGAAAATCACTGACCCTTGCCTCCAACACAAGAAGGGTTGGTTGGTCAATTGTTGAGGCAATCAGAACTTTTGGGTCACTGGAATTTAGTATCTCTTCTTCTACTTCAGTAAAACTTTTTCCTAAAATTTGAGCTAGTCCTTCAATTTCTTTTAAAGAGTAAGGGTTGTTTTGAGAAAAGTTCTTTTTACCGCATACTAAGTCATAAGCTGGTGCATTTACCACAAGTTTTTTTAAATTTTTATCGTATATAATTCCCCTTTCCGGCCTAATTAAGCTTATTTTCCCTTTATTGTTCTGGCTAAGGTTATAAAACTTTTTGCCTTCAACTATCTGCAAGTAAAAAGTTTTGGAAAAAAGAAAGAAAGACAAAATAAAAAATAACCCAAAGATTGAGTAAATTATTTTTTCCTTGATTTTTACTTCCAATTTCTTTTCTGAAATGCCAAATTCTTCCTCTTTTTGTTGGGCTAACTTATCTAAAAAAACCTCGTGGGTTTCTATATCGCCAATTGGTTCTTTGATTTTATATTTATCAAATTCCATATTATTAATATCTAAGAAAATAATTTGAGCTGATTTTCATTTCTGTCTTTTTTTACAAATATTTTGTAAATGTAAAATCCTATAGAGGCAAAAATCAGATTGTAAATTAAACTAATTATTAAATTTACACCTATATTAAATCCAAAACCGAAAATAATTGAAAATAAATATAATATCGCGTTATAAAGAATAAAGTTTAATGAGAATAAAGGTAAAAAATAGAAGATAAGATATTTACTATCATCTTTTTTGAAAAAATAGATGATTAATTTTTGGAAAAAGTAAACCAACGACAATGCAATAACTGATATGCCAAAAATCTGCCTACTAAAAAGCAAATAAGAAGGTGAAATTATATCCAAAAAAAATCCGGCTATTAGTGAGATAAAAAAACTTTCCTCTTTTTTACTAAAAAAAAATAAAATAAAAAATAAAATAAAAATTAAATTGGGGACCAATCCCATTATGTTAAAATAGGACACAAAGCTAACTTGGAGCAAAGCGGCAATAAAAAATGATAAAATTATGATTGGGTATTTAAACCACATTTTATTAAGAATCTTGAATACGGAATATAGAAGTTAGAATAGAATACAGAATAATGAATATAGACTATTTAAAAATAATTAATTCTAAATTAAAAATTCAATTCTATCTTCTAGATACTAAATTCTATATTCTATTTTACAAGGTGGTTTGTTATCACAAATAAATTTTCTATATTTTTTGCTTCAAAAAAGGGTCGTATTTCAGCTGTTTGGAAAGGCTTTAAGTCGTTCTTATTTACCGATTTTACTTTCCCAACCAATAAATTACCGGGAAACGTTCCTTCAAGCCCCGAGGTAATTAACACATCATTTTCTTCTAAATCAGCGTCAGTATTAACCAAATCCAAATACAGCGAAAGACTGCCATTACCCTTTACGACTCCTTGAACAGGTATTTTATTTGAATCTTCACTTATTGATAAATTAGGTTGCTTCTTATCCAGCAAGAAATCATTTTCATTTAAATCTACTGGTTTAATTTTTACATTGAAAAAGCTGTTTTTATTTGAAACGAGCATAACCTGTGAGAATTTTTTGTATACTTTAAATATTTTCCCATAAAGCACTTTTTGATTTGAAATTACTGGCATATTTTCAAAAACACCATCATCTGATCCTTTGTTAAGTAAAATGAAATCACTAAATGTGTCAAATCCAATAGTATTTGCCAAAACTAATTCAAAATTATCGTCTTTAGTGTTTTGCAACGCTTCTTTAAACACTCGATTTTCCGCCAAGTTATTTTCTAACAATACAACCCGAGATAACAAATTCTGATTTTCTTGCTTCAAAATATTATTTTCTTTTTGCAATTCTTTAAAATATGCAAAAGAATTTAAAAAGCCGGCTGTATTTTTACTATTCGCTAAAAAATTTTTTGACAAAGGATAAACTACTGAATAAAAAGATTCTTTAATTTGCGTCTGAAAAATATTTAAAAAGATAATTAAAAAAATTAAAATCCCGATTCTTATCAAAATTTTCTGTATAGAAACATTCCAAGACTCTCTATTACTCTGTAGTCGTGTCCATAGAAACCCTTGTCTTAAACCTGTTGAAGACTCTTTGTATAATTTTGATTTTTGGTTATGAAAATTCATACTTGAAATCTATGACTATAATTTACGATTTAATTACTGTATCAGAAAAATGAAGCTGCAGCAACAAGCTCAAAAAGATTCTCTTATTTAATATTATAATTCTAAAGCTTGTTGCAAGGCGAGAATCTGGCACCAAAAATTTATGATTATGTATTATATTATATAATTTTTGGTGCGTGGAATATAAGTCAATCAAATTTGCAACAAAAAAACCGATTGGCAATCGGTTTTTTTGAATTAAGTTCTTTGGTGGCAACTACCTACTCTCGCGTTCATCACACTACCATCGGCCTTGG
>CAYIDV010000020.1:0-12858 GCA_964362315.1 uncultured Candidatus Saccharibacteria bacterium
CTGTGGCTGTTAAGGTGAATCCTGCTCCGCCTACTGTGGCAGAAGTGGGGCTGATAGAGGTAGTGGTTGGCAGGGGATTAACAGGAGTAAAGGGTGAACCAGTGGGCACTGTGCCTGTGGCGTAGTTCCCTGAAGTGTCTTTACTAAAGATTTGGTAATGGTAAGGGGTACCGTTAGTTAAACCAGTGTCATTGCAGCTGGCAGTAGGTGAAGCCACCACACAGGCTACAGTAGCTGTTCCAATAGTGTTGCCTACAATATATGTAGTACCTTCAACTGGGGTGTTAGCAACAACACTGGTATCTCTCAAGACCAGTGTGCTGTTAAAATCAGCATCAGCTGGGTTGGTCCAAGAAAGAGAAACTTGGGCATCGCCAGCAATTCCGGAAGCTGAAGTGACGTTAGCTGGCGAAGTATTATCTATGGTTACGGTAGCAGAACTTGTATCAGAGCCAGTTTGAGCATTGGTGCTGGTAAATGAAGTAATTAAGCCGGTCACAGAATAATTAGAACCGGGTGGTAAAGGCATGTTACTATGACTTTTAGGTGTAATCTTTACCTTAAATTGGGTGGCAGTGGTAGTAACCGGAATTGTGCATCCCGATATAGAAATAGAATCGCTAGCCGGATTAGCTTGAGAGCAATAAGTAGTAAGACCATCATCTGAGGTTATTGCCACTAAAGAAAGCCCGCTGGAAGCATTGAGCCCTAAATTAACAGTAACACTTGTTACTGTGTCAGTACCAGTGTTAGTTTGCAGGGTAAAAGAATTTACATCTGTAGCTGGGGAACCGGGAGCAATTTGAGTATTAGAAGGATTAACACCATCACCGATAGTAGTAGTAGGGGCAACCGTCACTGGTTTAAGTGCCAAGACCATCCCACCCCAACCAACCGGATTAGCAGTATTCCAATCAACAAAAATATTACCTGTTGCTCCCGCCGCCGCTCCTGCCGCCTCGCTAAAAGTAATAGCTCCATCTGCACCGGTTGGACTCTCTAAATAGTGTTCTGTATAGGCGCTTGGATCGGTACCAGTAGTAGTAATGAGAGAATTGTTATTATCTTCTCCGCCAACCGGCACCACTATCAGAGACTCATTACTCGGCGTAGTAATACCAGTAATAGTGGCTGGGTCAGTGGTACCGGTAGACGCAGCACCTACAACCTCCCAGGGATTGCCACTGTTATCAGCGCCACTATAAACTATGGCAGCTGCGTAAGTATCGCCAGTTGTAGTGTTTTTGTCAAAAACTGGATTTGGCTCTGCAAAGGAAATTGCTCTTGACCAGAATAACCAATAGCGGGATGTGGTGCCTCTATCCCAACTAGCCAATTGTGTCCAACCACCGCCACCGGCAGTAGTTATAGTGACAGTATCATTCTGATCTCTCACCCAACCCAAAAGGAGTATTACATTGTTAGTTCTATGGGCAGGAAGAGAAACTGTTACATCCGCGCCAGTAGAAGAGGCAATAGAGCCTATAGAAAAAAAAGTAGGTGCCGCCGCCTCCGCCACTGATATCGGACAAAAAATATACCTACTCAGTACTCCCAACGTAATTAGCGTTAAAAGAAAAAGTGTCTGAGTTTTTTTATCAAATATTATTTTATTTTTTTTAATTTTATTCATAAGATTAAAAATTTTAATTGCAGTGTCGTATATTTTAAAAAATTAATTAATTATACAACCGATTATTTTTGGTTACAATACGTTTTCTCTCCTATACCTCATCTCCAGTCTCTCAAGCCAAGTTATTATTACAAATAACAATATTATAAAGATTACAACTAATCTTAGTATGTTAATCAGAGACAATTGTGAAATCTTAAATTTAATTGTTTTGCTCAAGGTTTGCAATCCATCCCAGATTACCTTAGTTGCTACTCTTATTTTTTCTATTGTTCCATCAATTATTCCACTTATAATAGTTTGGAAGTTATTAATAACTCTCCCATCAACCACTATTTTATCCAAAACTGTTTTGATTGCTTTTTTCATGCCGCTTTCTTTAACAAACTCTTTTATAGTAGATGGAATAAAAGTAGGGAGGGAGGGAAATTGAGGTAAAAGAGGCTCTGCTGGAGAGACAGGTTTTAAAGTAGAAGGAACAGAAGGAGTTGTTGTAGTAGGAGGAATCTTAGGAGTAAAAGGGATCGTAGGGGTAGGAACAGTAGTTTTTAGAGGAACAGAGGGTGGTTTTGGAGTAATGGGAGGAATGGGGAAAACAGGAGGAATAAGACAATCATTGTCAGTCTGGCATGAGTCAGTACCTATGCCACCAACCACTACGCACTGTTTTTGTGAATTGCATTTTCTGTATTCAGGCGTGTAAACCGGACCGCCTCCGGATAGACATCCAGTATTGGCAAGACATTTAGAGTCTATTGTTCCGCAGTTTAAATAAGAACAGATGTATCTTAATGTTGTGCAGTAGAAAGAATTATCCGCATAGCTATTTAATTGACACTGGTTTTGCCCGGCTCCGCTTACAGATAGGCATTGTTGTTGTGAGTTGCATTCGGTATGTGAACCCCCACTTCCACTACCACTACCTCCACCGCTTCCACCACTGTAACTAACCACAACAAAAGGAGACCCTGAAGAGCCAGATCCTTGTAAGGACGACGAACATACAGAGCTTGAATTATTGTCACATAAAAAGGCATACCAGTCTTTGGTTCCAATATCTAAGTCTGAGGTAAGATAACTGCAGGATGACTGAGATCCTGAGGTTGTAGCTCCAGATATACACCAATTACCCCCCGGACAAGTTGGTGCTGCGCTATTAACTACAGTAATACTACTTGTTTTACATATTGCTAAATAATAATTATCGCTATCAGAATCTGTGGCAGTTGCTGTAAATCTGAGATTACCGCCTGAGTTGGTTGGGGATCCTGATGAAGAACCTTGGTCTGAAGGACCAGCGGTTATTGAGGGGACTGCGTTAAAAAGCCAGCCGCTATTTCCGCCGTTGTTTACTGAATTGCTTCCAGGCTGCCAAGTGGCTCCCCCAGTAGCGGCAGAATCTGTCAAATGAAGATAGTTGCAAGACACAGTTCCTGATGACTTAGATAGGGTTGCTGCAGTGCCTAAAGAAGATGAGTTAATGGTAATTAGGTTGCCCGCTGAACCTGTACAGGAAATTGTGCCACTGATGGTTGTAGTGCTTGAAGCAAGAAAAGTGGTAGTAGTTCCCGCTGAAAAAGTAAGATTTCCGGCGATATCCAAATCAGCAGTTGTACTGTAAGCTGCCGTCCCGCTATTTGTTAAATTATAGTAATCTGTTCCTGTAAATGCTTTAATGTTTCCAGATGTAACGTATTCATAAGTTCCTGAATCTGTGTCGTTAGTAGTCCAAAACAATGTTTCTGCTCCCTGTAGCCGGATTGTCCCTCCGATGTTCCCACGGGTAGCTGTAGCCCCTCCTGTGATATCCGAAACATTGTTGCCGGCCAAAGAGAAAATCCCAGATGTTACAATAAGTGTACCGTCTATAGCAAGTCCGCCACCCAGCAACACAATATCATTTGTATCTGTTGTGTTGATAGTAAGGTTATTATAATCATTAGTGCTAAAATCTTCCAGATTGAAAGTATCTTGAACGCCGTCTCCATCTCCCCGGATTTCCCAGGTGCCGGAATCATTATCTGCATTGGGAAGACCTGAAATATCTGTAGTGCCGCTTAATCTTACTGTTCCGGTGTTTGAGAAGGTGCTATCAACATCGGTCGTATAGGTCCAGATTCCCGTTCCCACCGTGATCGTTCCCGCATTGGAGAGGTTATAAAACCCTGCGCCCGTATTGTTAAGCGTAACCGTTGGAGTGTTGCCCAGAGGAATAGTCGTGCCACTTGCAATCGTTAACGTGAAACCGGCAGCCTGATTAATCGTACGATTGATCGTCGCCAGGGTAAAGGTTACCCCGGAAGCATCCACCGTATTGGGACCTATAAAGTCGGTATTTGATCCATCCAAGTTTAATGTCACATTCGCAGGAAAGGTTCCTCCTGTCACCTGGAAGCCTCCCTCCACATTAAAGGTGGGGCTGGCCGCGGTCGTGAAGGAGCCTGCGGTTTGGACGAAATCAACCAGGTCAACGGTTGAAAAGCTAGTGGAGACCGTCCCGGTATTGGTGAAAATCCCTTCCATAGTGAAGGTTAACGTACCGGTTCCACCATTAATCGTGCCATTATTAGTTAGACCGTAATATCCTATTCCTGTATTGCCAAGCGTAACGGTCGGACCATTCCCCAAAGGAATTGTGGTGCCGGACGCAATGGTGAGAGTAAGATTTACACCTGAATTAACCGTCCGGTTAATCGTAACCGGGGTGGCAAAAGTGTAGCCGTTAGCATCTACGGTGGTCTGGTAGGGCGCTGTTCCATCCAAAGTAAGAGTAGCATTGGCCGGAAATGTGGAGCCCGAAGCTACGGTAAAACTCCCGTTAACGTTAAAAGTGGGGTTAGCTGCCGAATTGAAGGTTGAAGTCCCGTTATTGGCAAAGCTGCCGGGCACAGTGACTCCACCGCCAAATGCCCCGTAAAAGTCAAAATCAAAACTCGTAATCCCTGTCATGTTTAAAACCCCGGAGCCTGAATTAGTAAAGTTGCCGTTCATGTCCCAGGCCGAAAGGCTGTTGCCGCTGATTGTGCCTGCATTGGTCAGCGTCCCCCTGATATTGACCGTCCAAGTGCCCGTCCCCAAGGTGATCGTCCCGTTATTGGTTAAGTTATAGCCGCCATCCCCGGTATTATCCAAGGTCAGCGTGGCGGTGTCCCCTAGGGGAACTGTGGTGCCGGAAACAATGGTGAGAAGGGGACTGGCTCCGCTTACGACCGTCCGGTTGATCACGATTTTGTTGAAGGTAACACCCGATGCATCAATGCTGGAATTGGCAACCGTGCTTCCGTCAAAGGTTACCGTGCCACCGTTAGCGACGAAGGTCGGCGAACCAGATTTTGTAAAACTGCCGGAAATAGTCATAGTACCAGAAGTAGAAGTAAAACTGCCTCCGGAAATTGTAAAATCACCATTTATATCAATAGCGGAGTTGCCACCGGAAAAAGTACCGTCGGCTTGGATATAGTTGGAAGTACCAACAGTGACAGTAATACCGGTGTTCTGGGTAATAGTTCCTGTATACCCAGTGTTAATATTGATGCCAACAACATCAAGGTTGGCGTTGATGGTAGCACTATTGTCACAATCAGCGTCAAAAATAGCAATATCTGAAGGGCCGGGAACCGAGGCACCGCCACCAGTGCATGAGGTAGGGTCAGTGCTGGACCAATTGGCAGTATCATTGGTATTGCCGCCAGCAGTCCCTACCCAGTATCTGTTGGCGTCAACTATGAAGTCAACTTCCACAGCGCCTGACACTTTTAAGTCAAAGGTATCAGTGGAGCCTTTAAGATTGGGCAGTAAAACTTTGTAGTAGGCCTCTTGATTTATGTTTTGGAAAGTGGCAATCAGTTTGCTGCTGTTTTTGGTATAGACTTCTATGATAGCCCCAAGGCTTGACTTGGCGTATAAGGTTATGTCGTTTTGGTTGGTAAGTTTCCTCTCAAAGGTGACTCTCACATATTGCCCATTGGCTGCGGCTGCCCAGTTGTTATCTTTGGTCCTTACTGTCTCATAGATGTCTGAAATAATATCTTTGTCTGGAGTCAACAGGAAGGCTTTGGAAATGAAAATGACGTCAAAAACTTGTTTTGACAAATGAGGAACCACCCATTCTATGTAGTCTAACTTGCCGTTACTGTTTAAGTCATAGGCAACAAAGGGCATTTCCTGGTCATTTTCGTTTTTCCACTTGATTTTTATCTTGTTTTCTTGGCCTACTTTGAATATTTCGGGTATTATGGCGTGGGCTAAAACGTTGGTAACTGGAGTTTGACTGTTTGGGACTGGGTCTGAAATGGTTACTCTTTTACCTTCTTCATTTTTCTCTTCGGTCATAATTGGGGCTGGAGTTTCATATTCAGCCAAAACATACTCTTTATCTTCTGTACTTTCTGCAGGTATTTTATTATTCTGATCAATCTTTTCTGGTTGCCCGCCTCCCGAGGACTGACTAATTTGTTCTTTTTCTTTTTTTGCCTCGTCAGATTTTTCAGGTGGGATAGGTTTTTTATCCTCATTTTCACTTGTCTGTTTTGGTTCTCCTCCTGTTTTGGCAGATTGTTCTTTTGTATTTCCATTCTTTGGTTCTTCATCTTTTGGTTTTTTTGTTTCGTCTGCCACTTTTGGTTCTTCAGTTTTTTGGCCCTTTGGTTCTTTAGTCGTCCCTGTCTCTTCTTCAATAAACTGAGAGATATCAACTTGTTGGACTGGGGGTGAGTTATTGTTAACTACCTGAACTATTGTTGTTTCAATGTCAAAAAGAACCCTGGGGATGATGCCGGTTAATTTACCCTGAGATTTTACATTTTTGGCAATATCTAATGAATATCTGCCGGCAAGAGTTTGTCGTTCTTTTGAACTAAGAGCCACTTTTTCTTGTGGAGTTTCTAAAAGAGCCAGGGCTTTGTTTTTGTTGAGTCCGCTTAACTTGAGGTTAACGGCGCCTTTTGGCAAAGGTAGGTACTTCTGACCCTTTTTTAAATCTGACAGTTTTACTAACTTTACCCATTTTACCTTTTGGTAGTTAGTTACTGCCATTGATATTTGTTTTGTTATTACGGCTGAATCGGGAATTAAAGCGGCTTTTTTTATTTCGTGAACAATGAAAACAAATCCACTAACAACACCTAAAATTAAAAAGCCCAAAACTAAAAAGTAAACTATCCGAGTATTAAAAAAGCTAAAAATGGTTCTTACTTTTTTTGAAGTCATCTCTTAAGTTATGATAAAACCAAAAAATATGCCTTTGCTTAGTTTGTCCAAAATTAAAAATTTTGAACATATAACATCTGAATTTTTAAGGCATTTAGATTATTCTACTACTTTTTGTTCTTAATATATATATAAAACTGTGAATAACCCAAAAGCAAAATCCTTTATAAATACAATGTCTATTTTGTTTAATCTTGATAAAAATGTATTTTAAAGATTAAATGTAGGTAATGGAAAGAATTAAGGTGATACGAAAAAATAAAATCGGTACCCTTCCCATCACTCCAGGAGTTTATTTGTTTTACTCAAAAATAATATCTAACACCAAACACCTAACACCCATTTATATTGGTAAAGCTATAAATATAAAAGATAGAATAAAAAATCATTTTAATCAGCCGTCTTACAGAGATAATTTATTTATAGACAAAGTTACAAAAATAGGTTTTGCCAAAACTCAGTCGGAAATTGAAGCTTTGATTTCAGAGGCTAACTTAATAAAAAAATACCAACCGAAATTTAACGTGGTCTGGCGAGATGATAAAAATTATTTTTACGTTGCCATTGCAAAAAACCAAATTGGAATTCCTTATGTTTACATCACTCACCAACCAAACAATAAATTTCAAATTTTAAATTTTAAATTTCAAATTAAATACGTTGGTCCTTTTGTTGACGGAAACGCTTTGAAAAAAACTTTGAAGTTTTTAAGGAGAGTTTTTCCTTTTTACACTTTATCTAGACACCCTAATCAAAAATGCACCTGGTGCCATTTGGACCTTTGCCCTGGGCCTAATTCGGATTTACAAGAATACAAAAAAAATATTAAAAAACTGATTTTAATTTTAAAGGGCAAAAGGAAAAATGTTTTAAACTCCCTTAAAAAAGAGATGAGAGAATTTTCTGCAAAAAAGAATTTTGAGGAGGCATTAAAAATTAGAGACAAAATCTATGCTTTAGAAAGAGTAATGGCTCACGCCAGAGTCATTGCAAGGTCAGACCTTGCAATGACTCAAAATAATTGGGAGAAAACTGAAAAAATACTGCAGGGAATTTTAGAGATTAAACATTCAATATCAAAAATAGAATGTTATGATGTTTCAAATATCCAGGGTAAAAGTGCAACTGGTTCAATGGTGGTTTTTATGAATGGCAAACCGGATAAAAGCCAATATAAAAAATTCGGCATACGAATAGTGCAACCTGGCTCCGCTCGGGATACACAAAAGCGCCCATACGAATTGTTGGAAGAAAAGCCTAATGATATTGCAATGCTAAAACAGGTTTTAGAAAGAAGATTTTCACATAAAGAATGGGGTTACCCTGAAGTTATTTTGATTGACGGAGGAAGAGGGCAGCTAAATGTCGCCATAAAATCCAAAATCCGAAATCAGAACGCCAAATCAAATTCAAACATCAAAAAAATAAAAATACTTGCGATCGCCAAGGGCAGAAAAGAGCTATTTATTGAAAATAAAAAGCGGCCGATACCGCTTAAAAATCTGCCGCAGGAAGTTTATAATCTTATAATCTATTTGGATGATGAAGCCCATCGTTTTGCCTTAGCTTACCATCAAAAACTCCGCCGAAAGACTATATTGTCATAATCATCACGACTTTTCGCAGGTGCAATACCCATTCCCTTTTTCCGGTAGTTTGCAAAAGGTATATAGCGGACAGGGTGTTGTATCATCTCTTTTGTTCGGACACTCTGGGATCTTCGTAAAGGGGTTAATTACTGGCTCGCCGCATTTATCACCAATCGCTGCTTGTTGATCAGCCGCAATTTGGGCCGCTTTTGTTTTTACGCATAGACAGCTTTCAGGATCACATTTGAGATCTGGATTTGTTTCGCATTTTCCTATGAGTGTTTGGCATTTGGGACGAGGAAATATATTTGGAAATGCGTGGCAGTCGTCACCCTCTTTTGCCTTTTTAACGCAGGTGCAAGCGTCTAGCCCTTTGGTAGCACACACAAGGACAGGATCAATTGCTTTACAAATAGAATCATTTATGGAGTTTATATCACACTTTCCCGTGGGATCTTTAGTACCGCATACAAAATCCCTCTGGCCTCTTGGAGGAACTCCGCCCAAAAGAGTATATCTTTCGAAGGTGTAGTTATAAATAATCCGGCCGGTGACCGCTTGAAAAACTGCGGCAATCACCACGCCGGATAAAATCAAAATGACAAATTTACTTACGGTCATATTATACCTATTTTACAAAAATTTTTATTAAAAACAATTTCTACCTGTGGATAACTCGAAAACACGTAAACGGCGTTGGCGTGTTTAGGGGGCTTGATTTTCTTGGGAAATCTGATAGTATTACGGCTATGAAGAGGCTTATCGGCCAGATTATAGCCGGCATCGCTGGATTATGGCTGGCTGAAATGTTTGTTGCCGGAGTCAGCGTCAAACTCTACCCTGACTCAAATTTTTTCGGCATTGGTCTAACGGAACACTGGCAAATTTTTTTACTTTTGGGAATTATCATAGGACTTCTAAACTATTTTGCCAAACCAGTATTAGATATCATTACCCTGCCCTTAAGAATCATTACTTTGGGCCTTCTTGATTTCATCATAGACATTGCTTTAATACTGGTAGTTGATATCTTATTCAAAGAATTGAGTGTTCCGTTATATATGCCACTTATTTACACTGCTATTATTATCTGGGGATTAAACACGCTAATATCAATTTTTTTATTGAAAAAAGAATAACCAAGATACGATACTCAAATGAATACTTACCTATTTTACGCGCAAATTGCCATTTCAATAGTCTTAATTGTACTTGTTGTAATCCAGCAAAGAGGAACTGCGCTGGGTTCGGCTTTTGGCGGCGGAGGAGAATTTTACTCTGCCAGACGCGGCATACAAAAAAAAATATTTTATGCTACAATAGTAGCAGCGGCACTCTTTATTGTTCTTAGTTTATTAAGTTTAGTATCATAATGAGATTTCCGAGCCTGGCACAATGGAAACAAATTTTTAAAGTACTTAAAAAAAGAGACAGGATAACGCTTTTCGTATTTTTGATATTGACAATTGGTTCTTCTGGATTTTTGGCAACCAATTTTTATTTGAGCAATACAAAAATTGTACCAGACACAGGCGGAACTTATATAGAAGGGGTTGTAGGACAACCAAGGTTTATCAATCCAATTTACGGTGAAACCAACGACACTGACCGAGCCTTGATTGATTTAATTTTTTCCGGCCTAATGACCTATGACACAAAAGGACATCTGGCAAAAAACTTGGCAGAAAGTTACAAGATTTCAGAAGATGGCAGAACCTACGACTTTCAGCTAAAAGACAATATTTTCTGGCACGACGCAAAACCATTGACTGCTGATGATATAATTTTTACCATCAAGACTATACAAAATTCTGATTACAAAAGTCCATTAAGGGCGCACTGGATAGATATTGACGTTCAAAAAGTTTCCGATAGATCCGTAAGATTTAATTTAAGGTCTCCATATAATTCTTTCTTGGAAAACGCAACGGTTAAAATAATTCCAAAACACATTTGGGAGAATATTTCGCCAGAAAACTTCGCTCTTTCTTCGTATAATTTACAACCTGTAGGCTCTGGCCCATTTATTTTTTCAGGTATTAAGCAGGCAGAAACCGGCTTTATAAAAAATTTGGAATTGCAATCAAACCACAGATACTACGATAAGCCATCATTTGTTTCTGCAATATCCTTCCAGTTTTTTGAAAAAAAAGAGGATTTAGTTGAAGCTGCCAACGAAGGCGATATTGATGGATTTGCTTTAAACTCATTAGACTACAAAGAAAATGAAATAAGAAAAGAAATTAAACAAGGCCGAGGCAAAAAAGAAAATTTCTCTGTATATTCTTTCAAGTCACCCAGATATTTTGCTGTATTTTTTAATTCTTCTTCATCGTCAATTTTTTCTGAAGCCAACCTTAGAAAAGCCCTAAGCCACGCAACAAACAAAGAGGAGCTGATAAAAAAAATAATTGATGAAACAAAAGTAAATGTGACAACGATTGATTCGCCCATTCTGCCAGATTTTTTTAATTATCAGGCACCATCTAACATCAATAGTTTTAATATTGACCAAGCAAAAAGTCTTTTAGACAAAGCAGGGTTTAAAGACAGTGGAAATGGTCTGCGGCAAAAGGCCCTAAATAAGAAACCGGCATTTCAATTTGTAAATTACCTTAAAGCTGGTTCTCAGGGAAATGAAGTAATACAATTACAATCTTGTTTGGCAAGATTGAGCGAAGACTTTAAAAAAACATTGCAGAATGAAACTAACGGAAAATACGGCAAAGCAACAGAAGAGGCAGTAACTGAATTCCAAAAAAAATACCTGCCCGATAAAGAACCAACCGGCGAAACGGGTTCGGCTACCAGAAATAAACTAAACGAGCTTTGTTTTTTACCACCGCAAGATTCTCAGTCTTTTAGATTCACCTTGACCACAGTCAATCAGCCCCAGCTTTTAGAAACTGCCAATAAGTTAAAAGATTATTGGCAGAATGTAGGTGCATCAGTTGATATAAAGGCAGTATCGCTTACTGACATAAAACCTATCATTAAAGAAAGGAGTTACGACGCCCTTCTTTATGGCGAGGCGCTTGGAAGCGAACCTGATTTGTATCCTTTTTGGCACTCTTCGCAGAAAATTGACCCTGGATTAAATATTTCCTCTTATGAAAATAAGGATGTTGATAAATTATTGAAAGAAGCCAGAGAAACATTAGATACATCAGTCAAACAGCAAAAATATGAACAATTACAGGATATTATTTTAAACGATGCCCCTGCCCTATTTTTGTACAATCCAGATTACCTGTATTGGGCATCAAAAAAAGTCCAGGGCATAGACACCCAAAAAATAACTGACCCGGCCAAGAGATTTATAAATGTTACGAACTGGTTTATAGAAACAAAAAGAGTATGGAAGTAATCAACCAATAACTAATCTATACTAATTTACCAATAACGTATTAGTAAATTCGCCTGCCTGCCGAAAGGCAGGTAATCGATTCGTAAATTCGTTGATGAATTATTATGGAAGTAGATTTAAAAGATAAAAAACCCGATATAAGATATTTGAATGATATGAAAAATGTGGTTTATGATAAAGAATGGTTGAAAACGGCTGAAAATTTTGAACTGTATTATATGTATCGTGGTTTAGAAGAAAAAAATGGCATAAGGTATGATGTTACTGTCATACCGTCAAAAATGATGGGTAAAGAATTTGTCAAAACAAAAGGACATTACCATATTGGTAAATATCAAGAGGTTTATACAGTTTTAGAGGGACAAGCAATATACCTACTACAAAAAAAGAAGGAAGGAACAGATAGTGAAATAGAAGATATTTATGCTGTAAAATGCATAAAGGAAGATGTTATTTTGATTCCGCCAGATTACGGACATATAACAATTAACCCGTCTGAGACTGAAGAACTAAAAATGGCAAATTGGATTTCAAAAGATTGCAAAAGTGATTATTCTCTTTTTGAAAAATTAAACGGCTCTTGCTATTATTATACAAAACAAGGTTGGGTTAAAAATGAAAACTATAAATCCCTGACCGGCCTGCGCTTTGAAGAACCATTAAAATCTTTTCCCAAAAAATTAGAATTCCTGAAAGCAGGATAATTTTAACGACTAACACAGTGTATTAGCCGCTAAAATCTGTACCCGAAAATTTAGATTTTCTCAAACAAGGATGATTATTCTATACTACAAATTACGCGATCGCGGAAATTATAGTATACTTGCGGACGTGGCGGAATTGGTAGACGCACTGGTTCATCCGCCCACCTTTTCATAAGATTTACTTATCTTGCTGGAGTGATGAAATTGGAAAACATGTACGCTTCAGGAGCGTATGCCGCAAGGCTTGAGGGTTCGAGTCCCTCCTCCAGCACAATAAAAAAGCTTCAAGCTAATGCCCAAATCTGAGAAAAAATAATTTTAAATTTTCATTTTGCATTTTGATTTTTGCATTTTGAA
>CAYIDV010000021.1:0-11187 GCA_964362315.1 uncultured Candidatus Saccharibacteria bacterium
TAGTAATCAAAAACCATCTTGAGGCTTGCTGGCCCGCACATACTCTTAAATAGAGTCTCTTGAAATGGTTTTACTGGCAGTAAATCTTTTTCCATAAATAAAAAAGGCTACACTGGTTAGTATAGCCCTTAAATTGACCGAAATCAATTTCTTACTTCTTGAATAACCCGAACAGTCGCTTCTGCAGCTCTCGTCCCTCGTCAGGATTTGAGGCAACGACGATGTAACCCATCACAGGACTCCATTCGCTTATCAGGGTTACAACGATGCCTTTCTTCTCGCCTTTCATTGGGTAAAGGACTGGCTTGACCTTCTGCAAAAGTGCTTTGTCCTGCACCATTCTTCTCTTTGAGTAACGGAATGAGTCGTGAGACAAAAGATATGCTTCATTTTCCCATCTATTCCCAAAAAGATGCCTTGCCAAGTCGTAGGTGTGGGTGCCGCCTGTCCGCCGTGTATTGGTTTCAGCAACACAGATTCCGCCGTCCCTTGAGACAATGAAATCAATGTCAAAGAAACCTCTGTAGCCTAATTCCCGATACCATTTTCCGATGATGTTTCCGATTCTCTCCAGCTTTCTTGCCAGGGTATCAGAAAGAGCACCTTTCCCAATCTCTACGCCCAGAAAACCGCCGAATTCATTGAGCAGTTGCCCGCAGTGGTAGAGAAGAGAAATTCCTTCTTCGCCAACGAAAAATTCCGTAGAAGGCGAACCGCCAGCGACAGAAGCATCGGGTTCTATGAACTGTTCCACTACGATACTTGTGTCTTGCCAAATCACATCGCTTTGCAGCAGTTTTCTTACTTGCTTTCTGAAAGCCGAAAGCGATGGATATGACTCAACCTTGAATATCGCAATGCCCCATCCTGATTCGCCAAAATTAGCTTTCAGGATTGAGGACTGACCGTTTTCGTAGAACCATTCTGCCATCGTCAGAGCTTCAGTAGCGTCTTGTGCCACAAATCCTTGCGGAACTTTGATTTCCCTGTGTTCAGCAGCCAGCTTGAGCATCTCTGCCCGAAAGCCAGCTTTGGAATCCAGGTAAGCGACAGTCCACAGAGATTTGTCTGGCGGTCGTTCTTTGGTTTGGATAGGCACCTCTCCTTGAAGCTGGTCTGACAGTCCTAGAAAATCTCTCGTTACTGCGTAGGGAGACATTGTGAGTTGCGGATTGCCTCTCGCCTCTCTGGCGATAAGGCTCCGCACTTGTTTGTCTTTCGCTATTGCGTTTGAGAGCTCTACCCCTCCTTCAGAAGGAGCAGCATTCGCCACATTCTTGAAACCACAAATCCGTTTGTTCAGCTCAAAAAGTGGTAAGGGAATCAGATAGGGCGTGATGACCACCTTGTCGTCTGATTCCCAAAAGAATGCCCTTTGGGACAGTGCCAGTTCGTGTCTTATTCGTTCCGCTCCTGTTTTTGTATCTTTGTCTTTGAGTAGCACTCCCTTGAATGCTTCTGCCGTATTGGCGACCAGAATCGTTTTGAACATTTTCCCTCCTTTCAGAGAAACGACTATGACAAGCCGTATCGTTTTGCGGCCGTGAGGATAATTCTTTCTACGAAATCCTCAAAGCTCAAACCGACAAAGCTCGCCATCATCGTTAGCGTGTTATTGAGTCCGTGGGTGTTTGGGCCAATTCCAGGATTGTAGTTCACTTCCAAGAAATACACATACCCTCCGTTGTCCAAACGGTAATCCATCCTTGCGTAGTCCCTGCACTCTGTAACGGTATAGGCGATTCTTGTATAGTATTCAAGTTGCTTCACCGTTTTTCTTGGCAGGTCTGCACGAATCATCTCCTCCTTTTTGCCACCCCATTTGTATTCGTAAGAACGAATCTGCTCCAATGGGGACTTGGCTTCAGGAAACACAAATTCCAACGGAGGAAAAAGAGTAATTTCGGGTTCGTTTCCAACGATACCCACTGAAATTTCCCTTCCTTCAACAAACTCTTCCACGAGAGCAGGCTGATGGTATTTTTCCAGCACCGTAGCGACTTTCGCATAGAGCTGTTTTCGTGAAGACACCACGCTATCGTGATAGATGCCAATACTGGCTTCCTGCCGAATCGGCTTTACGATGAGCGGAAATTGAAGATCTTTCTTCAGTTTTTCTTCGGTGTTTCGGAAAATCTGGTGCTTGGGTGCTGGAACACCGTAGTGCATCAGGATGAGTTTGGTTTTTTCCTTGTCCAGAGTGAGGTGCATATTGTGTCCAGAAGCTCCAGTAAAGGGAATTTCAAGAGCTTCCAACATTTCTGGCACCAGTGTTTCATTGGTGTTTCCGCCACCGAATGCCTCGGCCAAATTAAGCACGAGGTCGGTCTTCTTTTTTCTGGCTTTCAGTTTTTCCCAGAGGTTGAAATCTGTTCCCAGCGTAGAAACAGAATAGCCTTTGTCTTTCAAAATGGCCTCAACCAAAGGAACGATAATCGTAATTTCTTGCTCGCAGGCTAAATCAGTTTCCACACCAGTTTTTAGTTGTTTTGCGATGTTGTAGAGAATCAAGATTCTCATTTTCGGTCTCCTTGTCAAAGAACAGGTTTAGTAAAATCGTGGCTATACTTATACCTTATTTTTCGGTGAAAGTCCAGAATACGACGCCACTACGCTACCCTACCCCTCAACTCACCATTGTTTGAAAACAAAAAATCTCCTTTCGGGAGAATTTTTTATGGAGTAGCACTCTTGGTGCACCCTTGAGCCACTGTTGCTTTTCACCGCACCTTCTGCCCTTTCGGGCAAATCCACCGCACGGAGACGGATGGCGGACTTATTACACAACCTTGTCATCAGGAAATCTGATGAATACCAACTCTCACTACTCCGATTTTATACTATGATTTTTCAACTAAATTTTCGGCAAGCGAGAAACCTCATCGTCTATTTTTTTATCCGTCTTTTCAATTTCAGATTTTATTGAATGCCATTCTTCTGAATTTTCAGATTTTTTACTCAAATCTTTATTCATTTTTAGTTTCTTACTTTGAACTTCTTTGACCCATTGAAAAATATCAAAATTTTCTCGCATATACTTATTCTCCTTTTTCAAAGAGCGATTCTGTAAAATAACACCAACTACATCTTACACCAAGTTTAGGATTTTTCAACCAAAAACCATCCCTGAGGATGGCTATGAAAAATGCGCTCCGGGCTGGAGCAGATCAAAACCTATTTATATGAGGAAATAAACTCTACTCAATGATTCCTACCTCCTTTAGAATGGCATTAAGTTCTTCATCTGCCTTATCTTTTATAAAGCTATCAATAAAATCAAATTTATTATTCTTGTATTTCTTAAATGTCTCGTCATTCTTAAAAAGTCTGAAGGAATGGCGGAATTTTAATTTCCAGCGGAAAATGCCTAATTTCCGTATGGTATTTGCCGTAACACGAGCATGTATAAGTAGTTTTAAATAAGTTTTTATATTCTCTTTTATATCATGCTCGACAACCTTCTTAAATTCTTGGAGCAACTCCTTGTATTGCATGTTTTGCGCTTGCTGAGAATTTAATTTATTACTAGCCATATCGTAGTGTTGCTTAACCGTAAACTCAAATTGTTCTCTTAGGGAATCAATAGATAAAGCAAAGTCCTTAGACATTTCTATAACCTGAAGTAATCTGTCCTCTAGGTAACCGCTTCCTGTTCTCATATCCATACATCTTTCGTCTATTACATTAATAAAGAATTTCGGGAAAAAGGCGGTTGATATGGCATAAACGCCCATTTTATTCAGTTCATCAATGTTATTTATCGTTTGGGGCAGTTTTTTATTTAGAAAATCTTTTATATTCCTATATGTTTTAACTGTACCATTAATATTTATTACAAATATCTTTTCTAGTAGATATAAGTTATCTGTACGAGTTTTCCACTTCTGATATAGATAAATAAAATATCCAAATAAAATGGGTATTATTATCCCTAATGCAGATCCTATAAGCTGTTGCCAATCATAAATTATTAAGAAAACGCCTGTATACATTGTAAAAAAATTTTATCACCACCTATATAATTTATTAACCAAATCGCCAACCCCATAAATGCAGATATAAAACAACACCAAAATGCAATCTTTAAATATTTTAATGCTATGAAAGATATTTCCTTTTCTTTTTTGAGCTTACGCTGTTCTACTTCGCCATAAAGATTTTTACGCGAATTCATGTATTCGCTCATTTCAGATAAAATTGTGTTCCATAGCTCGGCATCTGAAGTTTCTTTATAGTCGTATAATTTATTCTGTATGGAAACATTTTTTTCTAGATAGCCGCGGAAAGTGCTATATTCATATTTACCATCGTCTCCAATCCAACGCCTGTCTCTTTTTATTGTTATTACTAAAATAACAATACCGATTATTGAACTTAGTAAAAATGAAATTATTGCCCAAAGCAGATAAAAGGATAAAGAATCTCTAATTAATGGCGCGCCGATAGCAAGAAAGGCCACACTTATTGTGGCAATATTAAGGTAAAGATTGAATTCCCGTTCATTGTTACGGACTTCAAGGTCAAATGTCCTATACAAACCCTCTATGGAAAGTTGTGTCCATTTTTCTGCATTACCGGATAATTCTTTTATCAATAAATCTACATCTTCTTTGTCCATAACTTTCAGCACATGATTTTATCTTATCTTTCTTAATGCCCCCTTAAACACCTCGTGCATTTTTATAAATTTCTCAATCATAAATTTATTCATTTTAGGCCAATCTTCCTCATTGAATACATTGACTCCCTTTTGCTCTGCCGCTATTCTGCTTGTTACATTTTCTTCCATGCGTTGCCAATCTAATTTTTCTCCTAATTTCTTTTCTATCTCAATTTTCATATTAAAGAGTGAATCAAAAATTCTTTTGTTTTCTTTTTTCTCTCCGCGATTTATATAGACCTCAACCCTTGCATATTTCTTTGATATTACGAGGTTTAAACCAACTCCGCCCATTCCCAACGACGACCCCGCCCATGCTTCTGTACCCGGGGTTAAATTCCTGCAAATCGGGCTAACTTTGTTTATTTCAGATAAAAATTGTGTCCAAAACTTTTCTCGTACCACATGCCTCTCTGCGTATTCTTTTTCCTCTTTTCCTATCTGCTTTTTTTCTTGTGTTGGCCTTTTTACAATGGTAAATAATGGCGAAACAGGAGAATCCCTACCTATCCTTATAACCTCTATCCTAACTAAATAAAATGACAGGTTATCAGGCGTAATTTGATTGAGCCAATCTATAACATTAGCATGCTCCTCCACCGGGTCCTCAACTATCCAAATACAAACATTTGCCTCCAAATTAACCATATAAGTCAAAACTTGGCCCAAGTGAGTATGATCTGTTTCCTCAAATTGATTTTCTATGATTATTTTTCCGCCACCTTTATCCTCGCCATATAAATCAACCTTGAATGGCCCAACCTTTTCTTCTCGAGATATTATATTTATATCAAAACCCAACACATCAGACAGCGATTCTATGTTTTTTTCAAGCCACATAGTAAACTCCTCCTCTTTGTGCCAAATATCCCTAATAGATAGCTTACTTATTCTTGCTATTTCTTTTATTGCTTCTTGAGGCATAAATTTTCATTAAATTATTTTATTAAATTCCCTGCTTAAGGCCTTTTTCTTTTACTTCAGAATATACCTCAACTGTGATTTTATCAATGGATCTAAGCCTCTATTTTCTTATCTTCTTTAACAAAGTAAACTCCGAGCGCTAAGGCCCCAAAGTTAAGGAAAATCCTAAGGGTATTAGAATAATTTTTACATAGTTGATCAATATTTGCTTCAGTTTGGATAATATCCTTGATATTATATGGCGGATTTGCAATAAATGCGTCTTTCATCGCACGGCAACGATTGGCATGGTAAACCGATGATTGTATAGCTGAAAGTATGAAGAAAACACTAAAACATATAAAGACTATTCCGATAATCTTTCTGTTTGACATAAGACATAAAATTACATTTTTAATATTGCGGAAATAGCGACCTTATGTAATCAAAAAGGGACAACCTTACTTCCGGTCGTCCCACAACTATCGCCCCGAAGGGTTCCAATCGTGAGCGGTTTCAGGTTGCCCCTTTATGCTCGCGATTGGAATATAGAAAAAATAGACCCTTGCAGGGATTAAAGTTGTAGGACGACATTTTCATCATACCACAAAAATTGGCTCTTAACAGAGCAAATTTTGGTTTATAGAACGTTTTCTAACTATGCCCCCAAAGAAGCCCGTCTCCACGTCAAGGAAACGATGTTGGCGGCCGATAGGACGCCACAGAGCGCGCCGTTAGGCGCGCTTACATTGCCTTGTGTGTTTAATCTTTCTGCCTTAATTTCATTTTGAAAGCTGTAAACCACCCTTAAGGCATCAAGGCGGGGCTACTGCCCCGCCGAAGGTGGGAAACGTATTTTTTTACCCCAATAAAATCATTATCTGTTAGGTTTTAGATGTAGGATTTTATTGTTTTCTTTTAATAGTTCAAATTCGTGCTATCTTCGGATGAAATTGAAAAGCAATTTCATCCTCGCTAACGCACTTCATTTAACCTCTTAAAAGAAGATTTTTAAGAAGTGAGATTTTGCTTTTCTTCTAATGAAAAGCTGGTCGACAAAATCTCATTTCCTAAAAATGGTAAAAAAAGCACCTGCAACCTTTTAGCTTCTAAGGGAATGATTGCAGGTTTACTTGCCCTCCACCTTGACCCGCCAGTTCGCCTGCTTTTAATTGCAGTGTTGTAGACAACACTGTGGATATTTTAAAGCAGGCGAACATCGTGTTCTATCAAGGTAGTGGCATTCCCACCTTCGGCGGGGCAGTAGCCCCGCCTTGATGCCTTAAGGGTGGTTTACAGCTTTCAAAATGAAATTAAGGCAGAAAGATTAAACACACAAGGCAATGTAAGCGCGCCTAACGGCGCGCTCTGTGGCGTCCTATCGGCCGCCAACATCGTTTCCTTGACGTGGAGACGGGCTTCTTTGGGGGCGAGAATGAAGTAAAAACTATATGCGATATTTATTTAAAAGTATGCCTTACGATAAAGAGGGAGGGGGTGGATACTATTCGTGACTCTCTTATTGCTTTTGATAGATCTGTTGAAAAATCGCTAAATTAAGAGTAGAAATAGTGTGATGTACAAAGTTAGAAGGTTACAAAAAAGAGGTAAACAATGGATGATCAATGTACCTGCTGATTTAGTTTTGGCCAACGGCTGGAAAAAGGGTGTTTATTTAGAAATCAATCCCAAGGGAAATTACGGATTGGATTTAAGAAAATTTGCTGATGACAATATGCCACGATTAAGCGTGGAATTGGAAGCATTGAAGCGTGAAGAATTTGCATTAGAATCTTTAATCAATATGACAAGGCCATTGATGAGTCCTGGTGAATTTTCAGGACGCTTAGCCCAGCAATCGTGCATACAAGGAAAAATAAGAAGATTGGAGCAAAGATTAAGTAATAAATTGTGAAGATGTAATGACAAAAATAAAAAGTAATGAAGAAGTACAAATGTCTATTAGAGTAAATGTTAATCATCTCAACACACGTCATTTTTTATGGTATGTGGTAAGCACAATCGCAGAAAAGAAAAATCTACAGCAGTACGACCATATTTTAATTCCCATGGAAAAAAATAAAACACCTTTTCCTGAATTTGAAAGATATGATCACGGATTAGGCCCTGATTATAGTGCCAAAGAGATGATGTGGAGATCTAACCCAGACTACGATGAAAAAGGCAATGCAATAAGTTTATACCTAATGGAAAACGTTAAAGGTGCAGCCCCGCTCATAGTCCTTAAACGCACGAAAAATAGACCCCTAGCGTTCCCACTTATAATGAATGTTATTGAACAACTGGAGATTTTTAACCAGTATCAACATCTGAAGATAGGGCCGGCAAAGAAAGAGTTATTTAAAAAGTCAAAAGAATATAAACCCCCTCAATTCAAGGAGAATCCACCACGCATACTTTGGAATGATAAGGTTATAGAATTTCCTGCTGATTCCATTGAGCACGAGGTATGCAAGATCGCTTTTAGCAGAACTATTGGCAAGGAAATATCATGGGACGAAATAGCAAAGAATGTTGATGGTTTGCCGAAGGATAAACTAAAAACAGGTAGACAATCGGTTTATGATGCTGTGAAAAGGGTAAATCATAAGACAAAGTTATTAGTTAATAAAGAGTTGTTCAGGTGGACAGAAAAGGCATTTATAAGAATTATATAGAATGACTGAATGACTCTAAAATGACTCATTCATTGAAATGGCAGGATAAATTTGTTCCTGCTTTTTTGTTTATATAAAAGCAGGGCGAAAGCCATGCTAAATAACAAAGATATTGCTGAATTTCAAGATATCTTCAAAAAGACATTCCACAAGGAGCTAAATCGCTTCGAAGCAACTGCAATGGCCCAAGAACTTTATGATCTCTATAGAGCTGTTTATCTGCCCGTAGAGCCAGAGAATTTATTGATAAAACAAGAAGATGAACGAAGAAACACAAATCAGTGAAATAAATATCGTGCCGGTAAAACCGAATGAGGGTCTTATTGCCTTCGCGTCTTTTGTGTTGGATGAAAAGTATTATGTCGGGTCAGTAGCAATTTACACCCGTCTAAATGGCGATGGCTTTCGGCTTGCATATCCCACCCGGAAAATCGGAGATAGAAACATCAATATTTTCTATCCGATCAATTCTGAAACTGGTCGAGCTATAGAGGAGGCAATAAGCGAAAAAGTTAATGAAATCTTTGACAACTTAAATGACAACCAATGAAAAATCAAAATTTTCGGGCTTTCCTGAAGATCTAAAGGGAAAATACTGGCCATATCCTAAAATTATGGATAGTTATTGGCATTTACTAAATGGTTCAGAACAAAAAGTCTTAGATTTTATACTACGACGTACTTTGGGATGGAATAAATTAGAAGATAGGATAAGTCTAACTCAGTTTAAACATGGGATTAAAACATCAGACCGCAGGTGGGTAGAAAGAGGTACTGGACTAAGGAAGGATCAAACTATAATAAACGCCACTAGAAAATTAGAGAAATTGGGTTTTATTTATGTTATTAGGAAGTGGCGAAAAACTAACATATATAAATTACGGGTACTTACCAAAACGGAGGACATCACTAACCAAAAAGGAGGAGCAGTTACTCCGAAAAAGGGAGACACAATAACCACTCGTACAAAACATATTAAAACAATAGGGATTTCTTTTAAAAATCCAAAACCGTACTATCAAGGAAATAGACTTTATAAAACTGACTATGGAAGATGGAAGCTAATACCAAAAAATGGCGGTGCACATCAAGACTTTGTAGGTCATGAATGGAATATAGAATGGAAAAACTGATTTGTATTCTTAAAAGTAATAGTGATATAATAGAATTGTTGAAGTTAGTCAGTCAGTAAAAGGTATTTTATTAAAAAATATAAAATACTAAAAGGGGCTGGGAACTGGTTAACTTCAACAATTAGCCTTTTACTTTCCAGTCCCTTTTAGTTTGGTAAAAATGTAATAAAAATATGAAACAAACTAACTCAAAAATATCTTATATTCTTTACGCCCGTAAATCATCCGAGGAAGATAATCGGCAAATGCTGTCGTTGGACTCACAGGAAAATGTACTCAAAGATATTGTTGTGCGTGAAGGATTACACATTGTTGAGGTATTACGCGAATCACGTTCGGCAAAAGAGCCAGAACAAAGGCCGGTGTTTGCCGAAATGGTAAAAATGATTAAAACAGGCAAGGCCAATGGTATTTTATGTTGGAAAATGGATCGGCTTGCTCGCAATCCGGTAGACGAGGGACTGATAAAATATCTTTTGCAGTCGGGCAGAATACAAAATATAAAGACGCCTGAGCGCGATTATAGGCCCGGGGACAATGCTTTGATAGCTTCGGTAGAGTTTGGCATGGCTAACCAGTATATCCGTGATTTAAGCACTAATGTAAAGCGTGGACTATACGCAAAAGCTGAAAAGGGACTATTCCCTACTCTTGCGCCAATCGGCTATGTAAATTGCATATACGACCCAAAAGGAACGAAGCGAATAATTAAAGATCCAAAACGCTGGCACTTGGTCAGAAAAATGTTTGACTTAATACTGGACGGCAACCACACGCCAGTACAAGTTTGGCGCATTGCTACACAGGAATGGGGTTTAACAACTAAATGGGGTAAATTGCTTGGCAGAAGTACGGCATACACCATATTTACCAATCCGGTTTATTACGGACTTTTCGAATACCCAGCAAAAAGTGGTAAGTGGCACAAGGGAATTCACGAGCCAATAATAACTCCTGAAGAATATGACAGAGTGCAGGTGGTTCTTGGAATAAAGGGAAAACCAAGACCACATAAACATATTTTCTCTTTTTCTGGCCTAATGAAATGCGGAAACTGTGGAGCAATGATAACTGCTCAACATGCAACCAAGAGACAAAAGAATGGCAACATCCACCGCTATATTTATTATCGTTGCACAAAACATATAGATCCAAACTGCACGGAAAAATGTTTGGAAGAAAGAATTTTACTAAAACAAATTAAAGATGTTGTCAGTAAAATACACATTCCGCCAGAGTTTCACAAATGGGTAATGGCAAAAATTACAGAAGATATTAAAAATGATAAGATATTTAACACAGAGGTTTTAGGAAATAAAGAGCAAAAAGCAAAAAACATTGATAAGCAACTTGATAATCTTCTTAACTTGGTTAGCAGGCAGATAATAAGCGAGGAAAATTATGTCAGTAAGAAAGCGGAGTTGTTAAGAGAAAAAGCCCGGTTAGGCATTGATGGTCCAAGCCCCGAAGATAAAACACAAGCACTAATATCAAAAGCTAAAGAGGATTTTGACTTTGCCCGCGACTGTCAAAATGAGCTTGAAAGCGGAGATAAAGAACGGTGCAGACGTATCATTTCAAAATTAGGTTCAAACCCCTCAATTAAGGGCAGAATATTCTCAATTTGTATTAAAAAAGTGCTTCTGGCGATGGAAACACTATCAAAAGAGGTTAAGGCCATTCATAGCAGGTTAAAACCTGCTAAAGTAGCCGAAAATAGTCGGAAATTTGAGCTTTTGTATGCCCAAAATCCAGTAGTGCGCGGGCGATGGGATTTGAACCCACGATCTGCTCCGTGACAGGGAGCCGAAGA
>CAYIDV010000022.1:0-10401 GCA_964362315.1 uncultured Candidatus Saccharibacteria bacterium
CGTATTGTTTTGCATCTGTTTTGCGGAGTCAACGCAGAACTGACGCTAAACTTTACGCTAAACCGACGCAAAATCTACCAACTACTTTTCTTAATACCTGGTATCTCGCCTTTATTTGCCAGCTCCCTAAAGCATATCCTGCATAATCCAAAATCTCTCATATAACCTCTTCTTCTGCCGCATTTAAAACAGCGTCTTATCAATCTGGTAGAAAATTTAGGCTTCTTTTGCGCTTTTGCTATTTGTGATTTCTTAGCCATGGTAATTTTAAATTTATTTAAAATTGACACCGAGCACCAAACGCTTTAGCGTTTCGGTGCTTGGTATTCATTTTTCTTTTATAGGGAATCCCGATAATTTAAACAATTCCAACCCTTTTTCTTGACTTTTTGCATTAGTAGAAACGGTAACTTCTAATCCAAAAATGGTTTTTTCTTTCTCAGTAAAAATTTCGGGAAAATTAATATGTTCTTTAAATCCAATGTTAAGATTGCCGCCTTTGTCCACTGACTTTGGTTCAAGGCCCTTAAAATCCCTTGATCTGGGCAAAGATAAAAAAATTAATCTTTCTAAAAAATCCCACATCCTGTTTTTTCTTAAAGTTACCACTGCTGCTATTTCTAATCCTTGCCTAAGTTTAAACCCAGCAATTGATTTTTTTGATTTAACTAATTTTGGTTTCTGTCCTGTAATTAAAGCTAAATCTTTCAGAATAAAATTCTGTATTTTTTCTCTTTCTCCTGAAGTTTTACTCGCCACTTCTTTTCCGAAAGAACTGTTGACTGTAACTTTTTTAATTTTAGGAACAGCCATTCGATTTTTATATCCGAATCTTTTCATCATTTCAGAGACAACCTCTTTATCATATTTTTGTTTTAACTTTTCCATAATCGGGCTACGAGATACGAATTTTGTACGAATATACGGGTGTGTTTAGATTTCTTTTCGTATATTCGTATGTTTTTCGTATTTCGTAGCTAAACTAAACTTCTGATTTACACTTTTTACAAATTCTGTATTTTTTATCGCCTGAAATTTTATACCCTACCTTAACTGCCTTGCCGCATTTTGGACAAACCAGTTTTACATCAGAAACATCTAATGGAGCCGGTACTTTGACAACTTGCCCTTTTTCTCCCTGTTTTTTGGGCTTTACGTGTTTTTGTCTAAAATTAACTCCTTCAACCAAAATACTTCCCTCTTTTGGAAAAGCTCTTAAAATCTTGCCTGTCTTGCCCCTGTCTTTGCCTGAAATTATTAAAACTGTATCTCCTTTTTTTACCTTCATTTTTGGGTTTTAGGTGTTAGGTATTGGGTGTTAGCACGACGTTTTTTATCTAACACCTAAAACCTATCACCTAATACCTACAATAGCTCTGATGCCATCTGAGCTATGGCATTAAAGCCCTTATCTTCTAATTCTTTTGCTACTGGACCGAATATTCTTCCTCCTTTAGGTAATTTGCCATCCCCCAATATAACTACTGCGTTATCATCAAAACGAATATAAGAACCGTCCGACCTTTTAAATTCTTTTTTTTGTCTGACAACAACTGCTTTTACAACCTCGTGTTTTTTAACCAACTTGCGGGGCTCAGCTTTTTTAACAGTTCCAACAATAACATCGCCCAATTGGGCATAACGTTTCCTGGTTCCCCCTGGAACATTAATACACTGGATTATTTTTGCCCCAGTATTATCTGCTACTTTTAACATTGACCTTGGCTGTATCATAAACTAAAATTTTTCAATTTCTAATTTTTAATTTTAAAACAATTTAAAATTTTAAATTCAAAAATTGTTTTATAATTTATCATTTATTATTTTATATTTTTCTCAAAACAACCCACCTTTTGTCTTTACTTATCGGCTTTGTCTCTTCAATAACAACCTTATCCCCCATATGAAATTCCTTATTTTCATCATGGGCTTTGTATTTCCTGTGGATTTTATATCTCCTTTTATATTTTGGGTGCTCCTTAATTCTTTCAACTTTAACTACAACTGTTTTTTGCATTTTGTCTGACACCACAATTCCCGTTAATTTTTTTTTGCTCATATTTCAGCAAACAATGAACAAATAACAATGAACAACTTTATTGTTTATTGTTTTCTGTTTTTTGTTCATTTACTATTGTTAATATCCTTGCGATTTCTCTTTTAGTATCACTAATTTCCTTTACGTTTTTCAACTTGTTTGAAGAAAATTTAAACCTAATATCACTCAACTTTTTCTTTAAATCTTGGGATAACTTTTCCAACTCTTTTTTATCTTTTTTGCGAATTTCCTCAATTTTCATGTTTTTTCGCGTCTGTTTTACGTATTGTTTTGCATCTGTTTTGCGGAGTCAACGCAGAACTGACGCTAAACTTTACGCTAAACCGACGCAAAAATTATACATTATTTTTATCCTTCCCTCTTAACAAATTTTGTTCTAATTGGCAATTTTTTACCTGCTCCTTCAAGCGCTTCTTTGGCAATATCCTCTTTTAACCCATCTATCTCAAAAATAATTCTTCCTGGCTTTATAGGATAAACATAATGGTCAACCGATCCTTTTCCACCTCCTAATGGTACTTCTTCTCCTTTAGATGTTACTGGTTTGTCGGGAAAAATTCTTATCCATAATTTTCCCCCTTTTTTCATATATCTAATAATATAACGCCTGGCGGCTTCAATCTGGCGACTGGTAATCCATTTTGTGCCCATTGATTTTAATCCAAAACTGCCAAAGTTTAATTCTGTTGCTCTGGTCTCAACTCCTTTTGACTTCCCTCTAAACCATTTACGATGTTTTACTTTTTTGGGCATCAATAATGACATTTTAGATTTTTGGTGTTAGGTGTTAGGTGTTAGAGCGTACCGTTAGTTTCACGTTCTAACATCTAACACCTAATATCTAACACCTATTTATCGAACTTATCTCCTTTATATATCCAGACCTTGACTCCTATAACCCCATACGTACAATATGCCTCGGTCTGGGCGTAATCAATGTCGGCTCTTATTGTTTGTAATGGCATTCTGCCTTGTTTTAACCATTCTTTTCTGGCAATTTCAATTCCATTCAACCTGCCTGCGACTTCCATTTTTATACCCTTTGCTTCTTTATTTTGCATAACTCTTTCTATTGCTCTTTTTAATACCTGCCTAAATGGAATTCGTTTCTCAATTTGTTTGGCAGCCCATTGAGCGACTAAGGGAGCTGAAATCCACGGGTTTTTAATTTCTTTAATATCTATTTTTATTTGTCTGGTTAAAGTTCTTTGCCCTTTGGATTTGGAGACATATTTTTTATCTTTTATTTTCTTTTCTATCGTCTTTTTTAACACCTCTACTCCTTGACCACCTCTACCTATAATCAAGCCTGGCCTTGCTGTTTCAATAATGATATTTATTTTGTTATCAGAGTGTTCTATTTCTATGTTTGCAATTGAAGCTTCAGAAAATTTATCTCTTAAAAAATCTTTGATTAGAAAATCTTCTTTTAAATACTGACTCATTTTTGGACCATAATAAAAACCGCGGACATTAAAATCCTCTATTCTTTTTATTCTAAATGCTTTTGGGTGAACTTTATGAGTCATAATATTAGAATCTAGAATCTAGAATCTAGAATTTAGAATCTAGAATACGAAATGCCTGATTATTTTTTTAGCTTTTACATTAATTTTTGGTTTTTCTTTTTCAACCGGATTTTTTTCTGATAAGACAAGGGTTATACGTGAAGTTCTTTTCATAATCGGGTAGGCTCTGCCTCGCGACATAGCATGCCATCTTTTTAGCTTTGGCCCTTCGTCAACAGTAATTTTTGAAACATATAAATCAGATTCTTTTAATTTAAAATCGTGGGAGGCGGAAGCTACAGCGCTGTTTAAAAGCTTTAAAATCGGTTCGGCCGCCCTTTTCACTGTAAATTCAAGCATAGTCCTGGCTTGAGCCACTTGTTTGCCCCTTATTAAGTCAACAACTTCTCTTGATTTTCTTGGGGCTATTCTTAAATTGTTCAACTGCACTTTAACTTCCATAATTTAGCTACGAAATACGAATTTTGTACGAATATACGAATGTATTTAGATTTAGTTTTGGTATATTCGTATGTTTTTCGTATTCCTTAGCCCGATCTCAATATATTATTTTTTGATTGATTCTTCTGTTTTGATGGCTTCTTTTTGTTGGACTCCAGCCTCTAACTCTCTTTGCATTCTACCTCCGTGTCTAGAAAACTTAGTGGTGGGCGCAAATTCTCCCAGTTTATGGCCTACCATATCCTCTGCCACATACACAGGAATAAACTCTTTGCCGTTATGAACTCCAAAAGTAAAACCAACCATTTCAGGTGAAATTGTGCAATGCCTTGCCCAGGTTTTAATAACTACTTTTTCTTCTTTCCTTGATTTTAAAACCTTTTCCAATAGTCTTTGATCCACATAGGGACCTTTTTTTAAACTCCTAGACATACTTTTTATTTTTCGCGTCTGTTTTGCGTTTTGTTCTGCGTCTGTTTTGCGGAGTCATCGCAGAACTGACGCTAAACTTCACACGCTAAACTGACGCAAAAACCTTACTTCTTCCGCCTCTGTATTATATATTTACTTGTCCATTTTTTCCTGTTTCTTGTTTTTACTCCCAAAGCTGGTTTACCCCAAGGGGTTTTTGGATGTTTCAATCCAATTGGTTGCCTACCTTCTCCTCCACCATGGGGATGGTCAACAGGATTCATTGCCGACCCCCTCACTTGCGGCCTCTTGCCTTTTAATCTGGATTTGCCTGCTTTGCCTATTGTATAGAACTTGTTCTCTGGATTGGAAACTATTCCAACAGAAGCAAAGCATTCGTCGTTTATTTTCCTTATTTCTGTTGAGGGCATTTTTAAATTTACAAATCCGCCTTCTTGTGCCAAAACTTGGGCCGATGATCCAGCTGACCTGACTAATTTTCCGCCGCGGCCCGGTTCTAATTCAATATTATAAACATTGTTTCCAACTGGAATGTTTTTTAGTTTTAACCTGTTTCCGGCTGTTAACGGTGCCTTTTCAGAGAACAAAACGGCATCTCCAATCTTTAATCCTTGAGGAGCAATAACGTATTGCTTAGCTTTATCTTGATATTCTATTAAAGCAATAAAAGCAGTTCTGTTGGGGTCGTATTCCAAAGCAATGACCTTTGCTGGTATGTCCAATTTTGTTTGGCTAAACTCTATGATCCTGTAAAGCTTCTTTACGCCTCCGCCCTTATGTCTTACGGTTATTCTTCCTGTCTGGCGAGATCTGCCAACACTCCTTCTTATATATCTTAAAAGGCGTTTCTCCGGCTTTTTTTTGGTCAGCAAAGAAAAATCAACTCCTGTCATTCCCCTTCTTGATGGCGTTGTTGGTTTATATGTTTTCATATATAACGCGTATAACGCGATACTAATATACTAATCTCATGCCAATTATACTAATAAACGTAATTCGTATTATTGGTATGACCGCCCGCAGGTGGATTAGTATAATTGGTATCGCTACAAAATTTCGATTTTTTGCCCTTCTTTAACCGTTACAACTGCTTTTGAATAACTCTTTCTAAAACCCTCTGTCCTGCCTAATCTCCTTTTCTTTTTTGGAATTTTGATAATATTTACATTTAAAACATCTACACCATAAATCCCCTCAACTGCTTTTTTCACCTCTGGTTTGTTGGTATTTTTATAAATTTTAAACACATATTTGTTAATTTGGCCTAAATTTGTCGCTTTTTCTGAAATATGTGGTTCTCGTATTACTTCATAAGAAAAACCCCTTACCTCTTTTCTTGATCGTACAGGCTTTGTCTCTTTTCTAAATGAAGCCTTACCAGCTTCTTTTTCTGGTTGTTTTTTTTCAGGTTTTCTATCTTCCGCTTTCTTAATTTCTTTTTTTCTTTTTAAAAAATCAAGTAAACCCATAGTTTTATAAACGTTTTTTCGCGTCTGTTTTGCGTTATTTTTCTCGTCGGTTTTGCGTTGACTCCGCAGAACTGACGCAAAACTCCCACGCTAAACTGACGCTAAATATTTTTTCTTAAAAAAGTATTTTGTATTATCTTTATCCCTTCTTCAGTTACTAATAAATACTTATAATTCAACAAATCAACTATATTTAAGTTTCTTGCTTCCAACACACCGGTTTTTGCAATATTTCTTGCTGATAAAAACAAATTTTTACCATCTGTGCTTAAAACCAATCTGCTGCCATTATTTGCTGGAAGCTTTTTAATTATTTCTGCCATTATTTTTGTTTTTGGTTTTTCCATTTCCATTTTATCCAAAACAACCAATAAATTATTTTTTGCTTTCTCAGAAAGAACCATAAACAAAGCTTTCTTTTTCATTTTTTTGGGTATATCCTTTAACCAATTTTTTTCATTCCTTGGACCAAATGTAACTCCTCCGCCCTTCCACAATGGAGACCTTATGGAGCCATGCCTTGCCCTGCCTGTGCCTTTCTGTCTCCAAGGTTTTCTGCCTCCTCCTCTTACTTCACCTCTTGTTTTTGTATGAGCAGTATTTTGCCTTTTATTTGCATTATAAGAAATTAAAACCTGGTGCACCAAATCAGAGTTCATTGGAACTTCAAATATCTCTTTAGGTAATATCATATTTCCTGCTTCTTTACCTTCTTGGTTGTAAATTGCGACCTTCATTTGTTTAAAATTTATAATTTCTAAATAATTTCACTGCTTAACCTCTAATCTCAAGTAATGTTCCTCTATGGCCCGGAATTGCTCCTTTAACTACAATTAAATTATTTTCTTTATCAATTTTGGCTATTTTTAAATTTTTAACTGTTACCCTTTCGTAACCCATACGGCCCGGCATTTTTCTACCTTTTATCACGTGCTGGGGAAACCTTTGTCCTGTTGAGCCAATTGTTCTTGCCTCGTGCTTCATTCCATGGCTAGAGTTTCTTCCAGAAAAACCATGCTTTTTCACGCCGCCCTGAAACCCTTTTCCTTTTGAAATCCCAACCACTGTCACCTTATCACCCTCTTTAAAAGTAGAAACATTAATCTCTTCTCCAACTTTATATTGTTCATTGTTATCTGTTCTCTGTTCTTTGATGTATTTGTACTCTTTCCCTTTCATTGTTTTTTTGATTTTGGATTTTTTTTCAATCTTTATAAAACCAACCTGTAGGGCATCATATCCTTCTTTTGATTTGGTTTTTTTTTGAATCACAACGCAAGGCCCCGCCTCAATTAAAGTAACAGGGGTAATATTTCCCTTTTCATCAAACATTTGGGACATCTCTAACTTTTTACCTAATAAAAACCTCATTTAATTTACCATAAGCTATTGCGAGGTCCGACCTAGCAATACTATTGCGAGGTCCGACCTAGCAATAACCTAGCAATAACTTGCAATAATATGCTTTTTAACTAAAAATGGGCGTATTGCCCATTTTATACGGCAACGTTGTTACCCCGCCGTAGTTTTCTGAGAAAACTACGGCGGGGAAGTTAACTATTGCAAGTTAATCTTCTTCATAACAATGATAATATGATATTAAATTTTAATGGAAATGTCAACGCCTGAAGGTAAATTCAAATCTCTTAAAGCCTCAATAATTTCCTGGTTTGGCGATAAAATATCAATTATTCTTTTGTGCACCCTCATTTCAAACTGTTCTCTGGCATTCTTGTGCACAAATGTTGAACGGTTAACGGTATACTTTAATATTTCCGTTGGCAATGGCACCGGCCCAATTACCTCAGCTCCGTAACGATTAACAATATCAATAATTTGTCTGACAGAATTATCAATAATCTTATGGTCGTATGCCTTAAGCTTTATTCTAAGTTTGGGAATAGAAACAACAGCTTCCTCTTTTGGTGCTCCTTTCTTTATAACAGGTTTTTTTTTAGGTGCTGCTTTTTTAACGGGCATCCTTGAAATTTATAATTTTGAATTATTTTATGATTTTAGTTACCACCCCGGCTCCCACTGTTTTTCCTCCTTCTCTAATGGCAAATTTCTGTTTTTCTTCCAAAGCAACGGGCACAATTAGCTTAACTTTCAAATTTACCGTATCACCGGGCATTACCATTTCTGTGCCTTCTGGCAAAGTAACATCTCCGGTAACATCTGACGTTCTAATATACAACTGTGGCTTATATCCTGAAAAAAATGGGGTATGGCGACCGCCTTCATCCTTGCTTAACACATAGACTTCTGCATCAAATTCAGCGTGAGGGGTAATGCTGCCTGGTTTTGATAAAACCTGACCTCTTTCCACATCTTCTTTTTTCAAACCTCTTAACAAAATACCAACGTTATCTCCCGCTCTACCCTCATCCAAAGACTTTTGAAACATTTCCACCGAAACCGCTACGGTCTTTTGGGTAGGTCTTAATCCTATAATTTCAACCTCATCATTTTGTTTTACCACTCCTCTTTCAATTCTACCGGTGGCAACGGTTCCCCTGCCCTCAATTGAAAAGACGTCCTCAATTGCCATGGCAAAAGGTTTGTCTAATTCTCTTTGAGGCTCTGGAATAAAATTATCACAGGCATCAAGCAATTCAACAATTGGCTTTGCCTCTGGAGCATCAGCAGAAGCTGCGCTCAGGGCTTTTAAGGCCGATCCCCTTATAATCGGAGTTTGGTCTCCTGGATAACCGTATTTTTTCAATAATTCGCGCACTTCTGACTCAACCAAATCCAAAATTTCCGGATCATCAACCATATCAACCTTGTTCATAAATACAACAAGAGAAGGCAAACCTACCTGCCTGGCCAAAAGAATGTGCTCTTTGGTTTGAGGCATAGGACCATCAGGCGCTGAAACCAATAAAATGCCACCATCCATTTGAGCGGCTCCAGTAATCATGTTTTTAATATAGTCAGCGTGCCCAGGGCAATCAATTAAAGCATAATGCCTTTTTGGCGTCTCCATTTCTAAGTGAGTAATAGAAATAGTCACTCCTCTGGCTTTTTCTTCGGGAGAAGCGTCAATCTGGTCAACAGATTTGTCTGAAGACTTAAAACCGCGCAATTTAGAAATTTTCATAATTGCGGCTGATAAAGTGGTTTTCCCGTGGTCAACGTGACCAATGGTACCAATGTTTACGTGAGGCTTTAACCTCTCAAATTTTTCTGCCATGACTTAGGTTTTGGGTGTTGGGTTTTGGGTGTTAGTCCGAATATTTTTTTTCGTCATCTAACATCTAACACCTAACACCTATAATCTAATTAAATTAACAACTTTAATTTTATTACACTATTTCTAAAAAGTCAATATCCAGATGAAAAAGACGCAATACTGCGCCTTTTTTATAGAAATTAAAATTAATATTCTAACTTTATGCCAAGTTTTTCAGCAATTTGTTTAATCCATTTTTCGTGACGGTCGACTTTATTAGACAACATAACCAATTCTTAAAAAAAATTGTTGGCTTTAACTGCATATGCATCAACAGATTTCTGAAGGTCTCTAAAATCCTTACGGTATTCGTCCCTAAAATTTTCCAAATCAGTTTTAGTAACAAGAAGCTCTGTTAATTTTTTTATATCTTTTTCTTCAAACATACTTCCATTTTATCAATTCACAATACACTGTCAAACCCTTCGATAAACTCATGGCAGGTTTGACAAATACAAACTTTTAATTTATTATCTTAATAGTGTTGAACCTTGTCATCGCCTATAGGAGGATATTATGTATTGGAAAATCACTGTTACCCATCCACCACGAGGTAAATCCGGATCGGGAATAACTGAGGTATTTATAGGACCATTCAAATCTAAAAAAGAAAGGGAAGCCTTCCGTACATATTGGGAAGGGGAAGACATTCTCAGAGAGGGAGAAAAAATTGAATTCATACCTGCTAATAAACTTCCGGAGGGAAGAGGCGCGCTTCTGCCAAATGATTTCCACGGAATAGAGAGATGGGAAATCGTCGAATAGACGATCTCTCTTGTATGACCCAGCGACAACTGTCACTGGGTTTTTTTCTTGCCTAAAATTCAAAATTCTATTCTATATTCTAAATCCTATATTCTAAATTCTATTTACGCTTCCCTTCCACAATTTCCTGGGCAATGTTTGCCGGCACTGGTTCATATCTGTTGAATTCCATGGTAAAAGAGGCTCGTCCTTCAGTGAGAGATCTCAAGGCCGTGGCATAACCAAACATTTCAGACAATGGAACTGAAGCGTCTAAAACTTTCATACCAACCCTGTCTTTTGTTTCTTCAATTTTACCGCGGCGGGAACTCAAATCAGAAATTACCTGGCCAAAAAAAGCTTCTGGGGTAACCACTTCTGTTTTCATTATCGGCTCTAAAATGGTGACTTTGGCTTTTTTGGCAGCTTCCTGCAGAGCCATGGAACCGGCAATTTTAAAGGCAATCTCAGAAGAATCAACATCGTGGAAAC
>CAYIDV010000023.1:0-2528 GCA_964362315.1 uncultured Candidatus Saccharibacteria bacterium
AAAAATCGCCAGATTGGCGATTTTTTGGTGATATAGTATAATGCAATAATATGCAGAATATAATCCCCCAAAAACTAAACGGGAAAGTTAGGGATATAAAATATTTAAAAAATAGTCAGAAGGTTTTGTTTGGTATAAAACAAAAACCATATTTTAGCGAGAGTAAGTTTGTTTTATATAACGGCGACAGTTTAAATTTGTTAAAAGAATTACCCGAAAATTCAGTTGATTTAATTTTTGCCGATCCCCCTTATCATTTATCAAATGGGGGATTTTCACTTCACGCAGGTAGACGGGTTAATGTAGATAAGGGGGAATGGGACAAAAGTAATGGATTAAAAAAAGATTTCAATTTTTATTTAGATTGGATAAAAGAATGTAAAAGAGTTTTAAAATCAAATGGGACTATTTGGATAAGTGGAACGTATCATTCAATTTATACCTGCGGTTTTGCGTTAAAGTTGGCTGGATATAAAATTTTAAACGACATAGCTTGGTATAAGCCCAATGGATCGCCGAATTTAAGTTGCAGATATTTTACCGCAAACCACGAAACATTAATCTGGGCTATAAAAGATAAAAATTCAAAACATAAATTTAATTATCAAGAAATGAAAAATGGAAACTGGTCAGAAGATTTCATAAAAAAACCCAATAAGCAAATGCGTTCTGTTTGGGCAATAAATACCCCTCAATCTTGGGAAAAGAAATTTGGAAAACATCCAACACAAAAACCAATTGATTTATTAAAAAGAATTGTATTGGCAAGTAGCAATGAAGGAGACATTATTTTAGATCCCTTTACCGGGAGTTCTACCGCTGGAATAGCGGCTAATTATTTTAATAGAAAATTTATTGGGATAGATACAGAAAAGAGATATTTAGATTTATCAATAAAAAGATTTCAAGATATTAAAAATATTGAATTATCTTAAAATATGGTAAACAGTAAATCTTGGCAGAAAATTTTTAAAGATTATAAAGTTTTAGAACATGATTTCAATAAATATCCATTTCCATTATCAGCTACTCAAATTAAAAAGGCTTGTCAAAAATTTAAAGAAACTGGAGAAAAAGAGGTTCGTATTTTATGCAAACAAGATAGCAAAGAGGATAGACCAGAAGTTTTTAAAAAATACAATTTATTCTTACTACCAGTAAAAAATGGTTTCTATAACATTATTAAGGGTGAAGGTTATGTAGATATTCCAACAATTGAAAAAGAGACTATTATTTATAGATCTAAAGTAGACTTTTTATTAGATACAACAAAAATTGGTGATTCTGAAATGCAACATTTGGATTACGCCTATGCCACAAGTTTGATTAGAACTTTTACAGAAGATCCTTCTTTAGTTTTAACTATTAGGGGTAGAAAATATACTCCTCATTTTGATTTTTATGTAGGTAAACAGCTAATAGAAGTTTCGAGTGTGCAAACAGAAGTAGATGCTGGATATGAGGGTAAAAACAAAATTGTTTTAATTGAAGCAAAAAACTTCAAAACAGATAATATAATAATAAGGCAGTTATATTATCCTTATAGACAGTGGCAGACTCACACCAAGAAAAAAGTTATTACTTTGTTTTTCGATAAAGAAAAAACTCAAGATATTTATTGTATTTGGCAGTTTGAATTTAGTGATCCTAAAAATTACAATAGTATAAAATTAGTAAAATCAGGAAAGTTTAAAATTAAATAAAAATATATTAACTAAAAATAACATGGGAAAATTTAATGTAAATAAAGAACTAAAATTTATCCATTCCGAAAAAATGAAAATTTCTGACAAGGAAAGTTCGTCATTTGATTTACTAAATATTGCAAGTGTTCTTGTTTCTGATTATATTAATATTAATAAAAAGAATAAGTTTTTTTATAAAATAATTTATCAAAAAATCAAAAGTTTTTATTTGGAAATAACAGAACATTAAAAAGTTATCCACAGTGAGACTGTGGTTTTTTATTTGTAAAAAATATAAAATGAGTAAATTAAGGTTTTTGGACCAATGCGTTAAATGCGCCATTGGTTTTTGTTCCACTCACTAAAAAATATATTCTAAATCCTAAATCATAATTTTTTAGTGAGGGATTCCGCAATTCACATAAGTTTGCCAAAGCAATTAACCAACAAACCGCGCTGAACTTATGTGAATTGCTGCATTTTTAGAAATTATTTTACAAATATGGGTAAAGTTTTAAAGGGGTTAATTATTTTCGTAATTGTTTTTTTAGTTATATTTGGCGGGTTTGCAGCATTGGGATTCTACAGAATGTATGAAAAAGAAAAAACACAAGCCGCGATTGACAAAATAAATTCCAGAAAAATCACTTTAGATGATGTAATGGGTAAAAATCTGCCTCCGAAACCAGACCAACAATTAAATGATTCAACAATAGCCGGCATTGACGCCAATAATAATGCCATCCGCGATGATGTTGAGCTGGAAATTTTTGCTCGCTACCCTAATTCCGCTAAAATCAGAGCAGCGATGTTGCAGTATGCTCAAGCCTTACAGTTAGAACT
>CAYIDV010000023.1:2628-10193 GCA_964362315.1 uncultured Candidatus Saccharibacteria bacterium
TCTATGGAGGTGGGGGTTTGGACTATGATTTAACAAATATTCTCAGGCAGGTTCATAACGAGCTTTCTACGAGAAAAATTCTTTTGGTGGGGCACTCGCAAGGTACATTTTACACAAACGCGGCTTATGATTATTTAGTAAAAAATGGAGTCCAAAAGGATTCCATTTCTGTTTATAATGTGGCCACGCCGGCTGACAGGGTGGCAGATGGCGGCAATTATCTTACTTCAAGTAAGGATAAGGTTATCAATGAAGTAGTGCGTAGACTTATAGAAATTGGCTCTGCCAGAATACCTCTTCTGGCAAATATTGATATTTTGCCCGGACCAAATGACCAAGATTCTGTGATTGGCGGCCACTCTTTAAGTAAAACCTATCTAATTGGCGCTCCAGACAGAATTATCGGCGATATGAAAAAAGAATTAGATGGCTTGTCCCCCACTGATTTTTCAGAAAAATCAGTGGGGGGCTGTTTTATTGCTCCGCCGAATGATTTAACCCATCGTCTCCAAGGTGCTGGATTTTTTGTTGGTGACGGCGCGGCAAACTTTATTGCTTCCTCTTATAGGAATTCAGTTTCCGCTGGACAATTGGTCTATAAAACAATTTATTCGGGATTGGCTTCTCTTTATAATTTTGGACAAGGTTTTTTATCCGGTCTGGCACAGGTATTTAATGGTTCAAGATTTTTTGGCGCCTCTTTAACTTCAACGCCCATTCTCATAGAATTAACACAAGAATCATCAAATCCGAGTGAGGTCAGACCTCGCTCTGACTTGGTTGAAGTTCCGGTGACAGAGTCATTGGTTTTAAACAACAATCAGGAGTTGATAGATGACATTTTAGAAAGAATTGATTTGTTAAGGCGGCAGATTGCCGATTTGGAGGCGGCCGAAAAACTAAAACAGCAAAATTTGACTCAGAACCAAAATCAGGTTCAAGAACAAGGTCAAGTTATCTTAGCCAGTCAAACAATGCAGCAAAATAATCTGTCGTTAACTACTTACTCTGGCAGCGGCGGCGGAAATAACATCAATTACCCCAAAATTTTAATTTCGGAAGCGCAAATCGGCGGTTCAACTGATGAAAAAGAAGAATTTGTAGAATTATATAATCCAAACAACACAGATGTTAGCTTGGCCGGCTGGTACTTACAAAGAAAGACAAAAACTGGTTCTACTTATTCAAGTTTTGCTGCCAACACTTTGTTTTCAGGTAAAAAAATATCCTCTAACGGTTATTTTTTGATTGCCAGACAGGGGTATTTTGCCAATTTGGCTGATATTTCTACTGATAATCCTCTGACAGAAGATAATTCTTTAGTTTTGAAAAATCCCAACGGTGATGTTTCTGATAAAGTCGGTTGGGGTCAGGCTCAAGAATATGAAACCGCATCCAGCCAAAGTCCTCCAGCCGGGCAAAGCGTAGGAAGAAAAGCAGATGAGTCAGATACTGATAACAACGCAGTTGATTTTGAGTTGCAAAACCCAACACCTAAATCTCAAAATGTGGCGTATGTTGTTTCTACGCCTTCAGAGCCAAGCCCTTCTCCAAAAATACTAATAAATGAAATACAAACAGAAGGACAAACCACCAAAGATGAATTTATAGAAATTTACAACCCAAACAATGTTGATGTGGATCTTAAAGGCTTTGCTTTAAAAAAGAAAAATTCCAGCGGCAATGAAAGTAATTTGGTAAACCACAACGCTTTTTCTGGAATAGTACCGGCTTTAGGATATTTTTTAATTGTTCCTCAAATAAATGATGATGGCAGTCCCAATTACACCCTTTCAGCTGCTCCTGATTTGTATTATTCAGGAAAAACTTTTTCTATAGCCGATAATAATACTGTTTTACTTTATGATAAAAATGATGTTTTGCTTGATAAAGTCGGGTTTGGAACAGCCAAAGATTTTGAGTCAGCAGCAACTGTTAATCCTCCCAAAGGAAAATCAATTGAAAGAAAAAAACTGGGGCTGGATACAGATGACAATAGCCAAGATTTTAAAATTTCTGACGAACCTAGTCCCAAAGGAACTTTTCCCAAAACTATAATCCAAGACATTACAAATTATTCTTCAATTAGCACAAAATCTACTCTCCACAGACTTTCATTTAAATGGCAGAGTTTAAGCCAAAATATAGATTATTATCAGATTCAGTATAAATTAAATAACAGCCAGTTTAGAGACTGGATTCACAACACAAAAGAGACCCAGGGAGATTTTGAGGCAATTTATTCTTTATTCAATGACAATATTTATCAGTTTAGAGCCAGAGCAATTGACTTAGAGGAGAATGTGGGACAATGGTCAGAAGTCTTAGAAGTCAATATGACAAATCCTGTGGTTATCAATGAAGTAGCTTATGCCGGTACAAACTCAGAAAGCCAAGACCAATGGATTGAACTTCACAACAGGACAAATAAAGACATTAATTTGTCTGGCTGGAAAATTGTTTCTGGCTCTGACGGCAAGGAAACCCTTAACATCACTCTTTTAGGGACAATCCCGGCCAATGGATACTTTATATTAGAAAGAAACGATGATAAAACTCTGCTTGATATTACAGCTAATCAGGTTTTTGAAGGCGTTGTAGGCAAAAATTATCTTTATTTGAGGAATGAAAAAAATAGAACCACAGATGAGTTTTTTACGCCCGAACAGGGATTAAACGATAGTAGTTTTATAGTTGGAGAAAATCACTACTCTTCAGAAAGGGTAAGCGCTTGGTCGTTTGGTTTTTTTGACAAGAACTGGAAGTTAAACAATGGACAAATTTTAAATGGCCTAGACAGAGACGGAAACCAGATTTACGGGACACCGGGTAATATTAACAGCGCTGACCAAATATATACATACTATGCCCTAAATTTTGTTGAAGACACTGTGTTAAGAAAAGAATTTAGCCCTTATCTTTTAAGCGGAGAGAGCGTACAAGTTTTAAAAGATATCAGTTTAACAATTGAGCCGGGAGTTATTGTTAAATTCCAAGACAACCAATCAAGGTTAGTGATAAACGGCACCCTAAAAGCTATTGCAAGGTCCGACCTTGCAATAGTCTTTACTTCTTTTGGAGATGACGAGTATGGCGGTGATAGTAACAGTGATGGTTCTGCAACATTACCGTTGCCGGGCGATTGGCGGGATATTTATTTTTCTAAAGAAAGCCGAAGTTCAGAATTGCAAAATGTCCTTGTGCGCTACGGCGGGTCTACTTATGGCTTTTCACCCCTGCTCGGAGGAAACACGGTCTTTGTTGACCAAACCTCTATTTCTCTGAAAGATTCTCTTTTTGAAAATAACAGAAACAGAGGGCTGGTTTTGGCAAATTCTGACTCGGTAACTGAAAATGTAAAATTTTTGAACCACACAATAAATGACTGGCCGTTTGAAGGAGAATCAAAAGCTATGTATGTTAAGGGTGGCAGGCCGGAAATCAAAAATTGCTATTTTGAGAATAATTATCTGGGCATACATCTTATATCTTTTAATGATGAGCCAAGTGGTCAAAATTTGCCCAGCCAGGCAATTATTGAAAACAATAATTTTGTTAAAAATCAAAAACCCATTTTGTGGGGATCGTTTGCCAAACCCACCTTTTTAAATAACAAAGCTACAGATAATAAACTTAATGCAATTATTTTTGAAACAAGCGTGCTGGAAGATTTAACCCTAAAACCCGATTTACCCTATCTTTTTAACGGCATATTTTTGGTGCCAGAGAATGTAACTTTAAGTTTGGAACCCGGGACGGTTATGTTGTTTCTCGACAAATTTTCAGGACTTCAAATAGACGGCACCCTAAAAGCTATTGCAAGGTCGGACCTTGCAATAACTTTTGGGTACTATTATGAAAAAGAGGATTGGGCCCTGCCCGGCTCTTGGCTGGGTTTGCGCTTTACCAAAACCAGCCAGAATTCTCAATTGGAATTCGTTAAAATATCCTATGGCGGAGCCTATGAAGGGCACCCAGGCAATAAAAACTACACTGCGGCAATAAAAGTTGAGGAAGCTCTAATTTCTTTAAAAAATTCTTTAGTTGAGAAAAATGTTAATAATGGCTTATGGTTGGTTGGTTCTCAATCTATTGTTGATTCGGTGCAGTTTTTAGAGCATAACCAGTCAACTGTTTCTTTGGATGCCAAAGCAGTTTATGTCCAAGGAGGCAAACCGGAAATTAAAAATTCTTTTTTCAAAAACAATTATTATGGAATTTATATTGACGACTGGAAAGATGCCGATGGCAAAACAATTATTGGTGAGCCCATTTTAGACAAAAACGATTTTTCTGAGGGGAACATAAAAGAAGACATACACTACGTCAACCCGCCGCCTGGACACTTGCCCTAACAGACAAACAAACCGGCAGTAAAAAATGGACGGTCTCCATTTTTTACTGCCGGTTGTTGTATTATTAAATTTCCAATATAATGACAATATAATGACAATATGGGGGATAATTTAAAAAAGTTTTGGGTACTGCTGATTTTCTTTTTTGTTATTTTGGGTTTTGTGGGCTACTTTTTTCTTAGAGATAAAATGATATCTCCTCTGCCAGTAATGGAACCTGCAGCAAAACCCAAACAAAATGATATTTTGGTAAAATCAGTTGATTTTTCTAAAATTAACCCCCCATTTTTATTTTCAGCCAAAATCCCCAAAGAATTCAAAGCAGAATATATTGCCCAGCTAAAAGCAATAAATATTTATAACCCCAGTTTATCTGGGCAGAATAATATAGAAAAATCGCAAATTTACATTACCTATTTTAAGGCAGACAGGTTTTTGACTTTAAACACTGTGGATATTACTCATCAAGACCCAATAGAGGTAAAAGGGCGACAGGCGATTTTGTATGAAATTGCAAAAAAACTCGGGGTTCCAGATTTTGCTGGGCAGCCTGAATGGAGGAATTTTAAGCACAAAGCCATTGACATTCGTTTTTCAAGTGAAAATCCAACCTATTTTTATTCGTTTGCCAGCAACCCAGATTTATCTGAAAAATTTTTTGACGATTTCATAAACTCTTTGCTTTTCCATAACGAAAATAATCAATTACCTTAGAGTTTTTATAACAAAACAACCCTCTGCAAAAAATTGACGATCGTCAATTTTTTGCAGGGGGTTTAAGGAGGTTATCTTATACCAGTTAACTTCTTTCGCCAAGAATCACTTCAATATCCATCTCCTGGCCATCTCTCAAAACTTTGAGAATTACTTTATCGCCGGGATTATATTTTGAAATAGTTTTTGCCATTGAATTGTCTTGGGTGATTTTTTCGCCATTCAGCTCTAAAATTACATCTCTTTCTTTAATGCCGGCTTTTTTTGCAGCCGAATCCGGCGCCACCGCTGGTTCTCCCTTTTCCCCTTGCAGCACTAAGGCGCCATAATCAACAGACAAATTGTATTTTTGCTTAACATCTTCATCAACTAAAATATATCTTACGCCCAAAAAAGGATATGATAATTTATTGTCCTTTATAATTTGATTTATATCTCTTTTGGCAATGTTAATGGGGATGGCAAAACCGATTGATTGGGCTCCCTGGGCCATTGCCACATTAACTCCAATAACCTCGCCTTTTAAGTTAAGCAAAGGCCCACCTGAGTTTCCGGGATTTATGGCAGCGTCTGTCTGAATTACATCTTCCAATAATTCAGAAAATCCCCCTGAACCAGAGGCAGAAACTCTTCTGCCCAGTCCAGAAATCACTCCCACAGAAACCGTATTTCTAAATTCGCCCAAGGCGTTGCCAATGGCTATGGCTGTTTGGCCTATCTGTATGCCAGATGAGTCGCCCAGTTTAATAGCCGGAAATTTTTGGCTATCTTGAATTTTCACTATGGCCAAATCCTGGACAGGGTCTAAGGCCAAAACTTTGGCGGAATATTTTTTTCCGTTATTAGTCAAAACAGTGTATTCGGCTTCCTTATCAATAACCACATGTTTGTTGGTTAAAATAAGTCCATCTTCCAAAACAATAAATCCAGACCCTGCCCCCACTTCCTGTTTTTGCGTTCCTTTTTGAACATACTGAGGAACTTGAAAATTAAAACCAGGGAAGTCCTCAAAAGGATTTGTGAACTGCTGCTCATAAATGGGAAGATACTTTGAAATTATAATACTGACAACTGACGGCGAGGCTTCCTTTACTGCGTCTATGATTGCTTGCTCATAAGATACTTTGGAAATATAAGTTTCTAATTTTTTTTCCTGTTGCTGTTGGGATATGGGCCCAAACATTTTATTTTCTATTTTCTGAAAAAAATAGCCTATCTGATTTTGGAGGTAATTTAAAGATAAATTACCGGTATAAAAACCGGCTATCAAAAGAATAACTGCCGCCAAAACTGTCAGCGATAAAACTCTGTTGCTTAAAATTTTTAAAACTCTATCTTTAAAATTTTTAAAGTAGAATTGGGGTACGTTGTACATTTAAACGAAGTGAGCACCCAGCACTTATTTTGTTAGCAAAATAAGTGCTGGGTTTTCGCTAAAGCTCACTCAATTTTTTGGTCTTTGTAATGATTAAATCTATAGTGAAATATATCAGATCTAATCGGCCCAATAAATAAATTGTGCAACTCGCATAAGAATAATTTAGCTACCATTTTTAGCCAGCCCTCTTTTACAAACCTTCTATTAGAAGTTAATACTTGCTCAGATCTTATTATGCCAAATTTTTCGTATTTTGTAGCTCTTCTTGCTAAATCGTAATCCTCGGCTAATTTTATTGATTCGTCATAACCCCCAATTTTGTCAAAAAGTTCCTTTTTTATAATAATGCAAGTGGCAGCATAAGGCAATATATTTTCCATTAAAGAAATGAATCTGTTATATAAAATATCTACTAAAAAGTAAGAAATAATTTTTTTAGGGTAAAAAGAGAGACGAAAACTGGCAATTCCTAATTTTCTTTTGTTGAATTCTTTAATGGTATTTTTTAAGAAATTGGGCGGCAAAACTATGTCAGCATCCATAAATAACAAAGCACTTCCTTTGGCAATTTTGGCGCCATTGTTTCTGCCTTTGGCCGGCAACCCTCCGAGAACAATGATACAATCGTACTTTTTAGCAATTTCTAAAGTTTTATCTTTTGAGCCGGCATCGGCAACGATAATTTCGTAATCTTTGAAGTCCTGTGTCCTAATTAATTCCAATAAGCGGCCAATATAGTCTTCTTCGTTTAAGGTGGGAATAATAATAGATAACATAATTCTACTTAATTTTGTTAACCAGTAAAATGACAAAATAAATAAAAACCAAAAAAACAACAGAAATAATATTTCCCCACAGGCTATTTGAAAAATTGGGCACGAAATAAGTTATATCTAAAACATTAAAATAGTTCAAGGTGTAAAAATCGCCAGTTTGTACTACTATATAAAAAAGAATTATTATATGAGCTATAGCCGAAAATAATATCAAGAGTAACAGCGTATTAAGGTATTTATTTCTTACAATTTTAATTTTCATTTTTGCAAAAATAATTTTTTTGCTTCATTCCAAATCTCTGGCTTATTGTGTACTTCTTTTAACCAATACCACCATTCGGT
>CAYIDV010000024.1:0-10084 GCA_964362315.1 uncultured Candidatus Saccharibacteria bacterium
GTGATACTATAGTTTTCAAGAACGAAGCAGATTTTTATCGCGGTATTTTTTCTATTTACGAATTTAATAATGATAATCCAGTTAATATTTGGGAAAGAAGAAAAGAAAGGTCAACAGAGAAGAAAAAGCGAGGTCCGACCTCACTTTTTAAATTCACGGCCTTTTCGTTGATGGACTATGGGAATAGTTATATAAAGGAAAAGTTGTTGAGAATTTTTGCTGGGTTAAAATGAATTTTGATTTGTATTTTTTTAATTTAATAAATCAATTTGCCGGAAAATGGCAATGGCTGGATTTATCAGCCATTTTTTTTGCAAAATATTTTGAATATATTCTGCTATTTTACCTACTTTTGTTTTTAGCTAAAAATTCCAAAAAGTATTGGGTAATGGTTAAAGAGGGGCTTTTAACAGCTATTTTTGCCAGGTTTATAATAGGTGAGATTATTTATAAAATATGGTTTAGGCAAAGGCCTTTTGTAAATAAAAGCGCGCACCTGCTTTTGCCCAATTATAATCCGCAGGAGGCATCATTCCCGTCCGGTCATGCTTTGTTTTACTTTGCTTTATCAACAATTATCTACAATTACAACAAAAAAGCCGGAATTTTATTGTATATCGGAAGTTTTTTAATAGTTATTGCCAGAGTCTTTGTTGGCGTCCACTGGCCGTTAGATATTATAGCCGGCGCCATTTTAGGAATTGTGACAGGCTTGCTTTTAAATAAATTATTTAAAATGATAAAATTTTTGAACAAACAAGCTGTGGATAAATAATACTTGCCATTAATGAAGTGGTGTATAATTAGTAAAAGGTCGTAGTATTAATAAATTATGAAAAATAAAATGGGATTAAATTTTTTATTGAGTCCAGAGGGGTTTTTGAAAGTAGGAGGTGCGGTTTTGGTTTTGGTAGCTATATTAGGATTTATCGGGGTCATTGGGCCTGCGACAAATAGTCTTTTTGGTTCTTTTTGGTATTTTGATAATGCCGAAAACTGGGCCCATTTAGTGTTAGGCGTTGTTGGACTTATTGCTGCCTTTGCTTTCCCTGCTGCTTTTAATAAGATTTTAGTGGTTGTTTTGGGATTTATAGGAGTTTTAGTCGGACTTTACAGTGTTTTAGGTTCTGTGCCAGAAGGAACAAATTTTTTGGGCGCTAACCTTCAGAATCCAGCTGATACATTGCTACATTTAGTAGTTGGTGCCTGGGCGCTTGTTGCCGGTTTTAAAAAAGGCAGTTCTACAACAATGTAGTTTGTATTTAGAGTTTAGACAAAAGCCCGCTAAAGCGAGCTTTTGTTTTGACTTTTACTCGTGGTGCCTGGAGTGGGAGTCGAACCCACACGGGCGTAAGCCCACACGATTTTGAGTCGTGATCGTATACCAATTTCGACATCCAGGCTATTTGTTCTCATTTTATCATATTTTCCACCGATTTTCAATCCTTTTTAAAATCACAGTCTTTATTAGAGCATTTTACTTTTTTACTTTTCGTCTCAATTAGAATTGAATTGCATTTGGGGCAAAATTCATTTATAGGTTTGTCCCAAAGGGCAAAGTCACAATGTGGATAATTATTGCAACCGTAAAATATCTTTCCCCTCTTGGTTCTTTTAACAACGATTTGTCCTGTTTTACATTTTGGGCATTTGATTTCTAATTTTTCATTTTCAATAGATTCGGTATGTTTGCATTCAGGGAATCCTGCACAAGCATAAAATCGGCCAAAACGTCCTAATTTTTCTACCATTGGTTTTGAACATTTTGGGCATATTTTATTAGTTTTTATATCCAGGTTTTCTTTAGGCACATCTTCGTATTTTTCTTTTAAATTTTTGGCAAATGGTTCATAAAAATCTTTACAGGTTTTCTGCCAAGAATCTTTGCCTTCTGCCACCTCGTCCAATTCTTTCTCCATTTTTGCGGTGAAATCAATGTCTACTATTTTGGGAAAATTTTTAACTAAAATATCATTAACAATGATCCCCATTTCTGTTGGAAAAAATCTTTTTTGCTCGTTTTTTTGTATATAATTTCTTTCTTGTATGGTGGACAATGTCGGAGCGTAAGTTGAAGGCCTGCCTATGCCATTCTGTTCAAGAGCTTTGACAAGAGTTGCTTCATTGTAGCGGGGCGGAGGTTCGGTAAAGTGTTGTGATGAATTCAACTTTACTAATTCTAAAGATTCGTCTTCTTTAAGCAAGGGCAGTTCATTTTCAGAGAACTTTATCGGGTAAACTTTTAGAAATCCGTCAAACCTCAAAACTTGGCCGTTGGCGCCGAAAGTATAGTTTTTAGCTACAATTTCAACAGATGTCGCGTCAAATTTAGCCTGAGCCATTTGGCAAGCAACGAATCTCTGCCAAATTAAAGTGTAAAGCTTTAACTCACTTGGTCTTACTTTTGATTTAAGCGATTCTGGTGTTTTGGCAGCGTAAGTCGGACGAATAGCTTCATGAGCTTCTTGGACATTGCCTTTGGCTTTGTATTTTCTAAGAGTGTGATAATTTTTTCCAAATGATTCGGTAATGAATTTTCTGGCTGCCAAGAGAGACAACTCTGATAAATTTAAGGAATCGGTCCTATGATAAGTAATATATCCTTCTTCGTAAAGCTTTTGCGCCAAAGACATTGTCATTTTGGCGGGAAAGTGTAATTTCTGCCAAGCGGTTTGTTGAAGAGTACTGGTGGTAAAGGGTGGCAGGGGATTTCTTTTTGTTTCTTTTCTCTCAACTTTTGCCACTCTGTACGCTGCATTTTTCAAGTCAGCCAAAATTTTATCAGCTTCTTTTTTATTTTTTACTTCAAGTTTGTCAACTATTTTCCCATCTTTTTTAATCAAGTACGATTCAAACTCTTTTTGGTTATTGTATTTTTTATCTTGTTTCTTAAGCAGAGCTATGATTTTCCAATACTCGGTTGGTACAAATTTTTCAATTTCTCTCTCCCTTTCAACCACCAATCTGACAGCTACCGATTGTACTCGGCCGGCCGAAAGACCTCTTACCACTTTTTTCCATAAAAAAGGAGAAAGTTTATATCCAACAATACGGTCTAAAATACGTCTGGCTTGCTGAGCATCAACCAAATTCATGTCAATGGATCTCGGATTTTCTAAAGCATCCTTAATGGCAGTTTCGGTAATTTCGTGAAAGACAATGCGTTTTGGATTTTTCAAATCTAAAGCTTCTTTTAAATGCCAGGATATTGATTCTCCCTCACGGTCTTCATCGGTTGCCAGAATAACATCATCTGCTTTTTTAGACTCTTTTTTCAGTAGAGACACGGTTTTTCTTGCCTTAATGGGGATGATATATTTTGGCTCAAAGTTTTTTTCCACATCCACACCAAACTCGGCCTTGGGCAAATCCCTCACATGACCCATACTTGCTAAAACTTTATAATCTTTCCCTAAAAATTTTTTAAGAGTCACCGCCTTAGTAGGACTCTCCACTAAAAGTAAAACCATACTTATATTACATATTACCACTTCTTATGTATACGGCACTTCTTATGTACTATATTTCATACGACCGTTTAAAAAGTGGTACACTATATTTTCTCTATTAGAAATATTTTGACGAAACTATCTAAAGAATATATTTGCAATAATCTTTCTGTTTTTTCAGAAACATCATAAGGAGTTATCCAAACACTTTGCTGGAACATTTTATACCCCAAATTACGCAAAATACTTCTTAGTAAGTCTCTTGATTTTCTATACTTCTCAGGTACATCAAACATTAACATTAACCATTTACCGTCTTTTCTTATCTTTCTCCCCTCCATCTCAAAACTGACCTTCAATAATTTATCAACACCCCTTTTTGTAAAAATAACCGCCTTTTTACTTTCTAAGTTCTTAACTTTTATGTAATTTTTTGTTTTAAGATAGTATATCAACTTTCTAACATAATACTCATCCTTTTGCTTTTGATACTTTTTAAACTCTTGGTTTTTGGGTCCAGGTAACCAATTAGCCATAGTAGGCTGTTTAGTCATAAAATCCAACACATCTCCTACGTTACTTATAGCCTTATAGATATCCCAAAGAAATTTATCGGTAATTGATATTTTCATTTAATTTATTATTTTTATTGTTTGATTCCATTGTACCATAATTATAACGGCCGTTGTATAAATAGTACAATGTTATTTTAGTTTATTCTTAATTACGTTGCTTATTAAGTCGCTTATTGCATTACTTATTGCGTTGCTTAATAAGATGTTTATTTTAGTTGGTTCCATATACGTTGCCTCCTAAGTTGCGTATTTTACCTGAAATTTCCATTAAGGCAAGTGTAGTAGACACTATAGAGGCGTTTAATTTTGTCTTTTCAATAATTTTATCAATATATAAAGGTTCTTGGCTCAAAGCCATTAAAATAAGTTTCTCCTCTTTATTTTCAGCCAACAATTCTTTTTGTTTTATTATTGGAGCAAGATTCAGTTCTTTTAAAATATCATTGGCATTTTCCACCAAGACAGCACCGTTTTTTATTAAATTATTTGGCCCCTTGGAGTTTGAGGAAAAAATTGGGCCCGGCACAGCAAATATCTTTTTTCTTTGTTCTTTGGCATATTTGGCGGTAATTAAAGAACCAGATTTTTCTTTGCCTTCAACTACCAAAACAGCCAAAGACAAACCAGAAATTATTCTGTTTCTTTTGGGAAAGGTAAAGTTTGAGCCGTGAGTTTTGGGAGGCAGTTCTGAAATTAAGCAACCGTTATTTTCAATAATTTTTCTTGATAATTCTAAATTTTGTTGAGGATAAATACTGGACTCATCCAAACCTGTGCCAAGCACAGCAATTGTTCTTTTTCTTTTTTCTACGCAAATTCTGTGGCTGAAAGTGTCTATTCCAGGGGCCATACCTGAAACAATTGTTAAACCAGAATCGGCTAATTGACCGGCAATTTGCAAAGTTGCCTGTTGACCATAAGGTGAGGGGCGTCTAGTACCAACGATAGCAAAACAGTTTTCCTTTTCGATGAAGTTTCCTCGGTAATACAAAACTTTGGGAGCATCAGGGATTTTTTTTAAAGATTGCGGGTAACCTTTATCTTCTACTGTAATACTTTTTATTTCCTCCATTTTTAAATAGTAGCATATTAACCTTGCATTTTCATATTTTTTCTATAGTATAAATATAGGTCGTTGACAACTCGTTTCTTTCACAAGGAGTCTTATACCATGTTAGAACCCATTGTCTTAACACTATTTATCGATACTTTAATTCAAGATAAAGAGTGTGAATCGCGAACCGATAATGATAAGATTCCTTTATCGGATATTCATTATATTGGCACTCATAAGTTTTGCAGTGGACTTGTTCGTGCCTTCCAAACTTCGCCGGGTCATTATTCTATTGTGTGCAAGCATTGTTGTTTGAGAATGATGGTGCCAAAAGAGATTGATACCTACGGAAAATTACGTCAGTGGTGCCGACAGATAATAGAGTCAAAAAGATTGAGAAAACCAAATTGATAGTTTACGATTAAGTCATACTCCGATGCAATAAGAAACAACCAGCGGTTTTTACCTCTGGTTTTTTTATTTTTTTGGAGTATAATAAATATAGTTCTTTATCTTATCAACTCTCACTTGCAAGGAGGTGGGACATGGGCATGAAGACCGCGGTTACAATGAGGTATCAGTCTTTCAACTTTACGTTATCACTGATAAGATCTAAAAATAACTTTGATGACGAAGAAGTAGAAAGGGCTTTAATTACCGCAGATATAAAAAATGATATGGGAAAGATGCTTAGCTACTTAGGAAGATATCGTCCCGAACTGCTCGAAAAATACCGCCAGAGGCATAAAAAGTAAAGAATTAAGCCAGGAGCTTTTGAAGATTTTTTCAAAAGCTTTTTTTATTTATATTTTTCAACTATAGCATAAAAAACTTATTCACAATAAACCTATTGCATAAAGGCTTCGGGGGGGGTATATTAAAAGAGTATATTTAATATTTGGTCGACAGAGGATCAACTACTATAATAAATAAAGAAATGAAAAGCGAAAAAAGTTATTTTAGGTTGATTATCCTCACAAGCGTTTTGGTAAGCTTAGCGATAAATTTTTTATGGACATCGATTCTTTATAGTAGTGGTTATTTAAAATAAACTATTTATGAAACAAAAGAAAGTATTTTGGGCCTTAATTATTTTAGTTTCGTTGGTAGCAGTGGGCACGAGCATATGGTGGAATATTGCCACTACTCCTAAGAAATCAAGAGCTACCTTGGGTCCAGTAAACTTGGTGTGTAGATGTCAATGTGATGGCCAGTCTGGTATAGGAAATTTATGTTATGAGAAATGGTTCCAGCTTCCTGATGGAAAATGGGCTTGTAATGATTTTAATTTTGATTCTCCCGCAACTTCAACTACTGATTGCAGTAAGTTAAATGGTACAGCTTGCACAGGTTATGTTCCAGTCCCTGAACTTGGAATATATCCAGGCAAATTAGCTGATTGCACCCTTACTGCTATTTCTAGTCAATAAAACTCCTAATCAACTAAAAAACGCTCTTAAGAGCGTTTTTTAGTTGATTACAACATCTTCTATTGATTATACTCATTCATCGTTTTTTCTAATCCGCTTTCAATTAAAAAACAAAGAGCGTCATAAGTTTTTTCAATTGTTTCATTGATGATTTTTTGTTCTTCTCTGTTGAAATTTTTGACTACAAAATTTTCTGGATTTTTAGGCTTACCTTTTATTGGTTTTATTCCCAGACGAAAACGTACAATATTTTTATTACCGACGGCTTTTATAATTGATTCAACTCCCTTATGGCCAGCCGAACCGCGATTTTTCACTATTTTTAATGTTCCCAGTGCCAAATCAATGTCGTCGTGTATAACTATAAGGTTGTCAGATTTTAGGGAGTAGCTTTTAGTAATCTTTTTGACAGCCGTGCCCGAATTATTCATAAATGTCTGGGGTTTTACCAAAAGTATTTCTACACTATTGTAATTTTGACGATCGTCAGAATTGTCAGAGTACGATTTATTTATTATTTGCCGGGAGATAAAAGAATTAAACTTTTTTGATAACTTGAAATCGGGAAAATTATTTTTTAAAGCGAAAAAATCAACAGCCATAAAGCCGGTATTGTGGCGAGTGTTTTTGAATTTATCACCAGAGTTACCTAAGCCTACGATTATTAACATATTGTCAGCTATTTTATCATTTTTTATAATATCTTGACAACCTTTTTTGCAGGAGTATCATTGAATAATCGCCCTTTTTACAACAGAAAGGAGGTGTTTATAAGATAGAGAAGATAGCACTGCGATGATCAAGGGATGGAGCAGAGAAGAGGTGTTTTTGTGTCTGGACAGAACGGGACACGGAGGCAGCGTCGTTTCCGCATCGTGTTTCCTAGGAAAAGGAGACTCGTCATGTCGCGGTCTGGGTATAGTTCTTCTCGTACTCGTTCGTCAGTCAATCTGACGTCGGTCGAAGAAAGGTCCCTCATCGAAAAAGGCATTGATTCGTCAACTCCCCTCGGCGAGATCGCCATTGCCCTAAAGGAGATGAGGCAAAGATCTGGTCGTTATTCCTCGCATGAGGAATGTGACAAAGCTGTCTGGTCGGTTATTCTTGTAACCGCAAACGCCTGACGGAGGGACTCGGGGTCGAAATAGAGAAGAGGCATTTTCTTTTCCGCACCCGTTTCTCTTTTGGATAGGAGACTCGTCATGTCGGGCATTACTGACAATGGAACTCGGCGTTCTAAGAGGTTTTCTCTGGAAAACCTCATCGTCCAGGAGGCAGAAGCCAGATTCAATGGTACTGTCTTTAACCCGAAGAACATCGGGAAACTCGCTGAGCACTTCCGTGTCAGCCGGAAAACAGTCCGAAGAGTCCTGCGAAAGAATCGCAGGAAACGAGGCAAAAACGGAGCCAGACGGCGCCAGTGGCTGATCACCCATGTTCACTAAGCCCCTCTGTTGTTTTCGTCTAAGAGCTGTGTATGATACATGCACAGCTCTCTTTTTTTACAGTCTTGCATTAGATTAAAAAAAATGCTAAAATGTCGCTATAATGAACGGAGAATTTATTAAAATAAATCCAGAACCTAAAAACACAAAAGATGAAGATAAAGGCATAAAGAAATACTTTCATGTTATTTGGGAGTTTTTAAAAATAGTTGTTGTTGCGGCTATTATAGTATTGCCTATCCGTTATTTTATTTTCCAACCTTTCGTGGTCAAAGGAGAATCAATGGCGCCTAATTTTCAGTCAGGGGATTATTTGATAATTGACGAGATTTCTTATTTTATTTCTGAACCTAAAAGGGGTGATGTGGTGGTATTAAAGTATCCTTTAGACAACAGTCAACGCTTCATAAAAAGAATTATTGGTCTGCCAGGCGAAACAATTGAGATTAAAGACGGCAAAATAAGCATTTTAAAAGATAATCAAAACATAGTTTTAGACGAAAGTAAGTACCTGCCTGACTTCAAAGATACCGAAGGTAACTTGCGAATTACATTAGAAAATGATGAATATTTTGTCTTGGGCGATAATCGGCAGTTTTCTTACGACTCAAGAAGGTGGGGAATATTGCCAAGAAAAGACATTATCGGAAAAGCGATTTTTAGGGTTTTTCCTCTTTCTCAAATGACATTAATCCCAGAACCAAATTATTAGTGCAAAATCTAGAATCTAGAATAAGAAACGTTAAGATTCTATTTTCTAATTTCTATTTTCTCAATTAATGACTAAAATAAAACTGCAAAGTTTATCAGGAATGCACGATATCTTGCCCCAAGACCAACCTTATTTTAGAAAAATCCAAAAATCTGTGGAAAATATTGCCAATTATTATAGTTTTCAGAGAATAGATACGCCTATTTTAGAGTATGCGGAAGTTTTCTCAAAAGGTACTGGTCCCACCACTGATATCGTTGAAAAAGAAATGTATACATTTAGAACCAAAGGGGGTGATTTGGTTGCCTTAAGGCCGGAATTTACCCCGTCTATAGCCAGGAGCTACATTGAACACGGAATGCACAATCTCCCCCAGCCAGTAAAATTGTGGACTGCAGGACCCTGTTTCAGGCACGAAAGGCCTCAGGCAGGCAGGTACAGGCAACTATGGCAGTTTGACGTAGAGGCATTAGGGGAAAAAAATGCATCAGTAGATGGCCAAATTATCCAAATGAGCTACGATATTTTAAAAGACTTATCGTTTAAAAATATTACTATTGAGGTAAATAGCATTGGAGACCAGGAATGCCGTCCCTATTTTAGGAAGATTTTAACCAATTATTTTAGGTCAAGAAGGACTGCTCTGTGTTCAGATTGCCAGAGAAGATTAAAAGAAAGTCCATTGCGGATATTTGACTGCAAAGAAGAAAAATGCCAAAGGATAAAAGCGGGCGCTCCCCAAGCCATAGACCATCTTTGTGAAAACTGTCACGCCCATTTTAAACAAGTATTAGAATTTTTAGACGAGTTAGAACTGCCTTACACCCTAAATCCTTATTTGGTAAGAGGATTGGATTACTACACAAAAACAGTTTTTGAAATTTTAGAAAAGAGCGAAACTGGTTTGGCTCAGGGTAGTTTGGTGGGCGGAGGCAGGTATGACGGTTTGGTAAAAATTTTGGGGGGCAGAGATACTCCTGCTTGTGGAGCAGCCGGGGGGATAGACAGGATAATAAATATAATGAGAGAGAAGGATGTTAAGACGGAAAAAAAGCAGGAAAAACCGAAGATATTTTTGGCTCAATTAGGCCAGTTGGCAAAAAGAAAAAGTTTAAAACTTTTTGAAGAATTTAGGGCTGCTAAAATTCCCATTGCCGAATCTTTTTCCAAAGATTCGCTCAAAACTCAATTGAAAATAGCCGATAAAATGGAAATAAGATGGGTTTTGATTTTTGGCCAAAAAGAGGCCTTAGAGAATTTTATAACCCTACGGGATATGAAAACAGGGGTTCAAAAAGAAATAAAACTTAGCAAGGTCGTACAAGAAATGAAAAAGAAAGTTAAACGAACGTAGTGAGTTTAATCCGCCTAAATTTTTGCCCTCAAGTTAAACATACTTTCATCAACAAAATAATAAAT
>CAYIDV010000025.1:0-10000 GCA_964362315.1 uncultured Candidatus Saccharibacteria bacterium
GTGGTGTATAATTTCCAGTTAGCATTAAATCCCACATTTGACGGATTATCGCAAAACGCTCTGGGTCTTTAAGAATATCATTATCGCCCCTATCTTTAATCTTGCTGTTTAAGTATCCAGCAGGGGCAAGATTAGGAAGCCATCCTTTTTGTAGTTTGCTTTCAATCCCTCTTTTTACATTTTTTCTTAAATCTAAAATGTATTGGTTGGCCGAGCCAGTTTCAACATTAAAAAGTATCACATTGTCATCGGGTAGGTATTCTCGGTCTATGGTGCGAATTGATTTGATTAAGTTTTGTTGCAACATCCAACTTAATTTACCGCTATCAATGGGATTACGAGATAATCTATTGATTTGCCAACATAGAATCCCATCCGCTTCGCCATTCTCAATTTTTTCTAACATTTCATCAAACAATGGGCGGTTATTTGGCTTCTTGGCAGATTTAGATTCTGTATAGATTTTTTTGATATTCAAGCCCGAATCTTTGGCCAATATTTTTAACCGATTGATTTGGTCATCAATAGATTGAATTTGGCGGTCTTCTGATTCGGAAGATTTACGGGCATATAAAAAATATGTGAGTTTGTTTTTTTCGTTTTTCATATAACTTAAAGGGGCATCTGGAAGTCCAAATTCGTTATCCCGAAAGATACCTCATTGGCAGATGCCCCTTTAAGGCAACGAGGTATAAAAAAATCGGGACTATAACACTAAATTTGGACTTCAATTTGATTATACTACTTTATTGAAATTAGCCAAGTCATTTTTAATAAAATGCTCTGGTTTCATAACTTTAAATTCTACTAACTGTTTTCGGCACTCTTCAACGAATTTCTTTAACCTAAAAGATGGCAGTGGATTCGCTTCAAGGATTTTCTTTAATCGCTTATCATTTTTGAATCTATCTCGTCTGTCATAGTATTTGTCGCTCACCAGTTTTAATTGCAAAGAACCGCCCTGTGTTGCTATTGCCGACCTGCCTATCAAAGCCCACGCATCATATTGAGATAAGCCAGCCTCTTTTGCTATCTGATAAGATTCCTGTGGTGAGAATAGGGGAAAATCTAATGCTTGAACATTTAATGGGTCAAATAGCTCATCAAAGGCCTCTAAAAGAATGTTTTTGCATAACTTGTTATCAAAAACTTCATAGAGATTTCTTTCTTTAATCGGACTGTTAAACTTTGTCGCCAATCTCTTTTTTAACGAAGTTCTATTTTGAAAAGTAAGTTCTATTCTACATACCTTTGAAGGCAAAACGCCTCTTTTCATCAAAACAACTACTTCTTTTTCTTCTGGCGTTGTTGCGGTATTTATTGTTTGTGCTCCTTTGTCGTAAATCTTTAAACTGCTTTGTAAATTGAATAGTCGCACACAAAAGCCGAATGTGTCTTGGTCATAGCTCGTTGTCTTGCTTTTGCGGAATCTTTTACCCATATCCAAGAGCGGTATGACCCTTAAAAATTCAATAGGGTAGCCGATTAAATCTGGCAGTATAAAGTTAAAAGAAATGGCAATTACCCTTAAATCAGCAGTGTATAAATGGCCTTTTGTTATTATGGGCTGTCCGTTGAATATCCATTTTAACTTTTCAAATAATATCTCAAATAGCCTCATTTTTTCGGTTTCATCAATCCCATAATAATTAGTGCCCCAAATAATCATAGGTGCTGAAAATTGAATTTCAATCCTATCTATGTGCCAGCCATTCAATCCCATAATTTTTGTAATGGTGATGTAAGGGTAATATCCATTTGCTTCTTTGTTGCCATTAAAGACTACTTGCCATCGGGAATCAGACTTATTCTTTGTTGTGAATCTTGTAAGGTGCTTTTCGTCTATTTCTAACCATTTAATCTCTAAAAGAACCGTATCAATTATCATAATTAGGTGGCGACAAAGTCGTAGTATCACTCCTTGCCTTTGATATACTCTTTGTCTATTTCTTCCCACTGATTATTTTGGTTGTTGATAGCGTCCTTGATGACTGCATCTAAAAGGTCGTATCTGGCATCTACTGCTCCTTCGGCTTCAAACCAAAGTTCTTGAATCCTGTTTAGTTCAATATCGGTAAGTTTTCTGCCAAAATTGCTTTGTGCCCACTCTTGGATTTCTGATTCTGTTATCGCAGTTTCTAATATAGCTCCATCTTCTACTGCCATACCTTCCTCAAAGAAATTTCTTTTAAGGGCTTTTTTTGTTTTTTCTTGTTCCATATTTTTAAGATTTCGTTAATTATTTATCGGTTGATGGTTTATCTTTTTTGCCCTTGCGACGCTCTTGCCATTCTTGATACTCTTTTTCAGTAATCGGCTTATAAACCAACTGAACCATCCGAAGCAGTTTAGCTCCCATTTCATAGGCTTCTTCTTTGCTCAACTCTTGGCCAAAGTGTTTTTTGTAGAGAGTTTGGAACTTTACTATCCGTTCGTCAGACAACATAAAATTACGCATTTGTGTAGATGCGGTTCTTGAGCATTTTTTGGTTGTTGAATAGACTTAAAGCTGGTAGTTTTATTTTGTCATTCCAGTAATCTACCATTACTTTTTCTATTTTTTTATCTTCTTCAAAGACAAACCGTATTTTTTTAGGATTCGTCTTGTCTAACTTGATTAAATTGTAATCAAGCGTTATTAGCACTGTTGCCAAACCCAAGTCATAGGTTGAGAAATTTTTGCTCATAGTAATTGGTTTTTAATGTTTATTTTCGGCCTTTCTAACTTGGAATGGCGAATTTCACGATAAAACAAAAAACCCCTCTTTTTGTGAGGAGTTTCCTGTTAAGTGATTACTAAAAATTAAAAACTAATTTCGCTACTCTTCGTATATTTGTGGCATTTCTTTGTCTAAATACTCTTTTAATTCAGATACATTATCCTTGCCTTCTTCTTTCATATTTTTTGCTGGTGGCGGTATTAAAGTAATTTTTATTTTATAAGAATTACCGCTCTTTTCAGTTGATGAGCGGTAAGGATAGAATGGGTCGTAATCAATTGAAAAATAACCTTGTAGTTGCTCGGCTAAAAGTTCTTTTTGCTTTTTATATTTATCTTTTGCATCAGAGTCATTTATTGTGATTTCGCCAGCAATTTTTGCCATTGATAACACTCTTAAAAATACCCACGCTTCACTTGGGTTAGGATTATTACCTCTGCCAATAAATCCCATCTCTTTAAAGTTTGCATTGTGTTTGAGAGTTTTCACTTGAATAAAAATATTCTCGTCATTTTCAAATTTAATGGTAATATTTTCCCATTTTGTTCCAGCAGGTAATTTATAGGGAAATTTATACAAAGTTGCTTTATGATTACCAACCATTTTATTAAAGCCATCTTTGAGTCCATCAACTTCTATTTTGCCACTAATAATTTCAACTTTCTGAATAGGTAGTTCTTTTTCTTGAATACTATTTTCAAATTTATGGGTGTGTTCGTGAATAATTTTTTGAGCCAATGCTTCCGCCTCTACTGTTGCCTGCGGAGCTTCTTTTTGCATTAGTTTATTTTCATCTATTTTACATTTTACAGTTTCCCAAGTTCCGTTGTCATTATATATCGCCCCCATTTCATATTTCCTTATAACGCCAGCTTCCATAAGGTGTTTGATAGCTTCTAAATTACCTTGATAATCAGATGAGTATTCTACATCATTGTGCGTGGCGTATGCTTCACCTATGCAGTATTCATAAGTTAGTCCAGATATTTTTACTTTATTGTATTCATTTTTGAAAAAATTTATGGCTTCAACAATGTAGTCAATTGAAGTTTTTTGCTTTTCTGGTTTCGTGTAATGAACATAGCTTTCATTGTCTGTTTTTCTCTTTATAAAAAGGACATCCCTATTATTTATTTGCACCGCAATATCTTCATAGGCAAGTGCCGTTTTAAGTTCGTTAATGAAAGCCAATCTTTTTTCATTATTTTCAAAATTAAGTGGATGACAAAATGCGTTAAGGATATAAAAAAATGCTTCTTCGTCTGCTATTTTATTAAAAGCATCAACAGCTATTCTCCATTTTGCAGAAAGCGATTTATCTGTGGGAATGTTGGAGGCAGTAAAAATATCAACGATTTTATTCGTTACAAAATAACTGCCAAGTATATTTCCAATGTATTCTTTGACTTGCAAACTAACTCTCATAATTGATAGTAATTTTTATTATAATTTACCTTAAATTTTGCCACATTTTTACGATTTTTTCAAGCCCAAAACTTTATCTTTTAGAATTTTTAGGATAGTATAAGAACAATAATTGAATATTGAGCCTAACCCTTATGGAAGTCATAAGGTATGGCATAAAAACACGGTTCAGGTATATCAAACTCTCAGTCAGAGCACCTGAACCGTCATATCCGAAAGGGTATGGGTGGCATAAGCCATCGCTGGCTGGGAGTTTTATGTTCCCAGCGAGTAAGGCATAAAAAAACGGTTCAGGTATGCCAAATGAAAAAAACCTTTTAAGAGAAATTGAATCTCTTAATGAAGAAATAAAACAACTTAAATCAAGGAAAAAATATGGCCTTGTTTGGGAAGAAAAACCAGAGGCGGTTGTTGAGTTATGTAAAGATAAATTACCTGTATTTGTTGAAGATGCTAAAAGAGAGATAGAAACCGATAAAAATAAACCAGTTAATATCCTAATTGAAGGGGACAATTATCACGCTCTTTCAGTTTTGAACTATACCCATCAAGGCAATGTAGATTTGATTTATATAGACCCTCCCTACAATACTGGTAGCGAGGGTTTTATGTATAACGATAAAATTGTAAATCGTGAAGATTCTTATAGGCATAGTAAATGGATTAACTTTATGGATAAGCGGTTAAGACTTGCTAAAAATATTTTGAAAAAAGATGGAGTAATACTGATAAATATAGATGACAATGAAATAGCCCAGATAAAATTATTATGTGATGAAATTTTTGGCGAAGACTCTTTCAGAAATACGCTAATTTGGGCATATCGCACAGGTGGAGCACCACATAAAAAAGATGCTTTTTCAAGAAAACACGATTATATTCTTTTATACTCTCGCTCACAAAATTACTTCTTTAATAGATTCAAGGAAAAAATCCCTTATGAAAAAGATTTCTTTGGGGCAAAAAAAGATGCACAAGGTAAATTTTATGCAGATGTAAATTTAAGAGATGTTGTTGAAGGTGAAATTACTCTTTTTAGGGATGGAAATGAATATAAGAAAGTTAGTGTTAAACCAGTGCTAAATTTATCTGGCGAAAGAGTTGAGGACTTCCCAACGCAAAAACCGATAGGATTGCTTAAATATCTTTTTGAAATTTTAAGCAGACCCGATGCCGTTATTTTAGATTTCTTTGCGGGTTCTGGTAGCACTGGCCACGCAGTTTTAGATTTGAATCGTGAGAATGGTGATAAAAGGCAATTTATTTTATGCACAAATAATGAAAATAATATCTGCACAAAAGTTTGTTATCCAAGATTAAAAAAGAATATCAATGGCTACAATAAAAATAACGGCAATAAAGTTTCGGGTCTTGGTGGTAATCTGAAATACTTTAATACTGATTTTGTTGATGCTAATCAAACGGATTCTAATAAGAAAAAACTCGTTGATAAATCAACCGAAATGTTATGTCTAAAAGAAGACTGTTTTAATGAAATAAAAAGAACGAAAGCCTATAGTATTTTTACCAATTCTCAAGGTAAATATCTGGGTATTATTTACGATGACATTGGTATAGCTCCTTTCAAAAAAGAAGCTCAAAAAATAGGTAAGAAATTTATTGTCTATGTCTTTTCGCTGGATGGTAGTGCCAGAGAAGAAGAATTTGAAGATATTAAGAAACTGGTTGAATTAAAGCCGATTCCAGCCGTTATATTAAATGTCTATAAAAGAATATTCAAATGATTACCCTAAAAGATTACCAAAAACAAGCAGTAGAGAATCTACATAGAGAAATAGAAAAATCTTTAAGGTCTAATGAAAATAGGACGGTTATTTTTCAAGCTCCCACTGGTTCGGGTAAAACCGTGATGGTTTCTGAATTACTTAAAGAAATTGTTAGGGATAGGCAAGACGAAAATAAGTTTTCTTTTGTTTGGGTTTCAGTAAGAATGTTGCACGAGCAAAGCAAAGATAAATTAGAAGAATACTATCAAGACGATAGGCTATTAAAATGCTCATACTTTGAAGATTTAGAAGACCGAAAAATTGCTGAAAATGAAGTTTTGTTTATCAATTGGCATAGCATTAACAGGACAGGTAATACTATCAGTATTTTTATGAGAGATAATGAGCAAGATAATAATCTGAACAGCGTAATAAAAAATACCAAAGATGATGGCCGAACTATTATTTTAATTATTGATGAAAGCCATAACACAGCCAGCTCTGATAAATCAAAGGAACTTATTGAAATAATAAGCCCTAAAATAACATTAGAAGTTTCAGCTACGCCACAAATTAAAGAAAATATAGGTGGTTGGGTTAGAGTTGAATTAAGCAATGTCAAAGAAGAAGAAATGATTAAGTCTGAAATTTCAGTAAATCCAGAGTTTTTAGATATTAAATTAGGCACAAAAAACTCTGATGAGGTTGTTATTGAAGAGTCCCTAAAAAAGCGAGAAGAGCTGGTTAAAATGTATGCCAAAGAAAAGGCAAAAATAAATCCCTTAATGCTAATTCAGCTCCCAGACAACAAGGCTGGTTTGATAAGTAAGAAAGAAGATGTAATCAAAATATTAGCCAAAAAAGGAATTACCGAAAAGAATGGTAAGCTGGCTATTTGGTTATCAGAAGATAAATCAGAAACCTTGCCCGATATAGAAAAGAATACCAGCGAGGTTGAAGTGTTAATCTTTAAACAGGCTATCGCTTTGGGTTGGGACTGCCCCAGAGCTTCAATCTTGGTTATTTTCAGAGAATTAAAGAGTTTTATTTTTACCATCCAAACCATCGGCAGAATTATGAGAATGCCCGAATTGAAGTATTATTTCAAAGAGCCAGAATTGAATAAGGGATTTGTTTTTACAAATTTACCAAATATAGAAATTACAGAGGAGTATGCCAAAGATTACATTACTCTTTATGAAGCCAAAAGGGATAATAAAATTTATAAAGATATTTCCCTGCATTCCATTTACCTAAAAAGGCAACGAGAGCGAACTCGTCTATCTGGCGAGTTTGTGAAGATATTTAATGAAATCGCATCTGATAATAATTTGGTAAAAAACATCAATATCAAGCCGTCAAAAATAATAAACCCTATCATTGCCGATGGTAAAATTGTTGATATTGATAAGGCTGGCCAGATAGAACACAAAGGCGAAATCAGTATCGCTTTGAATGAAAAAGAATTACAGGAACGGTTTGATAAATTTATCGTCCAAAACTGCACGCCCTATGCCCCTGCCGATTCCAGCGATAGAATGAAAACTGCCCTTTACCAGTTTTTCAATCAGAAATTCAAGTTTGAAAAGTATGACCCAAAAGTCCAAAGGGTTGTTTTAGGCAAAGAAAATGTAAAGCTATTCGTTGATAATATAAATCTGGCCAAAGAAGAATATAAAAGGAAAATTGTTGAAAAAATAAGCGAAAAAAGAGAGCTACAAGAAACGCCTAATTGGGAAGTGCCATTGCTCGTAAGCTATAACAGTAGATACAAAGCCTATGAACAGCCACTTTCTGCTGTAAAACCCTTCTACACCGCCAAATTAAGCGAACCAGAGCGGTTATTCATTGATACCCTCAATCAATCCGACAAAGTTAAGTGGTGGTATAAGAATGGCGAGTCTGAAATTAAATACTTTGCCGTATTAAGGCCAGACAACCAAGCCTTTTACCCAGACTTTATAATTCAATTTAAAGACGGCTCTCTTGGTATTTTTGATACAAAAAGCGGTATGACTGCTAAAGATGCAAAAGAAAGAGCAGAATCATTACAAAAATACATTAAATCTGGAAACAAAAATGGCAAGAAATTATGGGGTGGTATTGCAATAGAAATAAATGGCTCTTGGCGATACAATGACAATGAAAAATACGAATATGACCCGAATGATTTATCAAAATGGAAGATGCTGGAATTATAATTTTTAGAAAATAAAAAGAGGCTATACTGCCTCTTTTGTATTATTAGATTATTTTTTATTAGCGTTATCATTACTTTCTAACGGGATAGTTATTTGCCTATTTTTACCTCTGTGGCTTATGACTTTTAATATTTCAATCTCACTTTTTATTCCAGATAGAGTTAATATTTGCTTTTGATTTAGTTCTACTTGAAAAATATCGTCTATGGCAAAATTTTCTTGCCCATCCTGAACCCTTCTTAAAAAGTCCAAATCTTTTATTTCAGCAGAAAAAGTTGAAACACCATCGTTAAACTTCCATTTATTACCCTCAACAAAAGTAATTGTCAAAAGCTGTAAATGTTTAGTAATTTTTTGATTATCTATAATTTCATCTTCAATTTCTGGTTCTTTAAAATATTCCCTTTCTTCCTTTTTGATAATTACTTCATTATCTTGATATTTAGTTTTAAATGTATCTATCCCTTCTTTTTCAAGGGGTTTAGTGATAGATATATCAAAGGATTTTCTAATTCTTATATTTTTAAATAGAGATAAAACTCTTTCATCTATCTCAATACTTTCATCTTCAACTGTTATGACAATTTTATTTTTACCTGTTTTTGTTATTTTTTTAATTTTTCTACCTCTTAACCATTTAATAAAATGAATTAAGCCCATAGAAACTTCTTTTGCGTTAATTCCCAGTAAGCCAAGCAAGATTGCAGAGCCAGCTATATGTGGGTCATTAAATAAATTGGTAATTTGCCCAAAAATATTTTGAACAACATTAAAATCAATATGAAAACTGCCAGTTTTAAATGTTCCCTTAACATTTAATTGAATTTGAGCCTCACTTCCATTTATAACTTGATTAGTTTCTTCTAATAAATCGCTTAATCCTAATAGAGCGGGAGCTAAATCCTTTACATTCATTTCATTACTTTTCAGAGCCTCGCCATCGTAAATAACTTGAAAACTTATTTTTTCATTCATACAATCTTATATTAACATTATTCAAAAAATATTTAACTGTTAATAACTATTCAATTTGGGATGATTTTAATTTCTAATGATATTTGCCAACTCTGGCATTTTAGCCAAATCTGGGATATAAATGTATTCAGTGGACTGTTGAATGATGGTTCTAACATCATTCACGATGTCCCGCCAATCAGGATTTTGCAAGTTTGACGATGGAGCCTCGCGGCGGCTTCGCCGCCGCTCGGCAACGATTTGAAGGGGCCCGTTCGCTAAAAACGAAAACGTTTTATCAATTAGGGCAAAAGAAATTTTTTCAAAGTAGTTTGAATTAAGAACGGCAGAAATGCTGATTTTTTGACAAAAGCCATATCTTATGTAAGATGTAGATACGTGTGTACTTTCACATTCTAGGCACGTTGGAGGTAATGGCCATGCGTAGTAGTGCTTTTCTGGCTCTGATTTGTGGCGTGACGTTCTCGGAATGTTCACAAACTCCCCAGGACACTCCTAAGGGAAAACCAGAACCCTCGACTCCTCAGCAGGCCAGGTCCAAGGTGGAAGAGCCGAAAACCAGTCCTGTGCTGGACGTGGCGAAGCGACTCGCGAGTACGCGGTACTCGGGGTGGACGTACGGTTCCAGCGCCGACAAGAAGCAAGTGGATTGCGTGCAGTTCCTGGCGGAGGTGGTATTCGAGATCGAACCACAGAAGAAGTCGAATGAACTGCGCAAGAATATCTACATCGACAACCTGGAGAAGGATGAGCAGAACCAAGAGGCGTTCAAGCGTCTTCTCAAGGCCAAAGACAAGCGAATGACTGGCGTGCAAAGCGCACTGGTGGACGCAGGAATTGGCAAAGCCATCCCTGTTTCCGACGTTCGCCCAGGAGATCTGGTGCAGTACTGGATTTACCTCAAGAATGGCAATGTCATGGGACATGCAGCCATCATCGAGCATGTCCGCCA
>CAYIDV010000026.1:0-9956 GCA_964362315.1 uncultured Candidatus Saccharibacteria bacterium
TTTCTTTTTCATGATTTTATTATAGCTCTATGCAGTGTTGTGTCAAATTTTTATCAAACAAAAAGCCCCTCCTACACATAAAGTTACGGAAGGGCAAACCTGCGACAACTTGTCCGTATTGCTAATGCAAAGCATTGCTGGCAGGTTCATGCCTTTCTGGAACCCTCCTTGCCTGCCCGTCCGACTTGTCCGCCAAAACTTTAGTGACGGTGGAAGCTGATAAGCGAAGGAGGGTGCAAGGTAGGTTTCAGAATAGCAAGTAAATACTATTCCCTTATACTTCCGGCTGAAAGTTATTTCTACTCCAATTCCATAATACAGGATGCATTTTAACTGGCACAATATTACTACCGCGTAGTAAGTCTTTCCAAACATTAGCAACCTCAATAGAAGTCATCTTTTCGTTAGAAATACCAAGTTTTAGTGAACATTGAAGAACGTGTGTATCAGGAATTATAGATATTTCTTCTGAATTTTTTAGTTTAACATCTGTATACTGACTTAAAATCATAAGCCAATAATTTGTCATTTTGGGACCCGATAAATGGGTAAAGTCCTTCTTCCTGTCTTTTTGAATAAGTTGCAATACTTTTACTACATCATAATCAGCATCAGCTAATAATTTACGAGGGTCACTTTGAAATTGTTGGCGTAGTGTTTTCGAAATAGCAATCCAGATGTCAGTATGCTTATTCTTTTGTAGTGCAAGTTTATGTTTTAATAAGTCTTTTTGAATCTTACTCCGAGTTTGCTTAAAAACTTTTTCTGGGGAAAATAAATAACGAGTTTTCTTATCATTCCAAGTTTCTAAAGCTGATTTCCACATTACTGGAGAATGTCTTTGAAAGTTGATGCAGGGCGGTAATGTAAAATACAAGTAATTTTCCCTGCTTCCCAATTCTAAGTCGGGATGAACTTCGTGTTGTAAAAGGGTAGGGATTCTCCCATCGTGAAATAATTTGAACAACTTTTTAACTTTTTTCAACTTATTTTTCATTATTTTCAACTTCTTTCTTTATCTCTTCAAAGGTATTTTCAACCTCTTTAAGCTGTTCTTTACTCTCTTTAATAAGGTTAGATGCTTCTTTAACTATTTTTAAATCTTTCTCTATATCAATATCTTTACGGTTATTGAACCAATCTGAAATTTCAGAAAGCCTTTTAAGGTTTTTATTTAAGTTTTTAATATCCATATTAAATAGCTTTTATATTTTTAACCTCTGAACTAATAACTCCGTCAGAAACGGAAACATCTATATTTTCTTTTAGTTTTACATCTTTGGTGTTTCTTATTATCTTATCACCTACACGGGCAATACTATACCCTATTTTAAGTTGTTTTTCGGGATTGTTAGCATAAATAATTTTCTCAAGATTATCTAATTTTTGACTTATGTTCTGCAATATAGACTTAAATCCAATTTTAATTGTATTGATGACATTATTTATCAAAAACTTATTACTATCTAACACATTTTCAAAACTGCTTACAATATTTCTTGTGTATCTTTCTAAATCAATCTCTGCTTTATTCCAAGATTCATTTATCTTTATGGTTGCTATACTTGGTGTTGATACTCCCAAATCAGCAGTTAATGAAACTAATGGCACATCCTTATCGTGTCCAATAGCTGCAATTACCGGCACAGGAAAACTCGCGACCTCCTTTACTAATGATTCGTTGTTAAACGCCTGCAATGATTCAAAAGAACCTCCACCCCTCATAATAACCAAAATTTCAATATTTTTGTTCTTAAAAGTTCTAACTGATAACAACAAGTCCTCAATAGCTTCAGCACCTTCAACTCTTGAATCAATCATCTTAATTTCAAAGCCGTGTTTTCCTATATTGCTTAGAAAATCTGCTAATACTGCACCTTGTTTTGAGGTTATTATGCCAATTCTCTGAACGTATTTTGGGATAACCCTCTTTTTAGCTACTTCAAAGATGCCTTCTTTGGTAAGTTTTGCCTTTAATTCTTCGTACTTTTTCTTTAACTCCCCTTCCCCGACAAGTTCTATTGTTTCTGCTATAAAAGAAAACTTGCCGTTTGGTTTCCATATGCTTGGACAACCGTAGGATATAATTTTCATTCCTTCTTCTAGTTTAACTCCGTAAACCTTGTATCTAAAAGACCACATTGCACAATTAATTACACTATGGTCTTTTTCATCCCTCAAAGAGAAATAAACGTGTCCACTTGGATAAACATCAACTTTGCCCACCTCGCCCGTAATCTTAACAGAAAAACTCTTTAACCCTTCGTTAATTAAATCAATATATTCTGAAACTGATAAAACCTTATCTTTCATTTTATACTTACAATTTTACCCTTTTTTAACTTAAACTTCAAACTAAAAAACCCAAGTTAAATTACTTAGACATTCTATTTAAGATCACCAAAAAATAGTTAAATTATCTTGAAAACATTATCTTTAAATCATACCCAAGAGCTCCTGCTATTTTTTCAAGGATATCAACGGAAAAGTTTTGCTGTCCTGCTTCCATTCTGGCGATGTTACTCTGTTTGGTGCCTATCTTTTTTGCTAACTGAGCCTGTGAGATTTTCTTCTTCTTTCTAAGTTGTAAAATCTGATAAGCAATTTCTAATTGCTTGCCATGTTCATCGTAGTGTTTCTTAAACCTTGGATTTTTTAACTCTTTTTTTAGATAATCCTGAAAATCGATAAATACGCTATTCTTTTTATTTTTGTTCATATGATTTTGGATTATTAATAATACTATAATATATATCTTCTGCTTTTTTTATCTCATGTACCGGAGTTTTTGGAGTTTTCTTCAAAAATGCATGGAGAAAAATGATATTCTTTTCAATAAAAGTAAAATAGAAAATCCTGTGCTTGTTTTTTCCAAAATCTACCCGTAATTCTCTGATTTTGCCTCTAATATGTTTTGTGTAAGGCTCATCTAAAACTCCCTTGTTAACTCTCAAAAATTCAATATACTTATAGATTTTTGATCTTTCCTTATCGACCAACCTGCTAAGATACTCCAAAACAGAGCTTTTCCCTTTATTATCTTTGTAAAACGAAACCTTATACTCTATATTCTTATATATCACATACGATATACCGCTGTCAATAGTTTTGTCCTCTTATCACAATTATAACATGAAACTTTAAACAAAAAGCCCCTCCTTCATCCTAAGCTTACCGAAGGACTACGGAAGGGCAGGCCTGCGACAACTTGCCCGTCAAAGGCGACTTGCCCTTCGAAGCTTTTCCAGCCTTCGTAGCCGAAGCTACTTCGACGGAGTAGACAGCGAAGAATGGGGAGTCAATCGCAGGGTTATCATTACTGTCATACTGGTTATGGGGTTATTGGGAATTAGTAGTAGCAGTTACGGTTACTACTTGAGAGTAGCCAAAGCGATTGCCGGCGCGAACCCTGAATTCGTATGTTGTTGACGGTTGCAGACCAGCATATGTTATGCCACTTGGGGAAACCGAAGGGGCTTCCCAGTTGCCTCCAGGAATGCGTTTTTGTACAGCGAATCCAACTTCATCAGTAGAATTATCAGTCCACGTGAGAACTACCTTCTGTTCACCGGTGCTTGATGTTGTAGGAGTTGCAACAAGATTCAATGGAGACACAGGAGCAGAGCCGCCAGGACAAGTAGGATGCATTTGGAAGAAATTGTCTGACCAGTCGGTTCCGAGAAAAGTTCCATTTGGGAAACCAGCGCCACGGGCGTGAATTTGAAGTAAAACTTGCGAGTTGTCTATGTCTGTTTTTGTATCTACATCGTAGCTTGCCCAATTATATGATCTGCCAGCTGGGTCATGAAGCCATATTGCATATTTGTAATATGCCCCACTATTAGTTGAATAACCAATATCCCAGTATTTGACTTCTGTGCTTGTCGGGCTGCTCCAAGAAATTTGCGTAATGCCAGCAATGCATTCTCCTCCATTGGGGAAAATGACTGTCACTGGTACGGTATTTGCCTGATTGACGGTAACAGTTGCAGATTTACTATTGGTTCCGCCTTGCCCTGTACAGGTAAGGGTATAGGTTCTAATGGCAGCTGGAGCTTCAGCTTGTGTTGCAATCGCAGCATAGATTGTTTCTGTACCTGAGGTTTCTCTAAACCCACTCCAGCTACCTGATGCGGTACACGAAGTAGCATTCGTTGATGACCAGGTTAATGTTGAATTTCCTTCTGCTAAAATTGTTGATGGATTAGCTGAAATAGAAATAGTGGGCACAGGGTAGTTTACCGTGACTGTTGTTGAGCAATTTGACGAACCATCACTACTGCTGACGGTTGCTGTATACGTAGTGGTTTGTAATAGTGACACGGTTCGTGAACCGCTTGATACTGACGATATGTTACCTATGTTGGTAATAAAGAGAGAAGTAGCGTTCGTTGTTGTCCATGAAATAGTGGCAGACGTGCCAGCAGAAATTGAAGAAGGAGAGGCAGAAATAGTGCACGATGGTGGAACTATAAAACCGCTGTCTTGATCAACACCACCACATGACCCGCTGAAATTTCTTAAGACGACACCGCTTTTCCCTTCTGTACAGTAAGAGTACTGTTCTTCGACACACACTGAAGTTTGAAGAGTACTTTCGCCCCGGTTGCCTTTCGAGGTGCTGTTCCAACAGGCGCTGAAAGAATTTTCACCTGTCTTGGAGTTAAGTATTAGCAATTTTTGCCCCGTTTGCTGGTCAAAACAAGGACGATCAGTTATTGTAGCGCAGTCTGACACTTTAGAATTTGTCAGTGAAAAAGAAACCACGGCAAACCCAATAAGAGCAACTGCGCCCAAGCCTGCTATTTTAGGCAAGTGTTTTTTCATGTTATTTTTTATTTTTAATACTACTCCTAAATTGATAAACTTTCGTTTATTATATCACGCCATCAAGTAAAAGTTATCCACATATAAAAAATAATAGTACTTAAACTATGTACAACACAAAAAGAGGTATTTCAACCTCTATTTGCTTGCCCTGAATTTAATTGAAGGGTTCTTGATTACACCACAACTCCCCTATTCTGTCCCCGCCCTTCCGTAGCTTTAGCGAAGGTGGGTTCATGCCTTTCTGGAACCTTCTTTGCTTGCCCGTCCGACTTGTCCGCCAAAACTTTAGTGACGGTGGAAGCTGATAAGCGAAGGAGGGTGCAAGGTGTGTTTCAGAATAGCAGGTAAATGGCTATTTGAAAGCCAATAAATCTTTTAGTTCTTTTACTTCTACTTCCAGTTTTTCTATCCTTTCCCTATGGTCTGCTAAAATAATCTTTTCAATTCTATCAAAACGCTTATCCATTTTCGATTCCAAAAATTTCAGTTCTGACTTTGTAGTCATATTTTCAGTGACATCATTAAACCCCTTTTGCACCATTACTGCCAAATCATCAATTGTTACATCTTTCTTTTTCATGATTTTATTATAGCTCTATGCAGTGTTGTGTCAAATTTTTATCAAACAAAAAGCCCCTCCTACACATAAAGTTACGGAAGGGCAAACCTGCGACAACTTGTCCGTATTGCTAATGCAAAGCATTGCGGGCAGGCTCATGCCTTTCTGGAACCTTCTTTATGCAGGGTGTGTTTTTTACAAAATTTGCAGAATTTTGAGAGTTCTAGTTTTGTTTCAGCAACTGCCTTGGATTTTTTAGTGAAATAGTTTACATTCTTGCAAACTGAACACTGCATCTTTATAAACTGTTTTTTTGTAGCCATAATTTTAAAAAATTAAAATTCTAAAAATCTAAAATATTAAATATATTGTTTTTAGTTTTTTATGTTTTTATTATTTTATATTTGAGCCGATGGTGGGAATTGAACCCACGCTTTTTTCCTTACCATGGAAATGTTTTACCACTAAACTACATCGGCAATGTGGGTAGAGTAGGACTTGCACCTACGAAGGCCAGTGGCCGCGGGTTTTACAGACCCGTGCGTTTGCTACTCCGCCATCTACCCAATTCAGAAGAATTATAGCAGAAAACTCCTTGTTATTCAATAATCTTCTTATGTTTGTTTTTCCATTCTTTTATTTTTTTATGGTCGCCAGACAATAGTACCTTTGGGACTCGCCAAATTTTCGCTTTGCGAAATTTAGGCGGGCAAGCTCTCCAATTTCTAATATATTTACTAACATCAAACACTTCGGGTCTTGTATATTGTGCATACTCAATAAATCCGCCGCTTTTAGTGATTCTTTCTTTCAGTAGTTTTTTTTTGCCTAAAACACCAGGAACCAGTCTGGCGACTGTTTCCACCACCACCATTGCCGGAAGTTCCCCGCCCATTAAATCATAGTCACCAATTGACAATTCCATATCTGCAATATTTTTTGCCACCCTTTCGTCAACTCCCTCATACCTGCCACAGATAAAAATAATCTGGTCTAATTTTGAAAGTTTAAAAGCTAATTTCTGGTTGAATTTTTGACCGCGTGGCGTAAATAAAATTACCTTTTTATCTTTACCAACGAGGTCGGACCTCGTTGATAGGTTTTTTACCGCCTTATAAATTGGCTCAATCTTTAATACCATTCCCAATCCCCCGCCAAACGGTCTGTCATCAACAGTTCTGTGTCTGTCTTTTGTCCAGCGCCTCAAATTATGGATATTTATTTTTATCAGCTTCTTTTTTTGGGCGCGTGAAATCAACGACTTTTTTAAATAAGAATCGAAAATTTTAGGGAAAATGGTAATAATGTCAAACTTAATCATGGTATTGGAGTAGTCGCAAATATACGAATAACCTCAAATATACAAATTACGAATTAGCTCTATTTGTATATTTGTATATTATTTTAGATTTGTATATTCGTGATTACTCCCTTAATAAACGAAAACGGCACTACCATTATGATAGCACCGTTCCCGAATAATTGTAAATTAGAGAGAAATGTTTTCTATTTCTTCTGCCATTTCTTTTTTCTCCGCTCTTGGAGCTCTTCCACCCTCGGGTTCCTCAATTTTAAGGTTGACCCTGGCGTGGTTTTTTAATCCGACAATTCGGACCAAATTTCTGATTGCCTTGGCAGTTGATCCTTCTCTTCCAATGATTTGGCCCATATCAGTTGGGTTAACAGTCAATGAAAGCAATACTCCCATTTCGTCAACTTTTCTTTCTACTTTGACGTCTTTGGGATTATCAACCAACTCTTTGACAATGTATTCAAGAAACTCTTTGTCGTTATCTTTTGCCATTCGTTTAGGTGTTGGGTTTTGGGTTTTAGGTGTTAGTAAATTTACTATGCCTGTATACCGTATAAACTACACCGCGTGTTTCTTTTCTGCAGTTCGACTCCTTAGGCCTGCTGTATGATAACTTTTCTACTGCAACTTATAATTTTGGCTGTAAATTTTGGAAAATTTGTCAGCTTATCGCTATACTGATAAACCTCCTCGTTTTCCAAAATTTTCGCTCAAAATTACTTCATTTCGTTACGAAAATTATCAAACAGCAGGCCTATTCTGCAATTCAATTTTCATTATACTTATTTTAAAAATCTTGTCAAATCCAAGATATAATCTTTAAAAAGAAAAGGAGGGGCGGCGTTGGCACACCCCTCCATGAGTTGTGCTTAGTTAGCCTTAGCTAACCAATCGAGCTCCTCCGCGGCGTCTCCGCAGAACGACTACCGTAGCCGTTAGGCGAGACACCATCCTTCTGCTGCCCGAGACTGGCCGCACCATGCTTTTGAGCGGTGCGAACTCCGTCAGTTGCCCCTTTTCCGTCCGAGTAGCAGAAGTAGCCATGATTTTTTCCTCCTTTTGTGAGATTTCCCGCCATGGCAAATGGGAAATCTTCCACATTTTGAAGGTATTAGCACAGCGCTTTCCCTTCTTTCAAATCACTATCAACGAATTTCTAATTTTTAATTTCTAATTTCTATTGAATTTCTAATTACTGAATTTCTAAAAGGTTAAATCTCGTATAATGATTTGAAAGAAAGGAGGGAGAAATTTTCGTATCCATACGAGGTATTCTCCCGTAACCTTTTTCAACAATTACTCCCGGCAATCAAATCCGGGGGATCGCGAAGTGAGTGGTATGGGCACAAATGGTTTGAACGTGGGTCGCAGAGGTTCAAGTTCAACAATACCTTGACCCGGAACAAACGTAATGTGCTGGATTCCCCGATCCATCGCGATGGACGGGATGGGGCGATCCTTAGGCAAAACCACTACCTCAGCTCCAAGCGCTTGACATGCCCTATCGTGGTCGTAGCAATCCTGCGAATCCATCCGCACAAATACTACTTCCCTGCCAGAAAACGCATATGCGTAGGCCTCGTGTTCCTCGGGGGACATGTCATCTGCACTCCGACGCAGAACACCGATAATAACCTTCTCTCCCATCGCTATTCTCCTCTTCAATGAACTGCGTCTCTAACCGCACCATGCGGCAATGGGAATTCGACGCGTATTCCCTTCTTTCAGTCCGCCAACCACAAAAAATAAGCTTGTGGTGCCCAGAGGGACTTTATTAACGAACTGAAAGAAAGGAATTTTTCCTTATTTTACCTAATAGTTCATTATAGCATAGTCAAAAAGGCTTGTCAATAGCAACGGTGTGCACTTAAACCAAACACCGTAATCAGCTGATTACGGTGTTTGGTATTATCGCCAGAACGAATAAAGTTATTGCAAGGTCGGACCTTGCAATACTATTGCAAGGTCCGACCTTGCAATACTTTAAGCTTTTTATATAATGGGTGTTTTTTACTCAAAAATTAAGTTAATTTTAACTCTATTTTTGTCTTTTGGCGCTTTGTTAACCCAGAAGGGCCAGAAACTAATTTTGACTTGAGAAATTTTATCGCCATACATCTGATAAACAATATCTTCTATTTGGTTAGCTGACTTCCTTTGAAATAGTCCCGTTAAATTATCTGTGTCTATTTTATAATAGGTTTTTACCAAAGATTGCAGGTTAATGGTGGCCTTGCCTTTTGAAATATCAATCAATTCTGGACTATAATTTAGCTCTAAACTTTTTTCTAAAAAATTTTCTAATTCTGACAACTGAGATTCAACATCTTCTTTGACCAGCTTTTCCAAGTCCTGTTTTTTAAACACCAAAGCTGACACTTTTACTTTTGCGTTTTCGTTAAATACTTCAGCCGTTGTATCAACTTTCACATCGGAGCTGGCATTAATAATTTCTTTTTGAAGGGCCCCCTCTAACAATACATTATCTGGAGAAAGCTTGTTTTTTAATGAGCCTTCCGCTTGGGTTAATAATTTTTTTGTTAAGGAGACTTCGGCTTCTTCAATATCTTTTTTGGTTACTTTTTTGACGATTCCCAGGTATCCTCCTGCCATAGCATTTTCTGATTCTGCCCAAATACTGTAGTAATACGGCGTACCAGAGAGCTTGGGTACGGAAAACTTAGAGGGTTTAATGTTATAATCTGGGCCTGGCTCTTTGGCCCGAACCTTGGCATTGACTGACCCGGGAGCATTTTTTGTTCCTCCAGGAATGGTAATCTTTTCAAGAGTCACAAAATACTTTCCTGAATCAGATAGAAAATGGGTGCCAGATATTAGGGTGATTGGCGTTGACGGACTAAATTTATTATAAACTTTAATAGTGCCCGATGCCTTACTGTCATTTGAAGCGCTACCTGTTGATTTGAATGCTTGCCAACTTTCTTCTATTTCTTCTATGTAGCGCGCCGGGATTATTTTTTTTGATGCATCAATGGAATCAACAGATTTATCGACTGTTATTCTTGCCTCCAATGTCAACGTATCAGTTTTGGGCAAAATTTGTACTTTTGCTTTTGGCAACTTTAAAACAAAATATACCGCCAACAAAACGGCTATTACTCCTCCGCCAATTAAAACTTCTCTGAGAGGAAAGCGTTTTTTACTGGGTTTATAGTTACTTCTTTTGTGAACCCTCTTGATTTTGCCTCGGTCCGACAAAGACTCAATTTCATCCTCAAGCTTATGGGCAATCTT
>CAYIDV010000027.1:0-4149 GCA_964362315.1 uncultured Candidatus Saccharibacteria bacterium
GGGAAAAATGTCTTCACGAAAGGGAAATGTTGTAACAGCAGAATCTCTTATTGAAAAAGTTAAGAAAGGCATTAAAGCAAAAATCGGTGAGAGAGATTTAAACGAGAGCGATGTTGAAAAAATTGCCATAGGAGCAATAAAATACTCTATTTTAAAGCAGTCAATTGGCAAAGATATCATTTATGATTTTGAAAAATCCATTTCTTTTGAAGGAGATTCGGGTCCTTATTTGCAGTATTCTTATGTGAGGTCTGCTTCGGTTTTGGAAAAAGCAAAAGTAGAAAAAATAAAACCATCATTAAAAAATGTGCCATTAGAAATTACGCAGCTTGAAAAAATAATGAGCCATTTTCCGGAAGCGGTTGAAAAAGCGGGCATGGAGTACCAACCCCATTTTATTATTTTGTATTTAACGGAATTGGCTCGGGAATTTAACAATTATTACGCCCACAATACAATTGTTGATAAGAATGATGAATTTTCGCCCTATAAAGTCGCATTAACGCAGGCCTTTTCAATTATTATGAAAAATGGTTTATGGCTTCTTGGAATTCAGGTGCCAGACAAGATGTGATTATGAAATTACACAACAAATACTATATTTTAAGGCACGGGGAGGCATTGTCTAATTCAAGGGGTGTTATGTCCTCTTGGCCAGAAAAATTTAAAAATCCTTTAACTGAAAAGGGTAGTGCAATGATTAAAAAATCTGCTGAGCAACTTAAAAACCTGCCTCTGCAGGCAGGCAAAGGCATAGATTTAATTTTTTCCTCTGATTTATTGAGAACCAAGCAAACAGCAGAAATTGTTGCAAAAATATTAAACTCACGTAAATTTGATAAATCCAGCACCACTTTTAAAAAAATAAAAGTGGTGCTGGATAAAAGATTAAGGGAGATAAATTTTGGGGTTTTAAATGGAAGGCCGATAACTGATTTAAATATAGATTTTTCAGATGAAACAAAGAGAATTGAAACCTCAATGAAAGACGGTGAAACTTACAGTCAGGTTTCAGAAAGAATGTGGAATTTTTTGCAGGATTTGGAAGAAAAATACCAGGGTAAAAACATTTTAATAATAAGCCACGAATGCCCTTTGTGGATATTGGAAAGCAAGGTGCAGGGAATGACCATATTAGAGCACTTAAAAATAGTGCCTCGGGACCACAGAATTCATAAAGGCCAAGTAAAGCAATTAAACTAAATTTACTTAGACGTAGCGAGGTAAAATTTTTAACACCATGTCATGCACCATACCATACTTTTTACAATTGCAAAAAGTATGGTATGGTTAAGATAATTTACTAAATAGTTTACTAAATAGATTATTAAAATGAAACTTCCTATTACCGATCAGTTTCTTTTAGATGTTTACGATATTTTAGAGAAGGGCGGGGATATAACCCACTTCTTTTTTAGTCAACGACGTACTATGAGAGATATCATATACGACCCTGACGATCCTCGTAATAAAAGATATATCAAAGAGTTAAGCAAAGATCAGTTTCGTAAGCTCGTCTATTATCTAAAAAAGAATAACTGGATAAAAGTTGAAAATTTAAAAAGTAATAAAAGTATGATAATGACTAAAGAAGGTATTGATAAGGCTATTAAAGCAAGTTTTAAGGTTGATGGTCAGCAACGATCTAAAAGAAAAGATGGTAAATGGATAATGATTATTTTTGATATACCAAAAAGAGATGAGAAGAAAAGGGGTGTTCTGAGAAGCATTTTGCAGAATTTAGGTTATAAGATGTTTCAAAAGAGCGTTTGGATTACTCCTTATGATGTTTTTGAAAAAACAGAAAGATCACTCCAATTTTATTTGTTGGATAAATATGTAAAAATATTTTTAATTGAGGAGTTAAAATAATTTTACTTTTTATAATACAGATAAAAATACCCAAATTAAATACCATACTATACTTTTTGCAATTGCGAAAAAGATGGGATGTTTGGGAATAAAAAGATAGCGATTGGAAATAAAAATACATAAAAAGTAAAGCATAAAAAAATAAATATACAAAAAAGAAGAAAATTAAATAAATCCTTAAATCTTTAATCGTAAATCAAGAATTATGGCTTATAATTTTCCTGAAAGTGAGAAAAAGATATTAAAGTTTTGGGAAGACAAGAAAATTTTTCAGAAACTGCAAGAAAAAAACAAATGGGGCAACCCTTCGACTCGCTCCGCTCGCTCAGGGCAGGACCGCTGGAGTTTTTTGGACGGTCCCATTACCGCCAACAATCCAATGGGCGTGCACCATGCCTGGGGGAGAACTTATAAAGATTTGCTGCAAAGGTATTTTGCCGTGAAAGGTTTTGACCAAAGATATCAAAATGGATTTGACTGCCAGGGCCTTTGGGTTGAAGTGGAAGTGGAAAAAGAACTTGGGTTCAAGACAAAGAAAGACATTGAAGAATATGGCATTGATAAATTTGTTGAAAAGTGTAAGGAGCGGGTGAGAAAATATTCTGCTATTCAAACTCAGCAGTCAATTAGATTAGGCCAATGGATGGATTGGGAAAATTCCTATTACACAATGTCTGATGAAAACAATTACGCCATATGGCATTTTTTGAAAAAATGCTGGGAGCTTGGTTATCTTTATAAGGGCAGGGATTCTGTACCTTGGTGCCCAAGATGCGGAACAGCCATTTCTCAGCACGAAATTTTAACTGAAGAATATAAAGAAGTTACCCATGACTCAATTTATTTTAGATTGCCTATTGTCGGCAAAAAGGGAGAGTATCTTTTAGTTTGGACAACTACCCCATGGACTTTAATAGCTAATATTGCCGTGGCAGTTGATAAAAATTTAGATTATTCTCTTGTTGAAGACGAATTTGGATTCAAAAATTGGGTGGCGAAAGATCTGGTCGAAAAAATATTCAAGGGAAAACACAAAATTATAAAAACGGCAAAGGGAAAAGAATTAGTAGGCTTAAAATATATGTTTGCCTTTGATGAATTGGAAAGAGTAAAAGAAGTGGCCCTTCGCTCCGCTCAGGGTAAACTAAACAGGTTTCACACGGTAATTGCGACAGATAACAGGATCATGCCTATTAACATTGAAGAGGGAACGGGTCTAGTGCACACTGCGGTCTCAGCAGGCCAAGAAGACTTCCAGATAGGTAAAAAGTTTGGATTACCATTAATAGAAGTAATAAACGAAGAAGCCGATTATTTAGATGGATTTGGTGAGTTTTCTTTTAAGAATGCTAAAAAAAATCCAGAGATAATTTTGGATTACCTAATATCGCAGAGTAACGCGGGTAACAATGCGGAAGTACACAGAAACTGGGTATTTAAAATTGAGCCTTATAAGCATAGGTATCCGACCTGTTGGAGATGCAAAACGGAGTTGGTTTGGCGCGTGGTTGATGAGTGGTACATTTCAATGGATAAACTAAGAAAACCTCTTCAAGAGATCACAAAAAAGATAAATTGGATTCCTCCTTTTGGAAAAGAAAGAGAATTAGATTGGTTAAAAAACATGCATGACTGGTTGATTTCCAAAAAGAGGTATTGGGGGTTGGCTTTACCTATTTTTGAGTGCCAGAAGTGCAGTAGTTTTGAGGTTATTGGTTCCAAAGAAGAATTGAAAAAGAGAGCGGTTGAAGGTTGGGAAAAATTTGAAGGAAATTCTCCCCACAGGCCTTGGGTGGACAATGTAAAAATAAAATGCAAAAAGTGTAAGCAGCTAACCTCAAGAATTAAAGACGTGGGAAATCCTTGGTTGGACGCCGGTATCGTGCCTTTCTCAACAACGAAATATTTTTCTGATAAAAGATATTGGAGAAAATGGTTCCCTGCCCAAGTTGTATGTGAGTCCTTCCCAGGACAATTCAAAAATTGGTTTTATTCAATTCTTGTAATGTCAGCGGTTTTAGAGAATACAGCACCGGTTAAAACAATTTTTGGATACGCCTTGGTAAGAGATGAAAAGGGGGAAGAGATGCATAAATCCAAGGGGAATGCCATTTGGTTTGATGAGGCGGTTGAAAAAGTCGGCGCTGATCCGATGAGATGGTTTTACATGAGACAAAATCCGGCTGAAAACGCTAATTTTGGGTATAATAACATCGGAGAAGTTCAAAGAAAATTGTTAATTCTTTACAATGTCTATGCTTTTTTTAGTACCTACGT
>CAYIDV010000027.1:4249-9040 GCA_964362315.1 uncultured Candidatus Saccharibacteria bacterium
GATAAATGGATTGTTTCAAAATTGGGACATTTGATTTCTGTAGTTGAATTTAATTTGGAAAAGTACGATGTTGCCAAAGCTGTTTTAGCCATTGAGGGTTTTTTTATAAACGATTTGTCGCTTTGGTATCTGAGAAGATCAAGAAAAAGATTCCACGAAACTAATTCTAACAGAAAAGAAGCAATAGAAATTCTTTATTACGTACTTTTAAATACTGTAAAAATAATTGCTCCGATAACGCCATTTTTTGCTGAAGCAATGTATCAAAGTTTAAAAATAAAAGATATGCCAGAGTCGGTGCATCTTTTTGACTGGCCAGAGTCGGGAGACCAGACAGACTTGGATTTAGAGCAGAAAATGGACGAGGTGAGAAATATAGTCAATCTGGCTTTGGCCCAAAGGTCAGAAAAAGGCATTAAGGTAAGGCAACCACTGGCCAAATTAAAGGTTAAGAGTTCAAAGTTTAAGGTTTTACAAGAAGAACTGTTGGCTTTGATTAGAGACGAAGTTAACGTGAAAGAAATTATTTTTGATGATAAGATTAAAAACGAAGTAGAGTTAGACACTGTGGTTACTGATGAATTGAGAAAGGAGGGAATTTTAAGAGATATAATAAGGTCTGTTCAGGATTTTAGAAAAGAGCAGGGATTAAAGCCAGAAGATCAGATTTTAGCCTGGTTTGATTCATCGTCAAAAATAAATTCGATTTTACAACAGAACAAAGAATTTTTATCAAAAGAAGTAAGAGCAAAAGAAATTTTAATCGGAGAAAGCTCAAAAAACGACTTGCCGCAGAAAGAAATTTCAATTGGAAAAGAAAAAATATCATTAACCATTCAAAAAATAATTTAAATATTTTTTGAAAACATATGAATCCAGAAGATAAAAAACCAATACCATTTCAACCGGATAAAAACCCATTTCGGCAAGGTAGCGGAGTTTCGCGCAGCCAATTTAGGCAGACGTTAAGGAAGGCTTATGACCCCCATATAAATATATCCAAAGAAGAAAGGGTTCAAATGGAAAAAGAATTATTCCCTTTTCAGAAATTTGGACGCAATATTTCTGAATGGGATGTTAATTTGAGGTTAAAAAGTTTAAAAAAAGAGAAGTATTGGGCGATAAAGACGGAAGATAAAATTAAAATAGACCGCCAAATAAAAATTTTAAAAAAAGTAATAGATAAAAGTAAAAACTGAAAACAGTATAAAATGGCTTTACAATATAAGACAGAGGGTTTTGTTTTTAAAAAAGAAGACATATTTGAAGCAGACAGGATATTTTCAGTTTTTACTAAAGATTTTGGCAGAATAGAGGTTTTAGGCAAAGCAATAAGAAAAATTGCCTCAAAATTAAGAGGAGGAATGGCAATGTTTGATTTGTCAGAAATTGAATTTATCCAAGGAAAAAACAAAAAAACATTAACAGATGCTATATCAATAAAAAAATTTAGTAATATAACAAAAAACCCAGAAAAATTACTTTTAGTCGTCAAGATTTCAGAAATTTTGGATGATTTTATTAAAGGCCAAGAAAAAGACGAAGAGATTTTTAATTTAATTTACGATACATTGGCTAAATTAAATGATTATCAATTAGGAATTCCTAAAAACCAGCCAATATACCATTATTTCTTCTGGAATTTCGTTTCAATATTAGGTTATGGCCCCGAGCTTTTAAAATGTGCTGTTTGCAGTCAAAAATTAATTCCTGACAGTCTTTATTTTTCCAATAAAGAAGGCGGAGTAATTTGTAAAAGTTGTTTAGGGTTCAAAAGTAACCAGATACCCATAAAATCAGATACAGTAAAAGTATTAAGATTGATTTTGAAAAAAGAATGGGGTATATTATCAAGATTGAAAGTTAATAATATTAACGACTCTTTAAAAGAAATTTGTGATAGTTATTGTAATTATTTACTATTGATTTACTCACATAAAAGTCAATTGGATATTTAATAAACCATGAGTAAAAATTTTATTTTAACTGCATTAGCCGTTTTAGTTGTACTTTCTTTTACGTTTTTTTGGTATTGGAGAGAAGCCATTTTTTCAAAGGAGATTTTAAGGGTGGAAATTTTAAGTAAAGATTCGGCCAAAATAGGAGAGGAAATTGAATATACTGTTAAGTATAAAAACAACGGAAATTTTGCTTTGGAAAATCCAAAGCTTATTTTTGAACTCCCTGAAAATTCTTTAACAGAAGACAGTAAAACGAGGTTTGAACAAAATTTAAAAGATATTTATCCTGGCGACGAGAACTTAATTAAATTTAAAGGAAGGCTTTTGGGCAAAGAGGGAGATTTAAAAACAGCTAAAGCTTGGCTTTCTTACAGGCCTCATAATTTGTCGGCCCGCTACGAATCCCAAACGACTTTTACCACCAAAATAGACCAGGTACCCGTCACCCTTAAGTATGATTTGCCCTCAAAAATAGAAAGGGGCAAGGAAATCAGCTATTCCATTAATTATTTTTCAAACGTTGATTACCCTTTGGAAAACCTCAGTATAAAAATTGAGCCGTTACAAGGTTTTAATTTTCAATCAGCCGACCCTATATCTTTAGACAACTCTGAATGGAAACTGGCAATTTTAAACAAGGGGCAGGGAGGCAGGATAAAAATCAAAGGAGTCATTTCAACTGACCTTGGCGGTAATTTAAACTTTTCGGCAAAAATGGGGATGTGGCAGGACGGAGTTTTTATTGTAGTAAAAGAAGCTAACCAAGAAATTCAAACCATCCAACCCTTGCTTTTCATATCCCAGCTTATAAACGGAGTTCCCAATTTTGTTGCTTCTCCCGGCCAAACGCTAAATTACGAGATTTTTTTAAGGAATATTGGCTCTACTCCATTTGACAATTTGTTTGTGATATCAAGGATTGAAGGCCAGGCTCTTGATTTAGCTACCTTAAAATCTCCAGACGGCCAGGTAAAACCCAACGATAATTTAATTGTTTTTGACTCAAGGCAAATTACGGACTTACAGCACATAGCACCTCAACAAGAATCCAAAGTCACTTTTAGCGTAAAATTAAAAGATAATTTGGACATTTCTGGTGACCAAAAAAACAGTTTGATTATAAAAAACAAAGTTGACGCCTCTGGCATAAGCCAGGAATTTGATACTAAAATAAGTTCAAAATTGGAGTTGGCGCAAAAAGGGTATTATTCAGATTTTGACGGTATTAAAAACGAGGGCACCGTGCCTCCTCAAGTCGGCAAAACAACAACTTATACCATAAATTGGCAGATTAAAAATTTTCTCAATGATGTTAAAAACGTTAAAGTAAAAGCTGTTTTGCCTCAAAACGTGGGATTAAGTGATAATATAGCTCCCGAAAGCCAAGCGCCTAATTTTTCTTTTGACAGCCAAAGCAAAGAGATTGTCTGGCTGGCAGGAGACCTTGCTCGTGAGTCTAAAATTTCACTTTCTTTTCAGGTTGCCTTAACACCCAGTTTGTCGCAAAAGGGAATATCAGCCGGATTAATAGGAAAAGCAACCGTTTTTAGCGAAGACCAATTCACCGGTTCTACCATTCAAAGCACTGCTCAGGCAGTGACCACTAATCTGCCAGATGACCAAGCCAACTCGGGCGGGGGAATAGTGCAGTAGGGGCGCTCGGGTATTGTATCAAATTAGTCATGATAATTTTCCAGCGAAAATTATCATTCGGTTCTCGGCAGAAAATTTCGCCTTCGGCGAAAACCAGCTTTTCTGCCTCGAAGCGCTCATTTGATACAATACCCTCGCTAAGGTTTTTAACGACCAGTTGCATTCCGCTTCGCTGATTTCACTTCGTGAAATATGCAACTGGAAAGGAATGTGCGTTTATTATATAAAAAAACACCAGGAAACCAGTATTTTGTATAAATTACTTGACAAATACTCTTAATAGTGCTACAATTAAAGTATAGGGTAGAAATAGCCCCAAACAGCACATTTAATAAAAAGATACTTGCAAACGCAGTCATAGCCATAAGCCAATAAATAAGCATTGTTGTTTTTTGGCTATGACTGCTATTCCGGCGGTCTGTGTTTCGGACGATGTCCAAGTATGGACTTGTCCACAACCAAGGAGTAGACGATGTCTACTGCATTCTCGATCGGTCAGATGAATCAGTTAGGCGACGCTCTGGAGCTGGCAGGTTTCACTCCCGATGAGGTCACGAAGCTGAGGAACTTTCCTCGGCTCAAGGACTTCCGAAGTGTGATCAACGGTCACTCTCAGATCGTCTCGGTCAAGCACGTTATCGACTGCGACGCTAACCCGTACGTCCCAAACGGCTTGGAGGTAGAAAGCCACAAGAAAGACGGACAGTTCGAGTGGGATCCCAAAAAGGTCAAATTCTACCTCTCCGAGTACCAGCAGGGCGACAAGTACATCGAGGGCAACAAACTCCGCAAGGAGCTGGAGAACAAGCCGGTTCTCAACGCCAATGTGCTTGACTACCTGCTCAAACACCCTGAGATTATCCCAGAGTCTTGGAAGGACAATGTGATCTTCTTCTGGGGCACGGTCTACAGCTATTCCGATGACCGCTTGTACATCCGGGGCTTGTGCTGGCGTGGCGAGTCATGGTACTCGTACTACTACCGGCTCGGCGATAACTTCTGCTCCCTCAATCCTGCTGTCGTCGCGGGCAAGTAACCTTGGTTCTTTGCAATTGGATTCTTGGGTCTCCTTTGACCATTGGAACCATTTGCACTTTGAACCGTTCGATTTCAAACCCCATCTCTGTCTTTGTACAGCGGTGGGGTTGTTTATTTCCAAAATTATTCCTGGTACAAT
>CAYIDV010000028.1:0-8524 GCA_964362315.1 uncultured Candidatus Saccharibacteria bacterium
AAGTGGCAGAAGTTTCCGGCTATATTAAGAAAGTTTCTAATTTGAAAATGGAGGCAGATGATATAATCTTGGTAAATCTAATGTATAAAAATGGAATAATGGGCAATGTTATTATTGATGCTATATCTCGCAAACCGTTTAGAACGTTGCGAGTTTTAGGAAGCGACGGTGTTTTAGAGTGGGAAAAGTTTGATTCGGCTATCAAGTTATATAACGCTAAGTTAAAAATAACAAAGGTTATTAAGATCCCCAAAGGACATACAGAAAAAGGTTATGTTAATGAAGAAAAAATGTATCATGATGAAATTGGGGAGTTTTTGCTGACGATTGAAGGCCATGGCAAATATCCCCATACTTTTGCCGATAATCTTAGTCTTTTAAAAACTTTATACGCCCTAGAAAAAAGCTATCAAACAGGGGGAAAAGTTTTACTATAAGAATTTTATGTTAATTAAGATGAAAATTGCAAAAAATTTCATAGGTAAAAATCAGCAGGTGTTTATTATTGCTGAAGCAGGCGTGAATCATAACGGAAAACTGGCTTTGGCAAAAAAATTGGTTGATGCTGCCAAAAAAGCTGGGGCTGATGCGGTAAAGTTTCAAACCTTCAAAGCAGAAAATTTAGTTATCAAAAACGTAAAGATTACAAATTATCAGAAAAGAAACTTGGGGAAGAATGAAACCCAGCTGGCAATGCTTGAAAAATTGGAATTGCAATATGGGGACTTTGTAAAATTAAAAAAATATTGCGATAAAAAAAAGATTATTTTTCTTTCGGCACCCCATTCCCCAGACGCTATTGATTTTTTAGAGCCGTTGGTTCCGGCTTTCAAAGTCGGTTCTGGTGACCTAACTAATTTGCCATTTTTAGAGAAAATAGCTCAAAAGAAAAAACCAATAATCCTCTCAACCGGAATGGCAACTCTTAAAGAGGTCAAAGAGGCAGTTAGAGTTATTAAAAGGAAGGGAAATAAAAGAATAATTTTACTGCATTGTACCACCAACTATCCTTGTCCCTTGCCAGAAGTTAATTTAAGGTCAATGCTGACTCTTAAAAAGGAATTTAATTTGCCAGTTGGTTATTCAGACCATACGCAAGGTAACATTGTCCCAATGATGGCAGCTTTAATAGGGGCTAGCGTTATTGAGAAACACTTTACATTAGATAAAAATTTACCAGGCCCAGATCATAAAGCGTCTTTAGACCCCGCAGAGTTTAAAGAAATGGTAAAAGTTATTAGGATAGCCCAAACCGTTTTGGGCAGTGGTTCCAAAAAGCCGACTAAAAGCGAAGAGGAAATAAAAAAAGTTATAAGGAAGAGTATCGTAGCCAGTAGAGATATTAACAAGGGAGAAAAAATAAGTGAAAGTATGTTATCGATAAAAAGGCCAGGGACCGGAATTGAGCCAAAATATTTTAATAAAATAATTGACAGAAAAGCTAGGCAAAATATTAAAAAAGACGAATTGATTTCGTGGAAGAAAATTTAAGGAAGAAGAAAATTTTATACATTTCTGGCACAAGGGCCGATTACGGGTTAATGAAAAATACCTTGCTTGAAATAAGCAAAAATCCAAAGCTGGATTTGGAAATAATTGCTACGGGAATGCATTTAATGCCCAAGTTTGGCAGGACTCTCAAAGAAATAAAAAAAGATGGGTTCAAGGTACATAAAATAGAAGCAGTTTATAAAAAAGACAGTAAAGAGTCGGCGGTTGATTTTATCGGCAAATTGATTCAGCTTTTAAATAAAGAGTTAAAAAAAATAAAACCAGATATTATTTTGGTTTTAGGAGATAGGGCAGAGGCACTGGCAGGAGCTGTTAGCGGAGTATATTTAGTAATTCCAGTTGCCCATGTCCATGGGGGGGATGTCAGCATGACGGTTGATGATGTGGCCAGGCACGCAATAACTAAGCTATCATCTATTCACTTTGCCGCAACAGAAAAAAGCTCTAAAAGAATTATTAAGATGGGCGAGAATCCATGGAGGGTATACGTTGTAGGTGCTCCGGGATTGGACGGCATTTTAAAATCAAAAATTGCTGCTCAAAAGAATATTACTCAAAAATACCATCTTGATTTATCAAAGCCGCTACTGTTGGTTATCCAACACCCTGTAACCGCAGAAATTAATAGGGCGGGAATTCATATTGAAGAAACAATGTCAGCGATAAAAGAATTAGGGTATCAATCAATTGTAGTTTATCCAAATGCAGACGCAGGGAGTAGAAAAATGATACAAGTTATTGAAAAATATAGAAAATATCCTTTTATCAAAATTTATAAAAATATTCCGCGTTTTGAATATCTTAGCTTAATGCGTATTGCAAGTTGTATAGTTGGTAATTCAAGTGGCGGAATTATTGAAGCTCCGTCTTTTGGTCTGCCTGCAGTGAACATTGGAACGCGCCAAAAAGGCCGGGAAAAGTCAGATAATGTTATAGATGTCGGTTATAAAAAAGAGGATATAAAAAAGGCAATAAAAAAGGCAATTTATGACAAGATATTCAGAAAAAAAACTAAATCATATAAAAGTCCTTATGGCAGTGGTGATGCTGGAAAAAAAATAGCCAAAATTTTATCTGAAGTAACAATAGACGATAGATTATTAAATAAAACAATAACTTATTAAATTATAGAAACTTGCGGTTTATATATACGATATAATTGGTCGCTCGGTCAGAATAATAAATTGCGATTTATTATTCCTCCCTACGCTTAGTCAATTATAATTAATCGCGCGGTCGGAACAAAAATATCTTTTTTTGATCCTCCCTTACTCATAATTATGGAAAAAAGATTTCAGCATTGGCAAAAGCCAAAAATTGTGGATAGCAAGCCGACAAAATACGGCTGGGTGGTAAAACACGCAAAAAATTTAAAACTTGGGGAAAGAACAGACATTGGGATTTTTACTTATATTAACGCTAAGAACGGCGTTGTCATTGAAGACAATGTTCAGATTGGCTCCCATTGTTCTATTTACTCGGTTTCTACTATTGATAAAAAAGAAGGAAAAGTGGTTTTAAAGAGTAATTGCAAAATAGGAAGTCACTCAATCATAATGCCCGGTATCACTGTAGGGGAAAATTCGGTTATCGGAGCTTTTAGTTTTGTGAAGGAAGATATACCTAAAAATGTGGTTGCATTTGGTATTCCGGCAAGAGTTGTAAAAAAATTAAAGTAAGTATACATAAAATCATGGATAACAATGTCAAAAAACTTACTCTCAGCAAAGATAGCACTATTAAAGATGCAATGGACTGCATTAATAAGAGCGGAAAAAGGGTTGCTTTGGTTGTTGATAAAAAAGGCAGACTCATTGGTTTGGTAACCGATGGCGATATCCGTCGCCATATTTTAAAAAGTAAAAGTATTGAAGGGCCGGTAAAAGAAATATTAAACTTAAGACCGATTGTAGGGAAAGTTGGTATGACCAAAGATAAGATTTTAGCAATAATGGAAAAAAATGAAATTATCACCCTGCCCATCTTAGATAAAAAAGGAATATTAAAAGATTTGGTTTTAATGCAAGATTTGGTAAAGATATCCTTATCTTCTCCTGATATTACCAGTAAGGAACTAAATGCTATTAAAGAAGTATTAGTGAGTTCTACTCTAAGTATCGGTCCTCAAGTTGAGAAGTTCGAAAAACTATTTGCGCAATACATAGGCGTCAAGTACGCAATAGCAGTAAATAGCGGCACCAGCGCTCTGCATCTTTGCGTTAGGGCACTTGGCATTAAAGACGGAGATGAAATTATCACTAGTCCTTTTAGCTTCATTGCTTCAGCCAATTGCGCTCTTTTCGAAAGGGCTAATCCAGTGTTTGCTGATATAGACAAAAAAACTCTTTGTCTTGACTATAGTCTTATAGAAAAAAAGATTACTAAAAGGACTAAAGCAATTCTACCAGTTCATATTTTTGGCCATCCCTGCCAATTAGATAAAATTATGGTAATAGCTAAAAAGTATAATTTGGCTGTTATTGAAGATGCTTGTGAGGCCCTGGGATCTGAGTTTAATGGAAAAAAGGTAGGTTCTTTTGGCCAAGTTGGAGTTTTTGCCTTTTATCCAAATAAGCAAATAACTACCTCGGAAGGCGGGATGATTGTGACTAATAGTAAAAAAATAGCAGATATTTGTCGGGCAATGAGAAATCAAGGAAGGACAAACAATAGATGGCTTAGCCACGAAATACTAGGCTTTAACTACAGATTAGGAGAGTTGAACGCGGCCCTTGGAGTTGTTCAAATGCAGAGGGTTGAAGAAATTCTAAAAAAAAGGAAAATGGTGGCAGAATATTACAATAAAAGATTAAAAAGTATAAAAGGAGTAAGCATTCCTTATATTTCCAAAGATGTTAAGATAAGCTGGTTTGTATATGTTATTAGATTGGACGGAAATTATTTTTCCAGGAAGGACCGCGATAAAGTTATAAAAGAAATGACTGAGAATGGTATTTACTGTCGGGATTATTTTCCCCCAATACATTTAGAGCCACTTTATGTTAATATGTTTGGTTATAAGAAAGGGGATTATCCAATCACAGAATCAGTTTCGGATACGACAATTGCACTACCTTTTTATAACAATTTAAGTCAAGAAAAAGTTGATATAATTTGTCAGACGCTCGAGTCGGTTCTAATTAAGGTTAAGAAAAATCGTGAATAAAATTTTGTTTAAAAATACCGGCGTATATTTTCTTGTCAACTTGTTTTCACAGACATCACTTTTTGTATTATGGATTATTATTGCTAAAGTGTTCTCTCCTTCACAAATAGGCGTGTATGTACTGACCATTTTTATAGTAGATTTTTTTAGCATTTTTGCCCTTTTTGGACTACATTCGGCCATAACTAGATTTTACTATTCAGAAGAAAAAAACGAAGCGGTATTTTTCAATGCATTGGCGATGATTGTAGTAACCAATATATTGTCTTTTGCAGTACTGTTTTTCTCAACCGATATTATTTTGTGGCTATTGCCAGAAACTTCAGAAATTTTAGGTAAAGATTTTTTATTATTTTTTGCTTTGATTGTCTGTTCTTGTTTATACAGCTTCGGGCTTTCTCACTACGCCGCCCTAAAAAAAGTCTTTTGGTATTCCGTAATAAGCGTATTACAAACAATCTCTTTATTTATTTTTTTTATATTATTTTTGATTCTTCATTTTGGAGTTTTAGGAATCTTATGGGCGCTGTTAATTTCTTACGCGGTTCCAACTATTTTTTTCTTAATAAAAGAAATAAAAAATCTGTCGGCTAATGCTTTTTCTTTTAAAATTATAAAATCATTATTTAATTATGCTTTTCCTATGATGCTGTATACTGTTTTTGGAGTTGTGGTAATGTATGCAGGGCGAATTTTTTTAAACAAATATACAAACTTATCTACATTGGGATTATATAGTTTTTTCTTGCTTATGATATTGCAAGTCAATGCTTTGTGGGCAACCTTTAACAAGGCATGGACCCCAGAAATATTTTCTGAACTGAAAAACAATAGAGAAAAAGCCTTAGAAAACGTTAAATTAATGGCCTTTCTGACCAGCTTTGTCTATCTATTATTTTTTGCCGTTTTTATAATTTTTAAAAATATAGGATTATTTAATCCTTTTTTAAAACTAATTTATCTATCAAATATTTATATTTTCTACCTATTGCTGATTGGCCCCCTTTTTACCGGTATTTATACCGCGGCCTATCCTCTTTACTACTACGAAAAAAAAACCAAAATAGTTTTATTGATTTCCGTTGCTCTTAATATTATTGATATTTTTCTCGCGTTTTTCATGGTAAAGTATTTTAACGAATTGGGAGCAGCATTGGCATTTTCTATTTCTTCTGCCCTGTCTACGTTCGCCTTCCTCTTTGCCTTCCAAAAAACAATGAAGATTCCCAAAGAAATTATAAAATTCTCGGTAGTTTTATTTTTGATTATGGTTTTCAGCTCGTATGTTTTTTTAACGACCTCATCAGACATTTTACTTTTTGTCATTGTTGTTTTCGCCGCTTTTTTAACTTACCGTTATGGTCAGCTCTACAAGAAAAAATATTTTTTACTGTCATTTCTAAAAAATGTAAAAAACAAATTCGTTTTTTCTAAAAATTAGATGGAAAAAAAGAAAGTATTATTTTATACGTTTACTCCGCGAGCCTTTAGGTCGGTTTTGATAGGTCATTTATATGCCATTTGCCAGAAATGGCCAACTGTCTTAATTTCAGAAAAAATGGATGCTAAAACTGAGAGCATTTTGAATGAAAAAAGTTTTTTCCCTTATTTAGAAAATATAATGCCCATCAGCCAGTTCACTGGAGAAATTAAGAAAAATTTGTTCAGCCAAAATAAATACCTTTATAGTTTGGCTCGAAAGGCGGTGGAACAAGAAAAACCACATGTGGTTATTTCTGCAAGTGATATGCATTCACTTTTTGAAATGTATCTCATGCGGTTTGCCAAAAAGTCTGGAGCTATGGTTGTTTGTTTTCAGACCGGAGCTGCTGCTGACAGCAGACTGACTGCTAAATGGGTTGAACGCATTAATGCAGAAGAAAGTTTTTCTCGTTTTCTACCATTGTTTCTCAGGATTTTTTTAGCAAGGTGCCGAAAATGGATTGGACACATCCTTTATCACTGGATACTGCCCTTATCAGTCGGGCAAAAGCCCTTAACAGGAAAGTCCAGTTATATATTATGGAAAGGCATAGAAGGAATGCGCCAGGCTGACTATCAAGTAGTCTTTTCTAAAAGAGATTTTGAGACATATCTTGCTAGTGGTGTTTCTAAAGAAAAACTGAGAATTTTGCCACATCCTTTGGCAGTAAAGGGAACTCGGAGTTTTCTGGAGCAAGTTTTTTTTGAAAAGAGTGATTCTAATGGGAAAAAAAATATTCTGCTCTTGGTACCCATAGCCCAAGGTTTTAAACGAAGTGATTGGTCTCCTATTTTGTATGAAGACAGGTTAAAGTCATGGCTAGAGATTATTTCTCTTGTAAAAAATACGTTGCCTGGATGGGAAATAACTGTCAGTCCCCACCCCAGCGTTAAAGATGCCCAGGCCATCCAAAAAAAAATTAAGGATATTTCGCCTTCAATTGTATTTAACCTACAAGACCCAGTTGAGAAATGTTTGTCTATTGCCGATGCCGTTGTTGGTTTACCGAGATCAGCCAGCACTGTTCTTTTTATTGCCTCTCTTCAGGATCGCCAAAGACCTATTGCTACATTAGATTTTGACGACGAAATTATCGGAGACTTTTATAAAAATTTTGAGGGAATAGATTATATTAGTAATCAAAATCAGTTTGTATCTTTTTTAAAAAAGATAGGCAATATGGATTTTAGGACCGGGCAAAAAAGTGACGGATTGAACGACTATGGAACACTAGATTTGTTAAAAGATTTAATTAATGAACATGATAAAGAAACTGGTAGTTAAAATAATTCATTCACTAGGATATGATGTCTATAAAATTCCGAAGGTTGATTTTGCCGGACTAGATAAATTAGGCATAAAAACAATCTTAGACATCGGAGCCAATCGAGGCCAGTTTGCAAAGCGGGCCTTTATCGCTTTTCCAAAGACAGAAATTTTCTGCTTTGAGCCAGTCAAACCAGCCTTTGAAGAGTTAGATAAATGGGCGCAACTTGAAGGTCAAAAGAGGGTTTTTGCCTTTAATATTGCCTTGGGCGACAAAAAAGATATAAAAGAAATGTTTTTGCATTCAGACCATGATGATTCTTCTTCAATGCTTCAAACTACCAAAAGTTACGAAAAAGATTTTTCTTTCGTTAAAAACCAGCAGGAAATAACAGTTGAACAATACCCCCTGGATATAGCAGTTGAAAAATTTGTAAAGAAAAACTTCAAAAAGGAAATTTTAGTCAAAATGGATGTTCAAGGATACGAGAATTTAGTGATTGAAGGCGCCAAAAAAATATTATCAGAAGCTAAGGCATGCATTATTGAAATTGTTAATGATAAGTTTTATGAGGGACAGCCGGATTTCAAAAAAATTTTTTCAAGAATGAATTCTTTGGAATTTAAATATTATGGTAATCTAGAGCAAGTAAATGATTATAAAGATGGGCATATTATTTATTACGATGCGATTTTCTTAAAAATATGACCAAAGAATACAAAAAAATATTAGTGGCCGGAGGCAAGGGTTTTGTGGGGCAAAATGTGGTAAAAAAGTTGAAAGAGAGGAATTTGAATTTTGCTGTTTTGGATTTGATTGACGGCCATGATTTCCGCGATTTTGAAAAGACTAAAGCCATTTTTGAGAAAGAAAAATTTGACGCTGTCATACATTGCGCCGCGTTTGTCGGAGGAATCCAATTTGGCTATAAGTATCCAGCTCAGATGTATTACGACAATATCATTATGACATCGTATTTAATGGAAGCGGCAAGATTAACTAAAGTAAAAAGATTTGTAAATATCATTTCCAATTGCGTGTATCCTTCACATTTGTCCTTTTTTAAAGAAGAAGAATTGTGGGCAGGACCAATGCA
>CAYIDV010000029.1:0-8062 GCA_964362315.1 uncultured Candidatus Saccharibacteria bacterium
GCATACGAGATGTAGCCGTGACTGGAGTTCAGACGGGTGCTCTTCCGATCTGCCCCTTCTTTGTTTTCAATAATTTTCGGTTCGCCGTTTTCAACCACGGCCATAGCCGAATTTGTTGTTCCAAGATCAATGCCTAATATTTTACTCATTTTATTTTTATTGATTAATAATTTTTAAAATTTACCTATACTACGTTTAGTAAAGCTTTACTAAACGTAGTATATTAATTTTTAAGTTTTTATTTAGAATCCTATTTTTGTTTCTCCCTGGCTTGTTTTGGGAGCTTCAGGAAGATGAGTTTTTATTTCCCCGAATTTCTTTTCATACTCTTTAATTTGTTTTTCCAAAAGTAAGTGAATTCTTTTTGCGTGTTTTGGAGTTGCTAAAAACTGCCTCCCTTGGTTGCCGGATGTTATTAAGAAGTTAAAACCTTCTTCGTTGAACATCATATTTACCATTGTAATAAAATAGACATTTGGGTCTAAGTTTACTTGAATTTGTTGTGGTTCTTTTTCCATAATTTTTAAAAAAATACTAATTTTATAATTTTGTTTCATCGCTTGTAAGTGATTTAACCTGATCCAAAATATTCGGACTATTTTCTTTTTCCTTTAGGAAGTTTTTCTTAATATTGACCATTGGAGATGAATATATCGCTTCAATAGACTTTGTAAGAAAGTCTAATTTTCTTGTTAGGTCTGGTGAATCTGAGTTTCTTATAATTTCATGATATGCATCAAAAGACTTTGAGATAGCTGCTTTAAAGGTATATTCTTCTATTAGGCTTCGAGTGCGATTATATTCTCGATTTATAAATACAGTAAAGTAGACAAAGGGAGACGTTAGAGCTAATTTAATAAGAAAAGTATAGTCAAAAATAGTTTTACCGTCTTTAACTTGCCATAAGACTAAGAGATTGGTTGTTATAATAAGAAGTAAGACTGATGCAACCAACCATTTAAACCACATTAATTTATCTCCAATAAGCTCGTGTTTAACATTCTCAAAGGTATGTGATAATTTTATATTTGCTGCGATGCCTAATTGATCGGTAGTTTTTTGTACTAATTCTTCAACTTTAGCATTTGATTCATTTAGTTTTTTATAATTTTCAGAGAATTCCTTATTTGCTGTTCCTAAATTAATTATTAAATCATTAACTTCGCTGGTTAATTGACTAACCTTGTTAATTTGTTCTGGTAATTTGTCTAAGTATGTTTGAATTTCAGTTTTTTTTGCTTGTAATTCATTAATAGCACTTGGTAAATTTTTACCTTGATCTAAAAGCGCATTCAGGTCACCTAAAGCTGTTAGTTTTTCAGTTACTTCTTTTAGTTTATTTTCTAATTCTTCTTTACTCATATATTTATTTACTAATTTTTACTTTCGCAGGTCTTAATACTTTGCCATTCATATTATATCCTTTTTGAAGCTCTTCAATAACAATTCCTGATTTTCCACCTTCCCCCTTCGCCAAGGCTTCGGAGGACAAGTCGGCCTCGCCTACAGCCTCCATGGTTTCGGGGTAAAACTTCTCTCCCATGGCTTTTATTTCTTCAATCCCCTCTTTTTTTAGGAATTCTTCAATTTGCTTTTTTATCTGCAAAAATCCTTTTGTCCATTCGATAGATTGCGGTGTTCCCTCCTCGCCCTTCTTCAGTTTTTCGGGTAACTGTTTCTCAGCCAGTTCAATGTTATCTAAAATTGGCAGAATGTTTAAAATCATATCTTCTTTGGCGTATTTTATCAATGTTGAAATTCTTTCAACCTCCTCTTTTTTATAATTTTCAAAATCGGCTTGGGCGCGCTTCCAATTATTCAAATATTCCTCGCACTTTTTCTCACACTCTCCTTGTTTCTCAATCAACGAGGTCGGACCTCGTTGTTTTTGGTTTTCTTCTGCTTGTTTGGTAATTTGGACATTGCAAGTTTTATGTTCTTTGCACCAGGCTTCGCATTTTTCAGCCATTTCTTTGTCTTTATAATGGAAACCACACTCTTTGCATTGATGTAAGTTTTTCTTATCCTCTTGCATAGTTTTGTATATCTTGATAATTTTTATATATATTATATACTATAACCAGTTCCCCAGGTTACTCTTTTTTGAAAGGAGCAACGCCGTGGAAAGGTTCATGGTATGGGTCAAATGTTCTGATGGTCATTGTTTTGAAGCTGTTGGTGAAGCGCCGAATCCATTGTCAAATTTAAGAATACTGGAAATACGAGTTAAAGATAACCTAATACAATTTAGTGGCACTTGTCCGGAATGCGGTGGACCACTGAGATTAGACCTTGGTAAAAAAATGACTCCATTAAATTAAACTTGAGAAATAAGTAGAGCGAGCAATCGCTCTTTTTTTTGAGCGGCGAAATATAATTTTCTTAACCGCCGCGAAACCCCTTCACCCCCACACCATAAATTTTGCATTTTGGTGTGGGGGTGAACCAATTTTATTAATAAACTCGTGTTACTACATTGACAGCCGAAGCCCCACTCAGCGGGGCGAAGGCGCTTCGCTTTTTGACCTCAATATTTTTCAATAAAACATCGTTAAAATTAGTGTGGGGTTACTCAATTTTTAAAATCTTTCAAATTCCTTTAGTAATTCCCTCATTATATCAACGTTCTTTTTGTATGTTATTCTTGACGGTCCTACAACTTTTAAAATATCAAAAATGGTGTCTTCTTCCATATGGTAAGAAGTTATTGCGAGGTCGGACCTCGCAATACTCAAAATAGCAGATATTTCTTCTAATTCCTTTGTTAGTTCTTTTGCCAACTGCAATTCTCTTTCTATTTTATCTTTTGTGCTCTCAATTTCTCTTAAAATAAATTTGGGGAATTTTTCCAATTTCCCGGAAAAAGTTATTTCAATAAAAAACCTGTATCCTTTTTCAGTAGGCACTCTGCCAGCTGAAGTATGGGGTTGTGTTATATAACCCTTTTCAGTTAAATCTTGCAATTCGTTTCTGATGGTTGCAGGAGAAACCTCTAAACTATACTTTTTCTTTAAAAATTCAGAACTTATTGGCTCTGCCGAATTAATGTATTCTTTAATCAGATAATTTAAAATTTTTTCTTGGCGTTCGGTTATCATATTAGCAGTGTCACTTCGTGAGTGACAATTGTATCTTATTAAATTAGCAAATGCTTGTCAACCCCGTTAGAAGTCCTGAGTAAAAATAATTTGTTCAAATTATTTTTGCATACTCATTATAATTTTACCCCCAAGTAATTTTTGGTCTTTTTAAATACTTTATATTCTTACCATGACTTCTAACGGGGTCAAGAGTGATAAAAAAAGGAGCTAAAATCCATTTTAGCCCCACTGTCTGCAACCTCCGAAAATCAATTCGTTTGAACCGTCAACAACGAATTGGTGGCACAGTTTCGGAGGTGCAGGTAATTTACGGTTTTACTATCATTGTACTACTTTTAAAATTTTTTCAGTACTTAGTTTTAAATGCTAATGTTTGAAAAAAAACATTTTTTTCTTACGCTAAATAATCTATCTTTCATTGACAATAGTATTATTTACATAGTAAAATCATTGATAAGAGGTGTCCCAACTAGACACTGCGGAAGAGTTTTAAGTCGTGACTCTCCAGGGCGTGGGCCTTGGCACCTCGGGCCTTGTTAATGTATCTTCCAGGGTAGATACTTAACAAGGCTTTTTATTTAGTATCAAATACTTTAAAATAAATAAAAACTAAATAACCCTTAACTAATTTTGCAGAGCAAAATTACTTGATCTGGTGAACTTTCAAATCCAAACAGACCGAATTTATACAATATCTTTTGCCTGTTTTTGTGGGCCCACCTGCCTGCCGCGCCCGACCAGATTTTATTTCGCGTTGTAACCATTTCCGGCCAAACCCTGTTTTTAGCCATTTCTCTCTTGCGACTGCTTCGTCTACGCTTGAATACTCTTCATAATGAAGAATACATTTAGGTTGATGTCTTTTTGTATATTCTGCTCCTTTTTTAGTACAATGCTCTTCCCAACGTTTAACTAAGTTTTGGGTTTGGCCGATATAAATAGCATCGTTATTGCATCGTAGAGCATATACAAAATAAGTATTCGGTCGCGGCGCAGGCAGGTCATCAAACACATGGCCTAAGTGAGATTTGCACTTAGCACAGATAATTTCAGTTCGCCCGTCGGTTTCTTGATTATATTCTACTGCCCCATCAATAGTTTTATCAAAACTCGGCCAGCCAGTACCGGAATCAAATTGATTCTCTGAATTAAAAAGTGGATTGCCGCAAACCACACAAACATATTTTCCGTACTTTCCTTTATGCACATACTTTCCCGTAAATGGAATCTCAGTCCCCTTTTGTCTTAAAACTTTATATTGCTCTGGAGTTAATTTTCTCTTTAGTTCTTCTTCAATATTCATAATTCATATTTTTTCATTGTAAAAACATTCTAATACTCTTAAGAATATTAGAATGTTTTTATTTGTTTTTTAAAAGTTGCGAAAATTTTTCCCTTACTTTCACGAGCTTGGGATTTATTACTACCTGGCAATATGGCTGTTTTTTATTTTTCTCGTAATAATCTCTATGATAATCTTCAGCCGGATAAAACTTTTCCAGTTTTTTTATTTCGGTAACAATTGGGTTTCCTTTTTCACTTGATTGGTTGAGTTCTTTAATGAATTTTTCTGAAATCTCTTTTTGTTCTTGTGTTTGATATAAAATAATTGACCTGTATTGTTCTCCGATATCATTCCCCTGTCTATTTTTAGAGATGGGATTATGAGTAGCAAAAAACACAGTTAATAGATTTTTCAGAGAAACAATTTTTGGATTGTATTCTATTTTAACCACTTCGGCATGGCCGGTATTTCCAAGACACACCTGCTCATAAGTCGGGTTTTCCTTTACTCCGCCAGCGTAACCCGATTCAACAGAAATAACTCCTTTGAGAATTTTAAAAATAACTTCCGTGCACCAAAAGCATCCTCCGCCAAATAGTATGACTTCTTTATTGCTCATAGTTAATTTTTACTTTTATAATTTAAAAAGTTTTCCCCGTATATATCAAAAAAAATCATTAACTATATTTTATATTTTTTTCAAAAAAAGAGAAGGAAGCAATTATGCTAACTTCTCTTATTTGTGCTTCTGCTTGTCTTCGTTATAATTACCTAACCATCTTGTAATAGCTCCCTGCTCTGAAAGGAAATTTAAGGCCTCTCGGAAATTATCGTCACCCAAAAAAGGAGATTCTGAAGTTTTAAATATGAAACTAAGCAAAAAAGATTCGTGTGATGCCAATATTCCTTCTTTTTCATTTTATACTATGTAATACCCTACAAAATCTTGGAATTTTTTAGTGGTCTGACTACGGTCTATTACAGGTTCTTTAAAAAACCATCCAAATAACCATTTTAAGAAATTCATGACAGCCCCCTTTTGTAAAAGAGCCATTGCATCTTTTTACCGACATAGGCAAAAAAAATGCAAGCCAACTTTAATTTAGCATATTTTACTTATCTTGTCTATCTGCTCTTTTGTCACCCATTTCTGTTCATTCAACTATGATTTTGCCAAAATGTCTGGCATTTACGTGGTTATGATATCCCCATGTGCCTTTTTTATTAAACGTAAATGACCAAGACTCTCCGGGCTGACTACTTTTGCACTCGTCAAAATAAATGTTTGCGGCATCGGGACAATGTTCTTGCAAAGAAGTGCCGCTGTAGACCATATGGGTTGGATGCATAGCAGAAGAAGTCCACACCCCTTGAGAGCTTTCGTTTTTCCAAGTGACTGTGTCGCCGACTTTTATTGTTATTTCTTTAGGCAAATAACCCGAATCAGTATAAATTAGCTCGTGCGTCTGACCAGTTTCAACTTTAACTTCTGTTTGAAGACTTATCTCGTTGGTTGCTTTAGTTTCTGAACCCTGACTTGCTCGCTGGCCGTTCAAGGCCGCTGGTTGCCGACTTTCTTTCAGTAAAAAATATCCACCGATTGAAGCCAGCGCCAAGATTAAAATTGTGATAATAACTGTTTTTTTCACCCCCACACCAAACTTGCCCCAACACCAAAATAATTCTTTTTTTGGACAGTTCAGCAAGTTTGTTTTTATCTTACCCCCACACTTTTGGTGTGGGGGTGAATATTTTAAAAATTTAATTTATTAAAAACAATTTTGACGCCATAATGTTACCGGCTTTACCGGATCGGTTTTATAATCTAGCTGCGTATACTCCAGCATAAAGATAATTTCAAAGGAAAGCAAGGTTTCGTTGCCCTGATGATTTTTATTCCAATGCCGGCACAGATACTGAGAGTAATAACCCCTGTAAGAAGAATGCCTTTTTTCTAAAAGGTTCATTAAATATTTTTGCCATCTGGCGTCTTTATAAAGGCTGGAGACGAGTTGCGGTTTTTCATAAGTGACAGGCTGACCTCCTCTAAACAAATCAACTTCCTGGCCGTTGACCAGTCTTCCCGGCATCACATACCAGCCGTCTTCACGCAAGGGATAGGGAGAAAACATATTCCAATACTGGTCCATCCTTAAAAGATAAGCTGTCCGGTAAAAATAATCCGGCGGTCGCCACCATTTTCCGTATTCCGTTCCGGCCAAGTTCCAAAAGAAGACCAAAAACAAAACAAAGCTCAAAAACAAAGAAACAATAATCCTGCCAAAAGGGAATGAAAAAGAACGGGGGAGAGGAAGAGAAGGCAAACAAACCCGCTGGCGATGACTGGCCACCAATTGGTACAGATATCTTCCTAAAAATTTAAGGGGGGCTAAATTAACTACTGGAGATAACCAGAAAAATAAAGGTGAAGACCTAACGATAACAATAAAAGCCTCTACGCTAAAACTACTTTGACCCGAGTCATCTACTAAAACCCATGAATTATGGTGTTGCATTTGTTCAAAAATAACCGCGTCGCTTGAGGCGGGTCGGAGCTCCGCTTTAGAAAGAAGAAAAAAGGTTTTAATGATGTGGACGGATTTTAAGCAAAAACCGCAATCGCCGTCATAGTAAATAATAATGGGTTTAGCCAATCTGATAAAAAGACGAGAAATTTTATCCCAAAATAGGGAGGGAATAAATGCCAACCAGGCGGCCATTGCCACAAAGGGGAAGGGACCAAGACTCAAGGCCAGCCCCATGCCAATGTGCATTATAATAAATAAGAAACTTCCCAAGAGGCGCAAATACTGGGTAAAAATCGGCATAAACACCAAAGCCGGGCCCAGCTTTTCAAACCAATAGACATAAAAGGAAAGAATAGTCATCAGACCGGGAAATTGGTACAAGAGATAACCAACAGGAGTGGTAAATTGATCAATAGAAAGGGTATAATAAATAGCACTCCCCTCCTTTGTCCAAATGGGGTCTGACTTGAGAATTACGGTAAAAATATAAACAAAAACAACTTGCAGTAAAAATCCTATGGAGGCCGCCGAAAAAACAATCGGTGATGGCTCCTCTTTTTCTTTTATTCCGCCAGATCTTGCCAAAGCTTCATCAACCGAATAGGTTTTACCCCACGGCAGAAACATTGCCCAAAAGAGGGTTGTTCTTAACATAATATCTCCTCCCTGAAGAATCATCGGATTGCGATTATGGAGGGATATCAGCAAAAACCAAGAAAGAATTGTGGCTAACCGCGTCTTGTAGCCAAAAAGGAGCATAATACCAAAAATAGCTGTTAAAATAAAAAGAAGAGCCTGAACCTGCCAGACGCCACTCATCATGTGCAAGGAAACAAACCAAGGCTGGGGCATCTCTATTAAGATAGCGGACCTAGGCAAAACTCCAAAGTCAGTATAGTGAGCAATCAAGCTTTTAGAGCGAATAAAAAGATCAACCAAGAGAATTAGGGCAAAACCAATCCTCATTAAAGCCAGAGACCGGTAATCAATGCCAAAAAGCTCGCGAATTTTTTGGAGAAATTTCCTAAAAATTAGCATAGTAAAAAATTGGAATGTCGGAGATTCCAACAATCTTTCAAGGTGAACGCCGAGCTTTAATAAATAATCTTTTGAAATAAAACGGCAGGGAGTCTATTAAAATGGCAATT
>CAYIDV010000030.1:0-3679 GCA_964362315.1 uncultured Candidatus Saccharibacteria bacterium
GGCCTATCAACCCCTTCATCCATTATTCTTTTTAATGCGTCTAAATATTGCTTCACCCCGTTAGAAGCCTGGGCAAGGAATATTTTATGAATAAAATATTCCTTGCTTACTCTTTATTAACTTTTTTATTAAACTCACAACCCGTTCGAATTTTCTATTATTATATAAAAACTTCTAACGGGGTTCATTTTAGCTCGTCCGTCTAAGTTTTACAAATAAAATTTAGGCGGGTAAAGGAAACTTTTTGCAAAGTTTTTTAATTTCTTCCCTAACTATTTTAACCGAGCTTGGATTAGAAATAACCTGGTTTATCCAACCGGCAATTATTTTCATTTCTTTTTCTTTCATTCCCCTGGTTGTGATTGCCGGCGTTCCCAGTCTTATACCAGATGGCTTAAAAGGGCCTGCAGTATCATAAGGAATGCTGTTTTTATTTATTGTGATTCCAGCTTCTTCCAATAAATCTGCAGTTTGGGCCCCAGCAATATTTTTTGACCTTAAATCAACTAAAATTAAATGATTGTCGGTCCCGCCGCTAACCAAATTAAATCCGTAATTTTTAAGCTCTTTTGCCAACACTTTTGCGTTTTTCACCACCTGTTTTGCATAATTTTTAAACTTCGTAGTTGCAGCCTCTTTTAAGCATACCGCAATGGCAGCAATGGCGTTTTCATGAGGTCCGCCTTGAAGCCCAGGAAAAACTGCTTTGTCAATTTTTTTTGGCAATTCCGCATCTTTATCAATACCTTTTTTGGTAACCATAATAATGCCGCCCCTGGGACCTCTTAAAGTTTTATGGGTTGTGGTTGAAACAATATGAACATATGGTACTGGGCTTGGGTGAGCTCTCCCGACCACCAATCCTGCAATATGGGCAATATCGGCTGCTAAATAAGCGTTTACCGAATCGGCAATTTCACCAAACTTTTTCCAGTCAAAAACTCTTGGATAGGCGGTAGCTCCCACCCAAATAAGCTTGGGTTTGTTTTCTCTTACCAGTTTTTCAACTTCGTCATAGTTTATCAAATGGGTTTTTTCATCAACTCCGTATTGCACAGATTTAAAAAACCTGGCTGAAAAATTCACTTTCCAGCCATGAGTCAAATGCCCGCCCATGGGCAGAGCCATGCCCATTATGGTATCTCCTGGCTCGGCAACTGCCATATAAACAGCGGCGTTTGCCGGAGAACCGGAATATGGCTGAACGTTGGCATACTCAACTCCAAACAGTTTTTTGGCTCTTTCTTGGCATAAATTTTCTAATTGGTCGTAATATTTCAAGCCCGAATAATATCTTTTTCCCGGATACCCTTCTGCGTACTTATCAGTTAAAAGCGACCCAATCGCCTCACGTACAGCCGAAGAACAATGATTTTCAGAAGGAATCATTTCCAAAGAAGTTTTTTGCCTTTCTGTTTCCAATTTAATTAATTTTGAAATTTTTGGGTCTTTTTTATTTAGCTTCATATAATTTTATTTACAATATTCTTGATTTCTTCAGAAACTTCTGTAATAGGTCTTTCGCCGTCAACCATATATATATTTTCAAACATTCCGGGCATTTTTTTATAAAATTCATTAACCTTTTTTAATTTCTCAAGTTTCTCAAAATATTTCTTTGGCTCTCCCCTTTCTTCAATCCTACCGACACAATTCTCAGGCAAAGTATCTATAATAACAGTAATATCTGGCAATAAAAAATTTTCATTCATCAAAATCAGCTTGTTTATATCTAATCCTTCACTGGCTCCGTAGGCAAAAGAAGAAAAAATATAACGACTGGAAACAACAAATTTTCCTTCTTTTAAGGCGGGAGTCACCTTATTTTCTAAATGTTTCTTCCTATCTTGGGCAAAAAACTTTTGCAATTCCAGAGGTTCAATTTTTATTTCTTCTTTTAAAGCCCGCCTTATTTCCCTGCCGGCATAAGAATCAATTGTCGGTTCTTTAGTTAAAATCACTTTTTTGCCTTTACCCTTTAAAAAATTCACCAAAAACTCAACTTGGGTGCTTTTTCCCGAACCATCCAACCCCTCAATAACAATAAACTTTCCCGGATAGTTATGTTTTATCATGCCAATTTACTTAAATAGTCCTTGTAAACCAATTTTATCCAAACGCCTTGGTTACCACTTATATAGCCATTTATATCTTTTAAATTTACTAACTCGCCCTGCATTTTATCTTTCTCTTTAATTGAAATTTCCGGACTATTTCCCACAAAATGATATACAAGTCCCAAATGCACTGACTCAACTGGTCGACTATCATCATTCACAATACCAACCAACTTCTTTTCCAATAAGTTACCTTTATAATTTACTTCTTCCTGCCACTCTCGCATTGCCCCAATTTCTAAAATATCTGATCCATTTTCATCAATTTGGTTAATATGCCCGCCGATTCCAATAATATAATTATCAATTAATCTTTTTTCTCCAGCACCACCCAAATATTTATAAATAAAAAATTTGTCATTGTGACTGAAAACAATATAAGGGATTATTTGCTGCCAAGATGGGTCTGTCTCCACATCTCCTCTTCTTTTAAACTGGTAATTATTTTTAATTAAATCCAAGTAATAATCTAAATTATCTTTTTTTAGTCCTTGCCACCTACCCTGTTTAAAAATGATATTACTTGGAACTACTAAAACTTTTTCGTCATTTTTAGACATTATTTATGATTTAACAACCATACCATACTTTCCGCAATTGCAAAAAGTATGGTATGGTTTTTCCGATTGTTTTTATTAACTTTTATTTCTACGAAATTTTGAAAAAATCACGCTTGGATAATCCCTTTCTTTTGGTTTTATATCGGGATTTTCGTTCTTCCATATTTTATAAGCGTTTTGGAACAAGTGATATTTGTCTTCAACTTCCGTAAATTTATATCCTTTTTTGTTTTTCTTGTACCCTATCTGCAAAACTGCCAGTCTTCTGTTTTGCCACTCTTTGTCTGAAATTCCCATTTTTTTATAATTAAAATTCATATGGGAATAAGAAGATATTTGCAATTCGTGTTCTGGCCATATGGATTGGCTGGTTTTTAAATCAATTATCCAAATGTCTTTTCCCGTCCTGAAGATTTTATCGGCCGTACCTGCATAAAAATCTCCAAAAGAGGTTATTTCCTGGGCCAGTAATTCGGGCCTCATTTCGTCCAAGAAATCCCTATAACTTATAATGCAATCCACTTCCTCTTTTGAAAGTTCTTCTTTTTGGTTGGTTGAAGGGTTTAAATACCGGTCGGTTATTTTAATTTCTTTACCCCTGTCTAAATCATAGCAGGCATAATGGACTCTTGACCCTTTGTCAGCTGCTGCCTGTTTTACCGCTTCCACCTCGCTCCATCCCTTTCCGGCAAGCCATTTATAAAAATATTCCCCTTTTGGATAGTATCTTGATATCCAGGTTGATGAAGGATAATAAATGTATTCAGTAGCGCCTGTTTTCGGATTAACAGACATTTTGGCATACCAGCGTTCATTAAGCGAAGTTATCCGCACCACTCCCTTTTTAATTTTTTTTATCTCCTTTAACATTGGTGTATTTGTTAGGCCAGTTACAAGTTATTGCGAGGTGCGCCCCCCCCATAAGCAATTTGGGGGGGGGGGCGGGCCATAAACTCGTTTTTTTTTAATTTAGATAGGGAGAGCGGGGGGGTTGGGAAGAGG
>CAYIDV010000030.1:3689-8000 GCA_964362315.1 uncultured Candidatus Saccharibacteria bacterium
TATATTTTTTTTTTTTTTTTTCCAATTTTATTTTTTCTTCCCCCCCCCCCCCAAAAATTTTCTTGGGGGGGGCGCCCCACCTCGCAATAACCTCTTTTTTATATACTTAACATTTTGTTATTTTACTCATTTGGAAACAAAAAGGCAACAAAAAAACCGTCTTTTAAGACGGTTTTGTGTATTAATCTCTAACCTCTATACCCATATTTCTTGCCGTTCCTTCTATGATTTTCATTGCTCTATCAATATCGGAGGTATTAAGGTCTGTAATTTTTTTCTGGGCTATTTCTTTTATTTGGGCTTTGGTAACCTTACCGACAATTTTTTTGTTTGGCTCTCCTGATCCCTTTTCAATCCCGGCGGCTTTTTTTAACAATTCTGCGGCCGGCGGTGTTTTTATTTTGAATGCGTATGTCCTGTCAACAAAAATTGTAACTTCAACGGGTATGGTGTTCCCCGCCTTGTCTTTGGTTGTCTCATTAAACTTTTGGCAGAATTCTGCAATATTCAAACCGTGGGGAGCCAAACTTGATCCCACTGGAGGCGCCGGAGTTGCTTTTCCAGCCGCTATTTGTAATTTTACTACTGCTTTTATCTCTTTAGCCATGTGTTGAGTATTAAGTATTTGGTATTAAGTATTAAGAACTCACCGTCCGTATACTATATACATAATACTTGATACCTTATACCTTCTTTATTTGTAAAGAATCCAATTCTACCGGGGTGTCTCTGCCAAACATGTTAACCAATACCTTAATTTTTCCCCTTTCCTCATCAATTTCAGAAACCCTACCCTCAAAATTTTTAAACGGCCCGTCTGTAATTTTAACAGCGTCTCCAACTGCAAAATCAATTTTAAACTCGGGCTCGCCAACTTCCATTCTTTTCATTAAGTCGTCAATGTCTTTTTTGGAAACCGGAATAGGCACCGTACCCGATCCCAAAAATCCGGTTACCCTTGGAGTGTTTCTTACCACATACCAAGATTCGTCGTCAACAATCATTTCCACCAAAACATAGCCCGGGTAAATTTTTTCCTCAACGGTTTTTCTTTTTCCGTTTTTAATTTTTATCTTTTTTTCTTTAGGGACAATGACGTTAAAAATTTTGCCCTCCATACCTAAACTCTCAATCCTCTGCTTTAGGTTTTTAGCAACGGCATCTTCGTATCCTGAATAGGTATGAATAACATACCAGTTTTTTTCTTGTTCTACTACTTGCTTAGGCATTGCGTCATCAACTAATTTACAAATCGATTGCGAATTTATCAATACGTTATTCGTAAATTAGTATAGATTAGTTATTAGTTGATTATCTTATGATGAATTTCTGTATTAATGTTGAAAATAAAAAGTCCAACCCGCCCAAAAAAGCCGCCACAATAACGGCAACAGCCAAAACAATCAAGGTATATTTTAAAACCTCATTCCTGGACAGCCAGTTTACTTTTCTCATTTCAACATATACTTCCTTAAAAAAAGTTCTTAATTTTTGAACAATATTCATGTATTAGATTTTTGGTGTTTGATATTGGGTGTTAGATAATTTTATCACACAAATTAAAATCTATCATCTAAAACCTATCATCTAATTAAAAACGGCCCTCCGGCCGCCTTATATATTTCTTAATTACATAATAGTTTATTTAAATTAATAAGTCAAGGTCTCTTTTTTTATTTTTGTTTACTTAAATCCCTTTTCCATAAAGTTATAACTTATCTTAAATAAATCAAGTAAGCTATCTTCACCTATCCCTCCATGTAAACCAGCGTTAGCGATATAGCCAGCTGCGTAAGCGTTAACTAATTCAAGAGCTCTTTTAACCTTCCATTGATCATTGGGACTTAAAAAATCTATTGTCATTTTTTTAAAAATTACCTTTCGGTTTAATAATATTGAATCAATTTTAGAGAATACGACTGTTCCTATAATTAATTTTCAAGTTATATTATAAACTATAAGAAAATCATGTCAAATAATTAAACTGTGGATAACTTTCGGTTTTCTTTCGGTTTAGGTATGATACAATTACCTTATAAGGTAATTGTATCATACCTAACATGCTCACAAAAAAACAAAAACAAATATTCGATTACATTAAGAAATTTATAAAAGAAAATGGTTATTCCCCATCTATTCCAGAAATTGGAAAAAGATTTAAGTTAGCAAATTCTACTATACACGAACATATAGAAAACTTAAAAGAAAAGGGGTATTTAAATAAAGACAATTATAAAGCAAGATCAATAAATCTTTTTGAAAAAAAGGAATTCGTAAGTATCACTATTCTGGGTATGATTTCAGCCGGACAACAAATTGAGATGTTTGAACAAAGAAATGAGAGTATAGCTGTACCAAAAACCAAAATTAAACCAAATCAAAATTACTTTGGCCTAAAAGTAGTTGGCGATAGTATGATTGAAAAAAATATAAATGATGGAGATATCGTACTAGTTAAACAACAAAATACGACTAATAGCGGTGAAAAAATAATAGCTTTAATAGACGATAATGAAACAACACTAAAAACTTTTTATAAAGAAAAAAATCATATTAGACTACAACCAGGAAATAAAATGATGAAACCGATAATTATAGAAAGGGATCGGAATTTTTCTATACAAGGAGTAGTAGTAGATATTATCAAGAGTACAAAATCAGAAGATACTAAATTTGAAGAAAAAACTAAAATTGAAAAATACTCTCAACTACCAACTAACCAAATAATTTGCGGTGATGCAATAGATATAATGAGAAAAATTCCAGATGATTCAATTGACATGACATTTGCAGATCCTCCATTTAATCTAAATAAAAAGTATGGAAATTATAAGGATAAAAAAGCTAGTGAAGAATATATTAAATGGTGCAATCAATGGTTAACAGAGATGGTAAGGATTACTAAATCAACAGGATCTATATTAGTACACAACATTCCTAAATGGCTTATATATCATGCAAATCATCTTAATAAGATTGCCTTTTTTAAACATTGGATAGCTTGGGATTCAATGAGTATTCCACTAGGTAAAACACTCTTACCAGCTCATTACGGAATATTATTTTATACAAAAAATCAAAAGGGATTTAAGTTTCATGAATTAAGATCCCCACATAAAAAATGTTCGCACTGTAATAAAATGATAAAAGATTATGGGGGCAAAAAGGAACAAATAAACCCACTTGGAACACTATTAAGTGATGTTTGGAGTGATATTCACAGGATAAGACATAGAAACAGAAGAGATGAACACCCTTGCCAATTACCAGAACCTCTTTTAGAAAGATTAGTTTTAATGACTACTGATGAAAAAGATATAGTGTTAGATCCTTTTATTGGAGCAGGCACCACTGCATTAGCATCAAAAAGATTGGGACGTAACTTTATAGGAATTGATATCGATCCAAAATACAAATCAATAATTGAAAATAAACTAAAAAACGTTAATTATAGAATAACTAACGGTTACACATATAATAAACAAAACCCAAAAATCACTAAGTATTTGAGAAACTTAACTATATCAGAAAAAGAAGGAATATATCCTTTGGATAATCCTTTACTTCTTAAATCTCAACGATCTTAAAATTACCTGGTGTTTTTTAATTATTCTCTTAGAACGGTAAACAATTGTTTTATTGAATAATTTTTCAAATTGCTCAAAAGATTTAATTGGAGAAGATACGTTGAAATCTTTAGGCCTTAAATTACCGTCTTTCTCTCTATAACGAAGCAGTCCTTTTTTATTTAAACCTATAAATTTATAAAATGGTGCAATTTGAACATCTAAGATTTCTTTATTTTTGTTATTAATTTTATAAATTACAAAAATATAATAAATATTTTCTTCACCAAATTTTTTAATCTTTTTAAGCCACATATTTAATGTACCCATATCATTATTACTATTTTCAGAAGTAATCCACTTACCTTTAGATAACTTAACTCTATTACCAGATTTATACTCTACCGCTAAAGGAGGTGGTATTTTCAACTCGAAATCTGGAAAATAATTTTTATCTGGAGCTAGTATATAATCTTTATCTGATTTTATAAATCCTTTTTTACTAAAAATTTCTATCAAGACAGAAGATATATGTGGTTCAATGTCAACACCAAAAGTTCTATAATTAAAAGAGTTATCTTTGATAACTTTTTTCAAATAATCTAAAATATTTTTCTTAGATTTTATTAAAAAAATAATCTGTTTAGAAATTTTTGGAGACATATTTTATATATCTAAATTCTTTACCGATTTGGCGTGGGTTTGGATGAATTTCTTCCTTGGCTCAACCTCCTCGCCCATTAAA
>CAYIDV010000031.1:0-7102 GCA_964362315.1 uncultured Candidatus Saccharibacteria bacterium
CCCAAATTTTTACATTCAATATTACTTTATAATTTAATAAAGACCCAAACAAGATTTGCCTAATTAAGTTAACACAACAGCAAAAACTTGGGCGGGTACTCATTTCTTTATCATGGCCAGAGGTCAAATTGTTACTGGTTTAGATATTGGCACCCATACTATAAAAGCGTTGGTGGCAGAAAGAAGAGGGGCGGAATGGAACGCTTTGTCTTATGTTCAAATACCGTCTTTTGGATTGAGGCGCGGGGCAGTGGTTAATATAGAGGAGACCACCAAAAATATTCAGTTGTTAATGACCAGGGTCCAAAGAGATTACGGCCGCCGGATTAACTCAGTCTTTGTTAATATTGGCGGAAGCCATCTTAGGGTTGAACCGTCTGACGGATTAATCTCTGTCTCTAGGGCAGACCATATTATTTCCCAAGAAGACGTTGAAAGGGTGTTGCAAGCCACCAGAGCCATTAATATCCCTTCTAATGAAGAGGTATTGGATGTTTTCCCCAGAGAATATATTATTGACGACCATAAAGACATAAAACAGCCGCTGGGTTTGGTTGGCGTCAGGCTGCAGGCAAAAGTGCTCTTGCTTTGTTATTTTCAATCTTATTTTATCAATTTGACCCAGGCGGTTTTAAATTCCAGATTGCAAATTGATGATGTTGTCCCCAGCCCCCTGGCTGCTGCCAGAGCAGTATTAACTCCCCAACAAAAAGAGATTGGTGTGGCCCTAATAGACATGGGAGCTGCCACTACCAGTTTAGCGGTTTTTGACGAAGGAGATTTGATTCACTTGGCTGTCTTTCCTTTGGGTTCTGCTAACATTACCAACGATATGGCTATTGGGCTTAGGACAGAGGTGGCGGCTGCCGAAGATATTAAAAAAGAACACGGTACCTGCATTTTAACAGGCACCGATAGTAAAAACCCAGCAGGAAAAGTTTTGACTTATAACGGAGCAAGAAAAAAAGACACTCAAGAAAAATCAGAAAGAAGGAAAATAGAAATTTTTGACAATTCAAATTCTCTGTCTTTTGGCAAGAAATATTTAGTAAGCATTATAGAGCCCAGAGTTTCTGAAATTTTAAGTCTAATACAAAAAGAGCTAAAGTCAGTTGGTCTTGAAGAGTTGTTGCCCGGGGGAATAGTTTTGACGGGCGGGGGCGTAAAACTGCCTAAATTAAAAGATTTAGTCAAACAACAATTAAAACTTCCTTGCCAAATAGGAATTCCAAAAGGCATTGCGGGGCTTGATGACGACCCGGCTTTGGCTACGGTTGCTGGGTTAGTGTTAGGAAGCACTGATTTTGAGACAACTCAAAGAGACGCCATAACAAGGTTTATAAGAGGATTAGGATTAAGCTTTAAAAGAATGTTTAAGGTTTTTATACCGTAAATAATTACCCCGTGCAGCAATTAGTTTGCGCTTTATCTATAATTTGATAGTATGTAAGTTAAGTAAAACAACGGACAACGGGGGAAATTTTAAATCTTAAAAATATAAACTCGTTTGTTTTAGACTTGAAAGCGCGAATTAAAGTGTTGGGGGTGGGAGGATCAGGTTCTAATACGGTTTCTCGTATAGTAAAGTTTGGTGTCCAGGGCATTGAGTTAATTGCAATAAATACCGATGCTCAAGCATTGCATTTTTGCAAAGCCCCCAAAAAAGTTTTAATAGGCAGAAACACTACCAAAGGACTGGGAGCTGGTATGGATGTTGCTTTAGGGCAAGCTTCTGCCAAAGAAAGCAGTCAAGCAATATCAGAAGCCTTAAAGGGTGCGGACATGGTTTTTATAACTTGTGGAATGGGCGGAGGGACCGGATCGGGAGCCGCTCCAGTAATTGCCGAAATATCCAAAAATTTAGGAATTTTGACTGTGGTGGTAGCCACCACTCCTTTTTCTTTTGAAGGCGAGCAAAGGAAAAGCATTGCCACTCAAGCCCTAAAAGATTTAAAAGGAAAAGTGGACTCTTTATTAGTTGTTTCCAATAATAAGCTTTTGAAAATGATTGATGAGAAAACGACAGTTTCCCGTGCTTTTGAGGCCTGTGATGAGATTTTGAGACAGGCGGTAAAAGGAATCACAGATTTAGTTTTTGCCCCGGGAATCATTAACGTTGACTTTGCTTCAATAGTATCCATTTTGAAAAATTCCGGCAGAGCCCTGTTTGGAACAGGAAAGGCAAAAGGAGAAAACCGGGCTATTGAATCGGCTAAAATGGCAATTAATTCCCCACTGCTGGATTTTTCAATAAGGGGATCTAAAGGAGTGTTGTTTAATATCTCTGGCAATGACATCACTTTAAATGAGATTAAAAGCATTGGTAAAACAATAACCGAAAATGTTGATTCTAAAGCCCAAATAGTTTTTGGCGCCCTGAAAGATAATTCACTGAAAAAAGGAGAAATAAAAGTAATAGTTATAGCCACAAAATTTTAACGGCTCAAAACAAAGTACTTATTCACACTTTCTGTCCGATCGGACAAAAAGTGTGATCATGGTTTATTTGTTATAACAAAACAAAAATTGTGGCCTCCTTCTTAATTACTCCCTCTAAAACTCTTTTTTGGCTCTGTATTTCTTTTGTAATAGGCATATTTTTACAGTCAGTAATTAAAATTCCCCAAATTTTCGTCTGGGGTTTTTTATTATTGGGATTTCTGATGATTTTTATTTCCTTTTTTTTGAAAAAAAAGACTTTTGTTATTTTAGGGTTTTGTGTTTTGTTTTTAGCTTTAGGAATTGTTAGGCTTCAGATTACTGAATTTAATATTGAAAACGACAAATTGAGAAAACTTAATGACCTGCCAGGGAAAATTACTTTGTCGGGACAAATTATTGGCGAACCTGATATAAGAGATTCTTATCAAAAATTAAAAGTAAAAGTTGATGGCTTAGATAGCATAGTTTTGATAACGGTTGGTCGTTATATAACAGTCAATTATTTAGATAAAGTAAAAATAACAGGAAAGTTAAAAACTCCGGAGGTTTTTAATAACTTCAACTACAAAAATTACCTTTTGAAAGACAAAATCTATTCGGTGATGGATTTTCCTAAAATAGAATTAGTTTCTAAAGAGCATGATTATAATGTTTTTACGTTTTTATACGAAAAAATCTTGTTTTTCAAAGAAAAATTAAGCAAATCAGTTAACTCAAACTTTTCCGAGCCGCAGAATTTAATTTTAGAAGGCATAGTTTTTGGTAACGATAAAAATATGCCAAAATACTTAAAAGATAAATTTAACACAACAGGGCTTAGCCATCTTACAGCGGTTTCTGGAGGCAACATCGTAATATTGATTTTCATTCTGACTTCTTTTTTATTGTTTTTGGGTTTTTGGAGGAACCAGGTAATTTATATATCTCTTACCTTTGTTTGGTTTTACATTCTTTTGGTCGGCCTTTCGGCCTCCTCGGTCAGAGCGGCCATTATGGGAAGTATATTTTTATTGGCCCAAAAACTGGGCAGGCAAAATACCAGCTCAAGGACAATAGTTTTGGCTGCGGCTTTTATGCTTTTGGAAAATCCCTTGCTTTTATTTTATGATGTCGGTTTTCAGCTTTCTTTTTTGGCATCAATGGGGATTATACATTTAAAACCTTTGCTTGATTCTGGTTTTACTCTAATTAAAAATTATATTATAAATTTAGCGGCCGCCAGATTTACAATATACAGCATAGACAAAAAATCAAAATCAAAATATTTTTTTGCCAAAAAATCAAAGGAGTTAAGAGATATTATTTCTGTCACTCTTTCGGCCCAAATTTTCACCCTGCCTGTTTTGATTTATTATTTTAGCACGTTGTCTATAGTGGCTCCTGTCACCAACATTTTAATATTGCCGGCAGTGCCTTTTATTATGTCTTTTGGTTTTCTGTCAGCTCTTTTGGGAATCTTCTCTAATTTTTTAGGCTGGGTTTTAGCCTTGCCCTGCTATTTTTTACTCTTTTATTTTCTGAAAGTCTTGGATATTTTCCACCAGCCCTGGGCAATGGCAGGTCTGCCTAATGTCTCTTGGTTATGGGTGCTTTTTTATTATATAGGACTGGGAATTTTAATCTGGTTCTGGCAAAGAAAACAAAAGCCCGATATGTTGAAATAACCATTGCAAGGTCCGACCTTGCAATGGCTCAATGCATTGAACCATCCATTGAGCCATCGAAAAGAAATGGTTTTAGTTGGTTTTTACACTAAAATAACCCCCTGCAAAAAATTGACGATCGTCAATTTTTTGCAGGGGGTTTAATATAAAAATTATAAAAAAATACCCCGTCGACCAAAGCCGATCGGGGCTACTGAAGGACATTGTCCTAAACTTGTTCTAGGGAATTATCCTCCTTTTGAAAAAAGAGAAATGTTGGAACGCCGAGTCTGAAAGAATTAAGAGTTTCCGCCGCGTATTGAAGATGAATCTTTTGGGCTTGTTCGGACGCACGATGTCCTTTACAACCCCAATGGGCGATTGCAACGAGCGCCCTCGCTCCGTTTTCCGTAACGGAGATTTGAACAGAAGGCTCCCATACCTTGGCGGTCGAACGATCAAAGGTCTGGGTTGCCTCAGCCAACGTTTTGACGATACCTCCGAGAGTAATGATGTCTACGACGATCAAACCTCTTTGTTCCAGTTGTTCAATTGCAGAAAAGAGTTGAATTCTTCGCATACAAACGAACAAACACACGGGTGTTTCCATAAATCCCTCTCAAAAGAGCCTCATCGGGTTAACATCTTGTCGGCACCATGCCAACATCCTGCTTGCCCGACAAGACAACTGTACTATATATTTTAAAATTTTGCAACTTTAGTGTATAATTTATTAAATATGAAACACAATTGGAATAATGATAGAAAAGCATGGGTGGTAGCAGTAGATATGGGTTATGGTCATCAAAGGACGGCTTATCCCTTAAGGGACATTGCTTTTGACAGAAAAGTTATTAATGCTAATAACTATAAGGGGATTCCTCAAGAAGACAAAAAAATTTGGCAAACCACAAAGTCTTCTTATGAATTTATTTCCAGGTTCAGAAAAATACCTGTTATAGGGCTGGCGATATTTTTATTTTTTGACAGTTTTCAGAAAATTTTGGGATATTATCCCAAAAGAGACCTTTCCAAATCAAATTTTTCAGGAAAAATTATTTTTCATTATATAAAAAAAGGGTGGGGCAGTGATTTAATTAAAAGATTTAAAAAAAATCGCCTGCCATTGGTGACAACTTTTTTTACCCCGGCTTTAATGGCAGAGCAATGTAACTATCCAGGAAAAATTTATTGTGTTATCTGCGATGCAGATATTGCCAGACCCTGGGTTTCCTTAAATCCCAAAGAAAGCAGAATTAAATATTTTGTTCCTTGTTCTTGGGCCAGAGACCGCTTAAAATCTTATGGAGTAAAACCAGAAAACATTTTTTTTACCGGCTACCCCTTGCCCAAGGAAAATATTGGCGGGGAAAATATGGAAATTTTAAAAAAAGACTTAGGTTACCGGCTTTTAAATTTAGACCCCAGCGGCAAATATCGCAAAATGTACAAACCCCTTATTAAAGGCTATTTTGGAGAGCTTCCCAAAATGCCAAACCATCCTTTGACCATAATGTTTTCCATAGGAGGGGCTGGCGCCCAAAAAGAGATAGTGGTCCAAGTTGCCAGCAGTCTGAAAAGCAGAATTAAGAAAAAACAAGTCAGAATAATTATTTCTATTGGTGTAAGAGAAGAGTTAAAAAAATATTTTGAGGAAAATCTTAAAGATTTAAAGTTAGACGGCTGGGTTAATATATTGTCTGGCAAAAACATCAATGATTATTTTCAAAAGTTTAATGAAGCTCTTAGAACCACAGACATTTTGATGACCAAGCCATCGGAACTGTCTTTTTATACCGGCTTGGGCATACCTATAGTTATTGAACCATCTATTGGCTCTCAGGAAGATTTCAACAGGAGATGGCTTATGCACGTGGGATCGGCGGTGTTGCAGGAAAATCCAGAGTATACAGACCAATGGCTATTTGATTTACTGGAGGCCGGTGATTTTGCCGAAATGGCAATGCAAGGGTTCGTTGAAACAAAAATATTGGGAACCTACAATATAGAAAAAATTATCAGCAATCCTCACCATATAAAATCCTAACAATGACTAAAACTTTCATGATTTTATTGTTAATTTTAGTTATTTTACTCTTATTTTTTATATATATTTTTTTTATTGCTAAAGCTCCAGAACAAAAAAATATCACTTGGGGAGTTAACTTTTCCCAAGCCCAAGTTGAATTTTTAAAACTTGATTGGCAAAAAGCCTATCTGGCGGTTTTGGAGGATTTAGGGGCAAAAAATATAAAATTAATTACTAACTGGGACTGGATTGAAGGCAAAAAGGGAAGTTATTATTTTGATGACATTGACTGGCAGATAGAGCAGGCCCAAAAAAACAAGGCAAAAATAATTTACGTTGTGGGAATGAAAACAGGCCGCTGGCCCGAATGCCACTTGCCTGGCTGGGCAAACAATCTTTCAAAAAAGGAGCAGCAAGAAACTCTTTTAGAGTACATAAAAGAAGTGGTTTTAAGATATAAAGACAGTAATGTAATTGTGGCTTGGCAGGCGGAGAACGAACCATTTTTTGATTTTGGGGAATGTCCTTGGTATGACGAAGATTTTGTGGCTAAAGAAGTCAATTTAATAAAATCACTTGATAGCTCAAGGCCGGTAATTGTTTCTGATTCCGGAGAACAATCATTATGGTTCAAACCGGCTAAAATAGGAGACATAGTTGGGACCACTTTATATAGAAAAGTATGGGTTCATATCACAGATGATTTTGGTTTTCACTTAGCTTCCCCACTGGCTCCCAACAGTTATTGGATAAAAGCTCAGATTATAAAAAAATTATTCGGCAAAAAAGTAATTAATGTTGAGCTTCAGGCCGAGCCCTGGTTTCCCGATATTTTTAAAGAAATGTCCTTGCCCCAACAAGAAAAATTAATGAGTGTAGCCCAGTTTAGAAAAAATATTGACTATGCCAAACAGACAGGCTTAGATGAATTTTATCTTTGGGGCACCGAATGGTGGTATTGGTTAAAAGAAGTACACAATAAGCCAGA
>CAYIDV010000032.1:0-2422 GCA_964362315.1 uncultured Candidatus Saccharibacteria bacterium
AAATGGTAAAAGGAAACTGGAAGTGCGCCGAATGCGGAGTAGAAATTACAGAGCTTCCTTTTGAACCAGCTCCTGACAGACCAATCTATTGCAGAGATTGCTGGTCTAAAAAAAGACCTCCAAGGCAAAATCGTTACTAAACGATTTACCAACAAAAAACCCGATGATTCAGCGGGTTTTTTGTTGGATAATTGTATTACATTGACTTTTTGGAAAACCACATCCATAGCTTATACAAAGCCGACAATCCAACCAAGATATACACTAAATTCAAGAACCAACCTAAGCCACCGAAAATCATATATACTACATTCCAGTCCATATTCAGTCCCATCAAACCCCAGTTAAGTCCTCCTACTATTAATAAAACTGTCGTAATAGTATCTAAAGATTTATTCATAAATGTTATAAATACTCAATAAACGCAAGCGACCTTTACCCTGTTAGAAGTTATGGCAAAAACCCGTGAGACCCGGTCTCATCTACGAGACCGGGTCTCGTGTTGTAGTTTTTGCTTTTAACCAATATGGGCTTTATTAATTATACTATAAAAACGTTTGTCAATCATTTTTTTATCCACAGTCTACAAAAAAACGGCTAAAATAGCCATTTTAGCCGTTTTTTTGGTATTTTTTGGCTTTTTTTCAACGGCTCACTCGAGTGAGCCGTTGAAAAATGTTATTCTACTAAACATCTAACCTCATTACCTGGCTTAACTTCCACAAAACCAGATTTTATTTCAAAAAAATGCTCATTGCCCTGAGTTGTACCTAAGGGTTTTTCAACAATTTTTATCACACCATTTGTTAAAACTCCGATGTAAGTTTCGTGGTTATCTAAAATAGTAATCTCTCCCATCACCGTTTTGCAATTTAAAATCTCGGCCTGACCCTGAAACAAAATCTTTTTTAGACTATAAACTGATAATTTCATTATATTTAAATTATAAATTCAAAATTACAAATCCCAAATAATGTCAAAATTCAAATATTTAAATCCAAAACGTGTTTTGAATTTTGAGTTTTAATCATTTGGATTTATTTGGAATTTAGGATTTTGGATTTTGGATTTCATTAATGTCTCCTTTCATATAGAAATTCTCCTCTGGCACCTCATCATGTTTGCCCTGCAATATTTCTTCAAAACCCTTGATTGTATCTTCCAATTTAACAAATTTGCCTTTAATTCCTGTAAAATTTTCAGCCACATTAAACGGTTGGCTTAAAAATCTCTGAATTTTTCTGGCCCTGTTGACAACTTTTTTGTCTTCTTCAGAAAGCTCTTCAATTCCTAAAATGGCAATAATGTCTTGCAGGTCTTTGTATCTCTGCAAAGTTAATTGAACTCCGCGCGCCATCTCATAATGCCTTTGTCCAACAATTTTTGGATCCAAAGCGCTTGAAGTTGAAGCCAAGGGGTCAACTGCCGGATAAATTCCAATTTCTGTAAGAGCCCTAGACAATACAATAGTTGAATCCAGGTGAGAGAAAGTGGTGGCGGGAGCCGGATCAGTAATATCATCTGCCGGCACATAAATTGCCTGCACAGAGGTGATTGAGCCGTTCTTTGTTGAGGTAATCCTTTCTTGCAATTCAGCCATTTCGCTAGCCAAAGTTGGCTGATATCCTACAGCTGATGGCATTCTACCCAGCAAAGTGGAAACTTCAGACCCTGCCTGTGAGAACCTAAAAATATTATCAATAAAAAGCAAAACGTTTTTCTTTTCTTGGTCTCTAAAATATTCTGCCATTGTTAAAGCTGACAGAGCAACCCGGGCACGGGCTCCGGGAACCTCATTCATTTGTCCAAAAACCAAGGCAGTTTTATTTATGACCCCGGACTCTTGCATTTCTTTGTGCAAATCGTTTCCTTCTCTTGTTCTTTCGCCAACTCCGGCAAAAACGGAAACGCCCCCTGATTCTTCTGCCACATTTCTTATCAATTCCATCAGCAAAACAGTTTTGCCAACGCCGGCCCCACCAAACAAACCAATTTTACCTCCTTTTATAAAAGGGGCTAATAAATCAATAACTTTAATTCCAGTTTCAAAAATTTCTGTTTTTGTTGACTGGTCAACAAGTGGCGGCGAAACCCGGTGAATCGGCAAAAACTTTTTAAAAGTTTTTGCCGATTTATTCAATGTTTGACCTAATACATTAAATATATTCCCTAAAACTTCAGGTCCCACAGGAACAGAAATTTGTTTTTCAGTATCCTCAACATCTAATCCCCTTCTTAACCCATCCGTTGACTGCAGAGAAACTGCCCTCACTTTTTCCGTATCCAAATGTTTTACAACCTCTAAAAATACTTTTCCGTTAGGACCATTTGTTTCTAACGCATTATAAATCTCCGGTAATTTACTACCCTCCTCAAACTCCACATCAACAACCGAACCTATAATTTGCACAATTTTACCTTT
>CAYIDV010000032.1:2522-6167 GCA_964362315.1 uncultured Candidatus Saccharibacteria bacterium
TGCATAAATAATAAATGTTTTGCCAAATCTTCCAAAACAATTCTCGGTGACGGCTCAATTGTATATATTGTGTTTTTAGCGGCCGCAGAAAACATGATATTTTGTTCTTTTATCAACTCAGCAAATCTCCCGGTTTCTGGAATAAGTTCTCTTATTGTTTCTTTAATAGAATCAAATTCAATCGGTAAAATTTTTCTTACGTGTGGTTCTTGTTTTAAGGCTGATTTAAAATGGGTTGACACCGCCACAACCCTATCCCACCTTTTTGCCAAATATCCTTTTACAATAAAGTCAGTAAGAGGATGCATATCTTCAACTTCGGTAAAATCTCCTGCTTCTATAAATTTTTCAACCACTTTCAGACCTTTTTTTGAAAGATAAGCGAATGCTTTCTCCCCTACTGCCAAAAAAAACTTCCCTTCATTTTTATACTTTTCTTTATCTCGCTCCATATGCTGTTCAAACTTTTTGAAAACAGAGCCATTGAATGACCCTGCCAAACCCTTGTCTGATGAAACCAATACAAATAGGACTTTTTTTATTTTCCTCTGGCGCAATAGTTCAGGTAAGAGGAGTTTAGCGGATTTTTCAATCAGTGTAAGATTAGCAAGTAAATCAAGTGCAGTAAATGCATATGGCCTTGATGCCAGGGCAATCTCCTGTGCCCTTCGCATTTTTGTAGCTGCCACCAATTCCATGGCCTTAGTTATTTTATTGATATTAGCTACACTCTTAATACGCTTTTTAAGGTTTTGCGTTGATTCCATGTAAATAATTTATTGGGTTTCAATAAATTTTTGTATAATTTCTTTCATATTACTCTTAATTTCTTCTGTAATGTCTCTTTTATTTTTCAGTTCTTCCAGTACATCTCCATGTAAATCTTTCGCGTATTCTAAAAATTTTGATTCAATTTCTTGAATTTGTTCTGGTTTGAATTTGTCAAAATAACCATTCAGAGCAGCATACAAAACTAATACCTGCTGTTCAAAAGGCATTGGGTCCAAATCAGTCTGTTTTAATACTTCTGAAACAATTCTGCCTTTGTGAATTTTTTCTTTAGTTGCTTGGTCAACGTCAGAGGCAAACTGAACGAATGTTTGTAACTCGCGGAACTGTGCTAACTGCAATCTTAATTTCCCTGCCACTTTTTTCATTGCTTTATTTTGGGCTGCAGAACCGACTCTTGAAACTGACAAGCCAACATTTACCGCAGGACGCGTGCCTTGGTAAAACAAATCAGATTCCAAATAAATTTGGCCGTCGGTAATTGAAATTACATTTGTTGGAATGTAAGCAGTAACATCGCCTAATTGTGTTTCAATAATTGGGATTGCTGTTAAAGATCCCCCGCCGTTTTATTTATTAAGTTTAGCTGACCTTTCCAGTAATCTTGAGTGTAAATAAAAAACGTCTCCGGGATAGGCTTCTCTACCCGGAGGCCTTCTCAATAACAAAGAAATCTGCCTGTAAGCCCAAGCGTGCTTTGAAAGATCGTCATAAATTATTAAAGCATCCTGCCCCTTGTCACGGAAATATTCCCCAATGGCACACCCGGCAAAAGGAGCTAAATACCAAAAAGCAGCAGGAGCGGAAGCTGCAGCCGACACTACAATTGTATAATCCAAGGCGTTGTTATTTTTTAATGTCTCAACTATCTTGGCAATTTTTGATTCTTTTTGCCCAATGGCAACATAAATACAAATAGGCGGATTATCAGATTCCTTGCCTTGGTTTATTATCATATCTAAAGCAATGGCGGTTTTCCCTGTTTGGCGGTCGCCTATAATTAACTCTCTTTGGCCTCTACCAATAGGAATCATGGAATCAATGGCTTTAATACCCGTGTGTAGGGGCATATTGACAGATTCCCTTGCCAACACATTTGGTGCAGTATTTTCCAGATAATTAAAGGTTTGTTTTTCTTTTGCAGAAAAAACTGGACCCTTGCCATCTAAGGGATTGCCTAAAGAATCAATCACTCTGCCCAACAATTGTTCTCTAACCGGAATGGAAAGAATTTTTTTTGTTCTTTTTACTGTTTGGCCGGATTTAACTAAAGAAGAATCCCCTAAAACCAATGCCCCCACAGAGTCTTCCTCAAGATTTAAGGCAACGGCACTTATCGCTTGTGCCTTGTCACTTGCCTGCCCCGTTGAAAATCTTTGATTTTCTTTTGGGGTCTCTATTATTAAAACTTCCTGGCTTTGGCAATTTGAAAGGCCTGATATTTTCAAAATCCCATCGCCAACTTCTATTATTTTTCCGATTTCTTCCCACTCTGGCTTTTCTTTGTACCCTTCAATTTGCTGCTTTAATTTCTCAATAATCTCCTGACTCATATTAAAATATCGTTTAGTTTTTTAGAAAGAGAAAAGTCTAACTGTTTTTCACCATCAATTATTACTTTAATTCCAGCAATCAGTTCCGGATTGATTTTTTCCTCAACTATATCGCCTTTTTTTATCATCTTTTTTAAAATATCTTTGGTTATTATTTTTCTTGCGGTTTCCAAAATAACTTTTTCTTTACCGATTTTTTTCAAATAAAGGATTTCTGCTAAACGCACAATCTCCTTAACTTTTTTCAGGTCTTCATTTTTTTCCAGTAGTTTAAAAAATCTTTCTGGAATTTCTTCTGATTTTTTCCCGACCACCAAATCAACTAAAGCTTCGGCATACATTTTAGGTTTTAATTTTGACATATTTTAATTTTCTTTCTTTGCTTGTGAAACGGCTTTTTTAATTAATGCTTCGTCTATGGCATCTGGTTTTAACTCAACCGTCTTTACAATAAATTTTTTAACTAGGCTAACTGCCTCTCTCAAAGCAAGTTGTTTTGCCTCTTCTTTTTGCCTTTCATAACTTTCCTGAATTTGTTTTTGCAATTCCTTTTGTTTTTCTTCTGCTTTATTTTGTAAATTTTGTTCCAGTTGTTTTGCCTTTTGTTTGGTTTCCTCAATAATATGTATTGATTTTAAGTCCGCTTCTTTAAATTTCTCCTTTACAACATTATCAACTTCTTTTAATCTAATATCAGCTTCTTTGGCTTTTTCAAGACCTTCTTTGATTTTTTCATTTCTTTTTTTTATAACTGCCAACAGAGGCTTATAAACAAAAGCTCTCATTATTAACAATAGAATAAAAAAATTAACGGCTTGGCTCAAAAAAAGCTTCCAATCTATTCCGAGTTGTCCAATAATACCTTCCATCTATAGTTTCTTTTGCGTCAGTTTAGCGTAAAAGTTTAGCGTCAGTTATGCGTTAGTTCCGCAAAACAGACGCCACAAATGGAACGCAAAACAGACGCGAAAATTAAGCCACAAATTTAATGATTAAGGCAATAACCAAAGAATAAATAGCAATGGCTTCGGCAAAAGCAATTGCCAAAATCATCGCCGTTTGAACTTTGGAAGCGGCTTCGGGATTTCTTCCGATTGACTTTACGGCAGACGAGCCTATTAAACCGATTGAAACGGCCGGAGCTACAGTGCCTATGGCAATGGCCGCCACTGTAGCCAATAAACGAACTGTGTCTATATCCATAAAACGAATTTTAAATTTAAAATTTTAAATTTTTAATAATAAGGAGTCAAAAATTTTCTAAAGAAAATTTTTGACACGATTTTATTTCAAATTGTAAATT
>CAYIDV010000033.1:0-6119 GCA_964362315.1 uncultured Candidatus Saccharibacteria bacterium
GCTCTTCCGATCTGGCGTTGCCTTTGAGACAGAAAAAGAGCTTATGGATTATTTGAAAATACAGGAAGAAGCCGAAAAAAGAGACCACAGAGTTTTAGGAGAAAAGTTAGACCTATTTACTTTTTCTAACTTAGTAGGAAAAGGTTTGCCTCTTTTTACTGAAAGGGGTGCAGCAATAAGGAGAGAGCTGGAAAGGCTTGTAGTAGACGAGGAAATTAAAAGAAGATATAAGCACGTATCAACCCCAGAATTAGCAAAAGTGGATTTGTATAAAAAATCAGGACACTACCCTTATTATAAGGATTCAATGTATCCAGTAATGAAAATCGACGATGACGAACTCATTCTACGCCCAATGGCGTGTCCTCATCATTATCAACTTTATCTTGCAAAACCAAGATCTTACAGAGAGTTACCTTATAAAATTGCTGAACTTGCCAAGCAGTTTAGATATGAGAAATCAGGAGAGCTTACCGGACTTATTAGAATACGAAGCTTTTGCTTAGCTGATTCCCATATTATCTGCGATAAAGAACATGTAGGGCAAGAAATAAATGATGTACTTGATCTTATAGAAGACATGTCGAAGATTTTTGGGTTAGAGAAAAATAAAGATTATCGATACAGACTATCATTGGGAGATAGAAAGGATACTAAAAAATATTATAAAGATGATAAAGCATGGAACTATGCGGAGAATGTATTAAGAAAAGTCTTAGAATTAAGAAGATCTCCTTTCTATGAAGCAGAAAATGAGGCTGCATTCTATGGTCCAAAGATTGATATCCAAATGAAAAATTTCGCCGGTAAAGAAGATACTGCATTTACTGTACAATATGATTTTGTTGGCCCAAAGAGATTCGAGCTTAATTTCGTCAACAGCAAAGGAGAAAAAGAAGAGGCAATTGTAATTCATAGATCTTCTATAGGATGTATTGAAAGGATCATGGCATTTTTAATAGAAAAATATGCAGGAGCATTCCCATTGTGGTTGTCCCCCATTCAAGTTGCAATCATTCCTATCTCAGAAAAACACGGAGATTACGGAATGAAAATTAAAGAAGACTTATTGAATGTTGGCATACGCATAGAAACAAAATACGAAAATGAAACGCTGGGTAAAAAAATAAGAGAAGCTGAAATGCAAAAAATTCCCTATATTCTGATTATTGGAGACAAAGAGATTGAATCTCAGTCAGTAAGCATTAGAGAACGGGGTAAAGGAGACTTAGGTCAAATGAAACTGGAAAAATTTATTGAGAGAATTAAAGGAGAAATAAGCGAACGAAAGTGAGCTTACCCGCCTAAATTTTTGCCTTAATAAAATTAAACATATTTCCACTAACAAAATAATAAAGGCAAAAACTTAGGCGGATGATTTACTCGCTTCGCTCGTAAATCATGGCTGAACTATCTCAACAAACAAAAGAGCTAATATCAAAATACGCTTTGTGGCAAAAATTTTTAAAGCCGAAAGAAGACGTCCCTACCATCCATGTTGATGAGGTTGCCTCAAAAGTTGCTGCTTTTTACGAGCAAATAAGAACAATTATTGACTGGAAAGAAGAGCATTTAATGCGTCGAGCTGCCATCATAAGGAAACTGAAAAGAAGGTTTCTGGATTTGGAATTAAGCAACTTCTCAATTCTGGACGCGAGAGCTTCCAGCGAATCTGGAGCTCCCGTCCTAGAAAATATTGCAGAATCTTTGGTATTGGAATTTATCAGGGGAGGATACTTTCCCAATGATAAAATAGAAGAATCAAAAATATCAGAAGTTCAAAAAATAATCGAAAAATACATTTTTATATTAAAAAACAGCCCGGAAAACAAAAAGGGCAAAACGGGATTGCAATTTTACACAAAGCTTATTGAAATTGCCGCCTGCGAAATTGAAGAAACACTGTCTCCTTCCATTAAAGAAATGGCTTTGATAGATTATATGTTCTCTTTAATGAGAGATCGCATTAAAATAAGCGAGAATATTTATGAAAGAAATTTGTTAAAAAAAGAGGAAAAAGACATTCAAATTTATATTGCCGTGCAACAAGCTCTTTTTAAACTTGATAATCCCATTCTCAGCTATAACCTTATTAAATATAAATACCCGTACTGGGATAATCCCTCGTCAGAGGAACTGCTAAAAATTTCCCAGAATATCTATAAAATATTAAGTAATATTGAAAATGATTTGTCTCACCCGCTTTCAAAAAAGTTTTACGCCATCTGCGAAAAATACGACACGCCCTATTTATTGTTGGGCGATGTTTTGTCAAAAGAAGATTTGGAAAAAACAAGCAAGGCAATATATGAACCGCCTTTGTTAGAAACACTGATTAAAGACGCTTATAAAAAAAGGTTAGGGGAATTAAAAACAAAAATTAAGAGAGCTGCCGTATATTATACTACTTCAATTTTTGTCACCAAAATTCTAACTTTAATTATATTGGAATTAATAATAGCCAAAATACTGTTCAACAGCCAAATCAATCCCCTTTCATTGGTTGCAGACATACTAATACCCACCTTACTTATGGCTGTATTAGTTTTAACTGTTAGAAGCCCTTCCAAAAAAAATCTACATTTGGTCTTTATGGAAACAATGAAAATAGTTTACCAAAAAGAAAAAACAGATAACTATGAAATAAAAACCTCCAAGAAAAGAGGTTTATTTACCCGACTTTTACTTTCACTAATTTATCTATTGGGAGCAGTTGTTTCTTTTGGCCTTATTTTTTTGATATTTAATTACTTTAACTTCCCCGTCACGTCAATTGTGATAAACTTTATATTCATCGCCCTAATTTTATTTGCCGGGACATCTATACAAAAAAGATCACAAGAACTGACTGTAGAAGAAGAACATGAAGGATTTTTAGAATTCGTATCTGATATACTGTTTTTGCCAATGGCAGATACGGGAAAATGGCTTTCTAATACCTGGAAACAATACAACGCCATCGCCGCTTTTTTCAATGCTTTAATTGATATGCCTTTTTCCGCTTTTGTGGAATTTTTGGAACGATGGCGATTTTTCTTGAAGGAGAAGAAAGAAGAACTTAGATAATTGAATAATTTAGAATTTGGAATTTAGAATATAGTATTTAGAGTTTTATGAATAAGCTCATTGTAATTTTGGGGCCTACTGCCTCGGGAAAAAGTGATTTGGTAGTAAAATTGGCTAAAAAATTTGGCGGTGAAATTATTTCTGCTGATTCCCGCCAGGTGTATAAAGGTCTTAATATCGGCTCTGGCAAAATAACAAAAAAAGAAATGCAGGGAGTCCCCCATTATCTTTTGGATGTTGCCAATCCAAAAAGAAGATTTACGGTGGCCCAATACCAAAAACTGGCTTTTAAAAAAATAAAAGAAATACAAAGGAGAGGTAATATTCCCTTTTTAGTTGGCGGCACGGGTTTTTACATACAATCAATTGTTGATAGAATTGTAATTCCAGAAGTAAAACCTAATTGGAAGTTAAGAAAAAATTTAGCTCAAAAAACAACTGATGAGCTTTTTTTAATGTTGAAGAAATTGGACTCTGACCGAGCAAAAAATATTGACGCCAAAAATCCCCGCAGGTTAATCCGCGCCATCGAAATCGCCCTATCATTGCGGGATCCGACCCCCCCCAACCATGGGCGGGGGGGGGTCCCGGGCCGCGTTAATTTTTTTGAGATTTGAATTAAAAAAAATACCGAAACACTAAAAAAAAAAAAACAAAAAAGATTGCAGAAAAGACTAAAACAAGAAATGGTTGAGGAGGTGAAAAGTTTACACAGCAAAGGCTTACCTTGGAAACGACTTGAAGAGCTTGGTTTAGAATATCGCTTTGTCGCACAATATATACAGAACAAGATTAGCTACCAACAAATGCAAGATAAAATTCAAAAAGAATCAGAACATTTCGCCAAAAAGCAGATGACATGGTTTAAAAGAGATAAAAGAATCTATTGGATAAGCGCTTCAACTTCATCCAGTGCGGGCCAAAAAGAAGCAGGTTATAGAGTTGAAAGTTTTTTAAATAAACATTAGTATTGAGCCGGTACACTACAACCCCCTCCTTCTGTGGAGACAGTCATGGTAAAGCCGCCAGCCGGTCTAAGATTGTGGTTGAACCGGGCGATAATCTACCTGATCAGCGCTTGCCTGTCCGTCGTTTCGGCTTTTCTTTTGTTGTTTGCAGCCTGCGCTGCGCTGTCAAAGGCATCACAAGGCACACTGGACAATCCGGAGTCTATCAACTTGGCCTTTTTCGCAGGAGCGCTGCTGTCAGCGATGTTGATGCCTCCCGTCAAGGAGATTGTCATCAAAATCCAAGAAGGGCGGGGACATCAAGGAATGGATCATAATGCGAAGCTAAGCAAAAAGCATTGGGTTTACCACGGCCTAATGCTCTTTTTTTTATAAAAAAATCCTGAGTAAAGACTCAAGATTTATTGCTGAGAGGATCCAGGGGATTTATCTTTTCTGCCTTAACCGCGATTTCATAATTCGCCTCGTAGTAAATTATTTTTTTGCAATAAAAGCAGGGCTTACTGAAAAGGGTAACTTTCCCGAATTTAACGGTTTGTCCTTGGCATACATAGGAATTGTTTTTTCCGCAGTGCGGACATTCGCAATTGTAATGAGTGCCGCGAGTAAAGATAGCCATGTGCCACCTCCCTTCCGGTTGTGAATGAGCTACAGTGTCTTCTTGAGAATCTCTTGTACTGTTCCAGGGTTTGCTGTGCCGCGGGTGGCAGCCATTACCTGCCCTGCTAAAAATTGTAGGGTGTTTTCATTTCCCTTGTTATAATCCTCAACTGCTTTCGGGTTTTTATCTAAAACTTCTTTTATAATTTTTTCCAATTCTTTATCATCTGACATTTGCCTCCAGTTATTTTCGTCAACTATGGTTGATGGGTCAACTCCAGTTTTTATCATATCCTGCAAAACCATTTTTGCCACCTTACTTGAGATTTCTGATTTATAAATCATTTTTATAAATTCAGCAAAGTTTTCTGGAGTTATTTTAAATTCTTTTTCAACAAACGGCTGGCCACCCAATATTCCTAATACATCTGAAATTAAGTAATTTGCCGCCAGTTTATGTATCTTCTTTTCTTCTTTGTCTCCCTTGTCACTCAAATGTGATTTTTTCTCCACCCAGTCTTCAAATTCGGAAACCACTTTTTCATAGTATTCGCCTAAATCTTTATTTATAACTAATATCTCTACGGATTTTTCATCAAGTCCGTACTCTTTAACAAATCTTAGTCTTTTTTGTCTTGGTAATTCTGGAATTTCTGATTTTATTGCCTCAATATAATTTTTATCAAAATACAACGATGGTAAATCTGGCTCGGGAAAATATCGGTAGTCGTGGGCTTCTTCTTTTTCTCTTTGAGAAAATGTAACCTCATTTTTATCATGCCAGCCGCGAGTTTCCTGCACTACTTTGTCTCCTGCCTCTAAAATTTCTGACTGCCTTTCAATTTCAAAATCAATTGCTTTTTTAACTACCTTAAAAGAATTTAAATTTTTTATTTCAACTTTTGTACCCAGTTTATCAACGAGGTCGGACCTCGTTGATTTTGATAAACTTATATTTACTTCAACTCTCATCAACCCCTTTTCCATATCAGCATCAGAAACCCCCAAATACCTTAAAATCAGCTGCAATTCCTCGGCAAATTGCTTTGCTTGGCTTTCTGAAGTGATATCTGGCTCTGTAACCAGTTCCATTAAGGGGACACCGGCTCTATTTAAATCAACTAACGAGTAATCGGCATTCTCCGGATGTAAAAGTCGGCCGGTGTCTTCCTCTAAATGAATTCTTCTGATACGTATTTTACTACCCTTAATTTCTAAAAATCCATTCTCACACAACGGTTGATCGTATTGAGAAATCTGATACCCTTTTGGTAAATCCGGGTAAAAATAATTTTTTCTGTCAAATTTGGAAATTCCTGCAATTTTGCAATTCAAAGCCAACCCCATTTTAATGACTTTTTTAATCGCCTCTTCGTTGGCTACAGGCAAGGTTCCCGGTTGCCCGGTACAAATAGGACAAATGTTAAAATTAGGCCGCTTTTCATCGGGATCATTCTTGCAAGAGCAAAACATTTTTGAATTTGT
>CAYIDV010000034.1:0-5666 GCA_964362315.1 uncultured Candidatus Saccharibacteria bacterium
CTCTAAGAAAACACCTAACCTCTTTTCAAAGCTTTGAAAAGAGGTTAGGTAGACAAAGTTTTTATATTTTTTCTATTATAAATAACTTTATATAACTATCTAAAGAATAAAACTGAAGTAATTCTTCTGTTTTTTTAGAAACATTGTATGGAGTAACCCAAACACTTTGTTGGAACATTTTATAGCCCAAACTCTGGAGGATGCTTCTTAATAAGTCTCTGGATTTTTTGTGTTTTTGTGGAATGTCAAAAATTATCATTACCCATTTGCCATCCTTTCGCTTTTCAAACTGTTTTTTATCCTCCATTTTAAAGCGAACTTTTAGAGCTTTATTTATTCCTTTTTTAGTAATCATAATGGCTTTATTGTTTTTTAAATTTTTAACTTTTATAAAATTATTCTTTTTGAGACGATATATAAGGCGATGAAATCGTGACTTATTTTTATCTTTTCTATATTTTTCAAAAACAGTATTTTGCCTCTGAGTTAATCTGCGCACTAATTGATATTCTGTCCGCGGTACTAAAATAACATCGGCAATGTCTCCTGCTTTTTCTAAAAAGTTGTAAACATCCCAAAGAAATTGATCGGTTATAGGAATTTTCATTATTCTTAACTCTTCAAGCGATTATACCCTCTTTTCAAAGCTTTGAAAAGAGGGTATGGATTTTATTATTTTAATAGTTAAAATAATTAATATGCTTTATTAAAATATGTTTTATTAAAATAACATTCTTATGATCTTACTCGTACACATGTTATTTGGGGCGGCTATTGGATACAAAATATATTCAGTAACAAATAATGTTTGGCTGGCGTTATTTTTGGCTTTTTGGGGGCATTATTTTTTAGATTTGTTCCCCCACGTTGAATATTCTGTAAATAATATAAAAAATAAACTATGGAAAAAGTCACTTTCTGATTTTTCAAAAATATTTTTGGATTTTTTCTTTGGTTTCTTTGTAATTTTCCTATTTTCAAACAGGCAACTTGGCGGACAATTTATAATTTATCTTTGTGCTTTAACTGCTGTTATTCCAGATGGCCTCACTTTTATAAATTATATTTTTCCAAACAGAGTTTTAAATTTCCACGATAAAATCCATGGAGGAAAAATTCATTATCTGACAAAAAATAAAAAATTCCCCTTAAGTTGGAGAATTTCAACTCAAACAGCAACTATTATAATCTCAATAATACTGTTAAAGTGAACTTGCTTCTTTCCTTTTTTGTAAAAATTCTTTTAAGAACTCGTATATAATCCCAAAAACCGGCACCACAAAAATAACTCCCAAAAGCCCAAACATAATCCCTCCCACTAATATAGAGAGCAAAACTAAAACAGGAGGCAAATCTAAAAGTTTCTTCATTAACAAAGGAGTAATTATTTTATTTTCTAACTCCTGTATTAGTATTAAAGCAACCACGATATATACTGCCACTAACCAAGAATCAGACACCCCTACAAACAAAAGCACCAATATTCCGGTAACCAACGGCCCAATGAGAGGCACAAAATTCAATGCGCCAGAAATCAAAGACAAAATAAAGACATATTTTACTTTAAATAAAAAGAAAATAATGAAAGAAGCAATTCCCACAAATATGCAAGCTAAAATTCTGGCTCCAAACCAGCCGGCGACTTTAAATTGAACCTTCTCAAAAAGACTGGATATGTATCTTTCATATTTTTTAGGAGACAATAGCAATAAAACTTTTTCCACTCCTTTGTCTTCTAAGGAAAGGTAAAAGGCCAGAATAAAAATGAGAAGCGTTGAAGAAACTCCACCAAAGAAAACGGAAAGGGCCTTAATGATGCTTTTGGAGCTTTCTTGGAGCCCAAAGATTAATTCCCTTGTCAAATCTTGGAAATTTTGAGCAATATCAAACCCTAAATTTTTTAATAATGGGTTTATTTTTTCAAAATAGTCAGGAATATTTTTAATAAACTGTCCCATTTCTAAAACAAAAATTGGTGAAACAAGGTAAATAATCAGACCAATAAATCCGAAAATAGATAAATAAATAAGAATTACCGCTAAAATTTTAGGTACGCGCAACTTTCTCAAAAAATTAATTGCCGGATCCAATAAAACGGAAATTATTAAAGCGAAAAAGAACCAAATAACAACATTTCTTGCTAAAAATAGAATATAAAAAACAAATCCGGCGATAAAGATTTTTATTATGGTTTTCCAAGAAATATCTAAGACTTGTTCCATAGTCGGCTACGAAATACTAATTTTTACGAATATACGAAAATGATTGTCTGTACACAAAATTATTACTTTCGTATATTCGTATGTTTTCGTACTTCGTAGCAGAATTAAATTCTTAAGATTTTCTCTAATCTTTTTCTTTCTTCTTGTCCCAAAGGACCTATAACAGCTAAATTAAGTTTTTTATTTTTGAATATGTCTTCAGCTACCTTTTTTATATCATTTATAGAAACTTTATCAATAAGTTTTAATTTTTCTTCTGGAGTTAAAATTGTTTGGCCCATCACTTCCTGGTTTGCGTAAAATGAAGATTGGTTGTCGGTAGCATCCAAAGACAAAGACAAGGTGCCTCTTAAGTAATCCTTTGCTTTTTTAAGTTCGCTATCTTTGATTTTGTTAATTCTTAAATCTTTATATTCTTTTAAAACCAAGCCAACTGCCTTTTCCAAGCTATCATTCTTAATACCTGCCTGGGTAACCAAATACCCTGTATCACTAGTTGATTCAAAAGAAGTATGAATATAATAAGCCAATCCATGCCTTTCCCTTACCGAAATAAATAAGCGGGAGCTCATATTTCCTCCCAAAATTACAGCCATTAAACTTAAGGCGTATTTTCTTTTGTCATACATATCATAAGTCCTTACCCCCAGGCAAAAATGAGTTTGGTCGGTTTTTTTATGATGAATTAAAATTTCTGGTTTTGATTGTTCTTCTTTTGTATCAGGTTTTTTTGAATGTTTTCTAATTTCAATCTTACTAAAGTGTTTTTTAATTTTATATTCTATTTGTTTTGAACCCACGTCACCTGCAACACAAACCACTGTATTTTCATTGGAATAATGGCTGTGATAATAATCCAAAACTTTTTCCCTGTTAAAATTGGTAATGGTTGCTTTTTCTCCTATAATCCTCCAACCAGCCGGTTGGTCTCTATAGAGTAAATCTTCAAAAAGCTCTGAAACGTAAGCCGTTGGGGTATCCAAATACATATTCAGTTCTTCAATAACCACTCCTTTTTCTCTTTCAATTTCCTCTTCTTCAAATTTTGAACTCAAAAATATGTCTGAAATCCAATCTAAGGCAACATCTGTGTGTTTTTTATCAACCTTTGCCCAAAATCCCGTCACTTCTTTTGAGGTAAAAGCGTTGTATTGACCGCCAATCATATCTAGAGTTTCTGAAATTTCTAAAGTACTGGGTCTCTTTTTAGTGCCTTTAAAAAACAGATGCTCTAAAAAATGAGATATGCCATTTATATCTTTTGTCTCGTATTTTGACCCCGTACCAACCAAAATCAAAACAGTTACACTGTTGGCATTCTTGACCGGCACTGTAATTATTCTTAATTTATTTTTTAAAACTGTTTTTTTAAACATGCGAATGAAGTGAAAACTCATTCTTGTGCAAAAAAATCAAGATTCTCACTTTAATAAATTCAACTACCGTTTTAAAACGGGCAATAAATCCCTTTAAAAAACCCCATTTTTTTTCTTTTACAACTATATCTAATCCTTTTAAGTAAACAAATTTTACAGGGAGATGATTAATTTTACAGTAATAATTCATGACCATTACATCTGTTAAATTAAAAATGAACTTTTGCGGTATGTCCTTTAAAACAAAAGGTCTAATGGCCCTTTCTCCGCCGATTGTAAACATAAAAGGAGAAATTTGGGCAATTAATCTAGGCAAGCCCCACCAACGATCTCTTATCTCAACAGACATTACGGCTTCATTTTTTAAAATCGGACTTATTAAAGAGTTAATATGCCCTTGATTTAAGCCTATCAAATCGGCGTCAAAAAAAACAATCACATCAGCCTTGGTTGACTCTATGCCTTTCTTCATTGCCTTAGCTTTACCGCTATTTTCAGGCAAAATTACAATTTTAGCGCCCAGGTTTTTTGCTATTTTGGATGTTTTATCTTTTGAGCCATCGTCAACTAAAATAACTTCGTCAAGTTTTTTTGACGCTAAAAGTATATCTAAGACATTTTTAATGTTTTTCTCCTCATTAAAAGCAGATACAATCGCCGTAACTTTTTCATCCATAGATCTTTATATCTTTTCGTTTAAAAAAGATTTTAAATCTTTAACTTTAACTCTTTCTTGTTTCATAGTGTCCCGGTCGCGAACGGTAACTGTATCATCTTCTAACGTCTGAAAATCAACCGTGATCCCGAATGGCGTGCCTATCTCATCCTGGCTGTAATATCTTTTTCCAATATTTCCCCTGTCGTCAAAAGCAATTATAAAATCCTTGCGCAAATCATCATAAATTTTCTTAGCCAACTTTACAAGTTCTGGTTTATTAGCCAAAAGCGGAAAAACCGCAACTTTATATGGTGCCAGTTTTGGTTTTAGCTTTAATACAATACGATCTTTTTCCTCTGTATAGGCATCAAGCAACACTGCCAGCAAAGATCTGTCTACTCCCCACGTTGGCTCAATAACATGGGGGTAAAATTCCTCAAGAGTATCTGGATCTCTGTATGGCTCTTTTTTAAAATGGTTTCTTAGGTCAAAATCTGTGCGATAGGCCAGTCCGTAAAGCTCGTCTTTGCCGAAAGGAAAATTATATTCAAAATCTATAGTTTTTTTGGAATAATGGGCTCGTTCCGCTTCCGGTACCTCAAGTTCATGAATATTTTTTTTATTCAAACCTAAATCGTCTGTCATCCAGCTCCACATTTGGCTTTTCCAGTATTCAAACCATTTTTGCCATTCCCCTTCTTTTACAAAATACTCAATTTCCATCTGCTCAAATTCTCTCGTGCGAAATATGAAGTTTCCCGGAGTAATTTCATTTCTGAATGCCTTTCCAATTTGGGCAATGCCAAAGGGAATTTTTTTTCTGGAAGTTTCCAGCACGTTTTTAAAATCTACAAACATTGCCTGAGCCGTTTCCGGACGAAAATATACAACATTAGATTTATCTTCTGCTGGTCCTAAAAAGGTTTTAAGCATCAAGTTAAATTGTCTTGAATCGGTAAAATCTTTAGAGCCGCAACTAGGACATTTAATTTTAGTTTCATCCACTATAAAGCGGTTATGACATTCTTTGCACTCGGTTAAAGGATCTGTAAATTCATTTAAATGACCAGAAGCCTCCCATACTTTTGGATTCATAATCAAAGCCGCATCAATTCCTACTACATCATCTCTTTTGTGGACAAACCTTTTCCACCAAAGATTTTTTATGTTGTTTTTCAACTCAACTCCCAAAGGTCCGTAATCAAAAGAGTTGGCCAATCCGCCGTAAATCTCGCTTCCAGGAAAAACAAATCCTCTCCTCTTACAAAGGCTTACTATTTTATTCATTAAATCTGATTCTTTTTTCATATAAGATTTTTTAATATTACTCTTTTGGCTAGGAAACTTCAACAATTCCTCTCTTATTTTATGGCTATTGCCATGGCTTATTAATCCCAAGTAAGAATTCAA
>CAYIDV010000035.1:0-5169 GCA_964362315.1 uncultured Candidatus Saccharibacteria bacterium
CGCCTCCCCGAATTGCAAGGGGGCCTGGAGCTTATGAGACTCCCGAGGTACTACTACTCCAAGGCGCGATGCACGGCAATAACATTAACACAAAATGTAGAAAAAATAAAGGGTCTTATTCTGTATAAAATCTCAATTTTTTCTTAGACCAAGAAAGTCCTGCGTAATCCACTCCTATGCGGCTGCCTTTTCTAATATCTTTCTTATTTATTTTTATGCCTTTGTCTTCTATCCAAAGCCCTGTTGCAACGGCCGATTTTTTGCTATTGAAGCTTTTTCCTATTTTTAAAAATTTACTTATTTTCCCCGGACCGTTAAAAGCGTTTTCTTTGTTTAGAGCAGCTCCCCTGATAAGAACGGCGGCCGGATAGCCTTTTTCTCGAGTTACGATATTGACCATAAAATACATTCCGTAACAAAGGTAAACATAAAAATTCCCTGGGTGTCCAAACATAACTTTTGTCCTTTTGGTTTCTCCTTTGTAGGCATGGCTTGCTTTGTCATAAAACCCGTCGTATGCTTCCGTTTCCGTAATCATGAGGGAGAGTTTTTTATCCCTTATTTTTCTAACTAAAAACTTGCCAAGTAAATTTTGAGCTACAATTTTTGTATCGCAGTTAAAAAAATTTTCGCCAAGCACTTTGTTCATTTTTTAATTTTAATATTAAAATCTAATAAAAAGAGGGACGGTTTTACTCCTCCTTCCAGACCAAGTTGCAATAATTTATACACCAACACATCCTTACATTCTCAAGTTTATAAGAATGTGTTTATGTTCTTTGAAATGACTTTAAAAAACGGACGAATGTTTTACCGTAGGGTGATAAGGTATGCTCTACAAATTTGCCGCGGTACTCTTTATTAACCAATCCCGCCTGATAAAGCCGCCGTGTGTGTTCACCTATGGTTTTTCCGTTTGCGCCGAGTATCTCAACGATATTTTCAAGAGTTATTTTATTGTGCTCTCCTAAAAGCAACAATATCTCAATACGATAATGATTCGCCATACCTTTAAGATGCCGTTCCATTTGTTTTGCCGTTTTTCTTTTCGCCATAGCATTAATATATTATAAGTATATTATACACAACACACCAACATTCTCAAGTTTATAAGTTTGATTTTTATGATGTTATTATTTTCAATGTAAAAAATCAAGCTACGACCGGAAGATTTCCAGGAAAGTTTTTGATGGTATGTTAATTTTTCCTTTTTCTTTCAAAAGTTTTTTGCCTCTTTTTTGTTTCTCTAAAAGTTTTTTCTTTCTTGAAACATCTCCGCCGTATAAATAACCGGTGACATCTTTTCTTCTTGCGGAAATTGTTTCTCTTGCAATTACTTTTCCGCCGATGACCGCCTGCAATGCAACTGAAAACTGCTGAGAAGGCAGGGTGGTTTTTAATTTTTCAACTAATTTTTTACCTTCTGTATAAGCATCATCTTCTGCAACAACACGGGACAGCGCTTCTTCTTTTTTACCGGCAATATAAATTTCCAATTTTACCAGTTTACCAGGTCTGTATCCCAAAACTTTATAATTCATTGAGGCATATCCCTGGCTCACGCTTTTTATTTTGTCATATAGGTTTGCAACAATTTGCCGCAGGGGAGTTTCAAACACAATAACTGCTCTTTGGCTGCTTAAATAATCTGTCTTAAGATAATTACCTCTCAAATCTTTTAACACACCCGTTAATCTACCAATATGCAAAGAAGGCGTAATAACCTCCAGAGACACCCATGGTTCCTCAGTTTTTTCTATGTAGGCAGAGTCGGGCCAGTCAGAGGCAGAATAGACAAAACTTTCTTTTCCTTTTTTGTCAAAAATTTTATAAATAACCGACGGAGTTGAAATAACCAGCGAAAGACCAAATTCTCTTTCCAATCTTTCTGAAACAATTTCAACGTGCAAAGTACCCAGAAATCCGCACCTAAATCCCCTGCCCAGTGCTTCCTTCATTTCTGGTTCGTATACAAGCGCCGGGTCAGATAATTTCAGCTTTGAAAGAGCAACTTTTAGCTGGTCAAAGTCATTTGGATTTTCAGGATAAAAACTGGCAAATACCATCGGCTTTGGTTCTTCATATCCCTCCAACGGTAAAACTGAGCGAGGTCCGACCTCGCTCAGTTTTGTGATGGTGTCGCCTACACGCACTTTGCCCGGTTCCTTTATTCCTGTGGCAATATATCCAATTTCACCTGCAGAAATTTGTTTCTGCGGCAAAATTTCAGGATTTAAATACCCCAATTCCTTAATTTCTGCTTGTGTATCTGTGGCCAACAATTTTATTTTTTCTTTGTCTAAAATTTTGCCGTCAACCACCCTAACATAAGCAATCACGCCCTTAAAAGAATCGTAATCTGAATCAAAAATTAATGCTCTAAATGGTTTATCAACGAGACCCGGCCTCGTTGGTGGCTTGCCCTCCCAAATTTCGCTTTGCGAAACTTGGGAGGGTGAAGGTATTTTTTCAATTATTGCCATGATTACTTGTTCAACATTTGTCCCGTTTTTAGCGGAAATTTTTGAAACTTCCCTAGGCAAAACTCCTAAAAAATTTGCCAGTTCTTGAACCGATTCTTCAACTTTTGCGGCAGGCGAGTCAATTTTATTTATAACTGGAATAATTGCTAAATTTTGTTTTCGCGCCAGTTCTATGTTTGCCAGTGTTTGCGCCTGAATTCCCTGGGTGGCATCAACCAACAAAACAGCACCCTCAACAGCGGCCAAAGACCTGGAAACTTCATAAGAAAAATCAACATGCCCTGGAGTATCCACCAAATTCAGAATATATTCTGAATTTGGTGTTGGGTGTTGGGTGTTGGATTTTGGATAACGGTAAACCATTCTCACTGGTTTTAATTTTATGGTAATCCCCTTTTCTCTTTCTAAATCCATTGAATCCAAAAATTGTTCCTGCATTTTTTTGGCTGGAATAGTATTTGTTATTTCCAAAAGCCGATCAGCCAAAGTTGATTTTCCGTGGTCAATGTGCGCGATTATTGCAAAGTTTCTAATCTGTTCTTGTTTTACCATTTAAAAATAACCTTTTTATCTTTTCTAGTTCTTTTGATCTCAAAACATAAGAAACAAATATATAAAAGACAACTCCAGCTATGCCAGATAACACAAGTTGTAAAAATACTCCTAAAAATGTTTGTAATTCAACAATTCTTAATACCACTAACCCCTGCCTAGTTAAAAATACTACAACAGCCATTATAAAACTTGCTATTAAAATTTTGCTTAGCGATTTTGAAATATCCTCAACCCTAAAGGTCTTTAATTTTCTGTAAAGAAAGAACAAAAGCAAACATGCCTGCAGAATTACCGTTATTGAAAAAGCCAATGGCAAGGCAACAACTCTTATGTCTTCTACATCATGCAACTTTAATATATTCTGCATAAAATCTAAAAACAACCCAGAGAAGCTAAACAACCAGACAAAAAACAAGCTCAATAAGATATTAAAAACAACAACGACAACGCTGATTGCTGCAGGGATTTTTGTGTTGTGGGAGGCATAAAAAGTTTTTGACAAAACAAAAATAAGCCCTTGGGCAAACAGACCTATGCTAAATAATCCAAGACAGGCAGCCGTAAGCCTTGTGTCTACCCACCCAAATCTGCCAGTGCCTAAAACAACTCTGACTATCTGTGCTCTTAATAGAAAAATTAAAACGCTAGCGGGAATAAGTAAGAAGATTATCTGTTTAAAAGCGCCGGAAAATTTTCTTTCGAACTCTTTTTTATCTTCTTTTGAATAAGCCAAAGACATTGCCGGAAAAACAGCTGTTGAAAGAGAAACAGCAATTGCATTAGTAAGCATTGTAGACATATTGTTGGCAAAATTAAAAACTGCAATACTTCCAGATGCCAAGGTAGAACCAATAGCAGTAATAACCATTGCATTAAATTGAGCAGCTCCTAATCCAAGGGACCTAGGCAGCATTAATTTTATTGTTTTCAAAACTCCTTTATGTTTTAGGTCAAAAATTGGTTGATACTTAAACCCAGAATGCACAAAAGAAGGAATCTGTACTAAAAGATGGAGGACTCCGCCCAAGACAACCCCAAAAGCAAGACCAATTAGACCGAACCAAGGCACCAAAAATAAAATGCCTAAAATAATGCCCGCATTGTACATAATTGGAGCCAGTGCGGTAATTAAAAATTTATGAAAAACCTGTAATATGCTACTTATCATGTTACTTACCCCTAAAATAATTGGGCTTAAAAACATGATACGCATGAGCAACACGGTTAATTCTTTTTTACTTTCTGAAAAGCCAGGAGTAATTAGAGAAACTAAAAAAGGAGCAAAAATTATAAGAACAAAAGAAACAACAATTAAAAAAACTAAAAATATATTTAAAATAACAGAGACATACTCTAACGCCTCTTTTCTTGATTTGACTTGATAAGAACTAAATATTGGGATTACAGCAGCAGATATTGCTCCAAAAATTAATATTAAAGCAATGAAATCGGGGATGGTAAAGGCAGCGTAGTAAGAATCCAGGGTACCGGTACCAAATCTTCCTGCCAGAAGGCGGTCTCTAAGCAGTCCCAGAATGGCCGAGGCAAAATAAGAAGCCATTAGAATTATGGAGGCAAAACTTATGCTTTTTGTCTTTGCATTTAATATTCCTCTTATGAAAGAATGCTTTTTTTGTCCCAAATCCATTTCAAAACAGTTGTATTTGTGATGCTTATAATATCCCGTATAATCCATTAGTTTGAATCCTCTTTTTAAATAAAAATCAGCAATGTTATATTCGCTGAAAGAATAGGCGTGAAGAGTATTGATTTTTTTATCCCTTGCCACTTGCTTGGCAAATTCTATAAAAGCTGTGCCGAAACCTTTTGATTGAAACTCTTTTCTTACAACTAAAGTTTCAATATGCAAGCTATTTTTTCTTTCCCTTAGACTCATCACGCCGGCTATATGGCCGTCGTTTTCTATTAAAAAATATTCTCCTCTTTCAATTTGCTTTGCTATAAAATCCTCGTCGTTCCAGACAAAGCCTGGGATGTTCAAGCGCAGAAGATCGGCAATTTCTTTTACTTCTTTTAATTCTTTTAATTCAGCTTTGCGTAAATTCATTTACCCGGTCAAATAAGACTTGAGCCTGTTTTTTAAGAACATTCTACCCAAGTATTTCTTTAA
>CAYIDV010000036.1:0-4804 GCA_964362315.1 uncultured Candidatus Saccharibacteria bacterium
TTTGGCGTGGGTTTGGATGAATTTCTTCCTTGGCTCAACCTCCTCGCCCATTAAAATGTCAAAGGTTTTGTCGGCTAAGTGGCCTTCTTCAATTTCCACTTTCAGCAATAATCTGTTTTCTGGGTTCATTGTGGTTTCCCAAAGCTGGTCTGAGTTCATTTCTCCTAAGCCCTTGTATCTTTGCAAATTTACTCCGGATTTACCCAAATCTTTTACAATTTTTTCTTTTTGTTCTTCTGTGTAGGCGTATTTTACGGCTTTGCCTGACTGGATTTTGTAAAGCGGCGGTTGGGCAATGTAAATGTAGCCGGCTTCCATTACCGGCTTAAAGTATCTGTAAAATAAAGTGAGCAACAAGGTCCTGATGTGAGATCCGTCAACATCAGCATCGGTCATTATAATTACCCTATGATACCTTAATTTTTCCAAGTCAAAGTCCTCGGCAATAGCAGTGCCCAGGGCAATAATCAGTGATTTTACCTCTTTGTTTGCCAGCATTTTGTCTATTCTCGCCCTTTCAACGTTTAAAATCTTGCCCCGTAAAGGCAATATTGCCTGAAATCTTCTGTCGCGAGCCATTTTTGCACTACCGCCCGCTGAATCTCCCTCAACAATATAAAGCTCTGATTCTTCTGGCTCTTTTGACAAGCAGTCAGCCAACTTGCCGGGTAAGGTTAAACCCTCCAAAATTCCTTTTCTTAAAACAGTTGCTCTGGCGGCTTTGGCTGCCAACCTAGCCTTGGTTGCCAAAATGCAGTTTTCAATTATTGCCCTGGCATCTGTTGGATTTCTTTCTAAGTAATCAGCCACACCCTCTGACACGGCATCTTCCACTGCATTTTTAGCTTCAGGATTGCCAAGTTTAGCTTTGGTTTGTCCTTCAAACTGGGGGGCCCTTATTTTTACAGAAACCACCGCGGTCAAACCTTCTCTAACATCATCGCCTGAAAAATTCTCATCTTTTTCTTTTAAAAACCCTTCTCTGCGGGCATAAGCATTTAAAGCCCTGGTTAAGGCAGTCCTGAAGCCCGAAATATGGGTTCCGCCGTCAACTGTATAAATATTATTGGCAAAGCTTTCTTCAGTGCATTCCATTTCCTGAGTGTATTGAAAAGCGGCTTCCACTAGAATATCTTGTTTGGTGGCTGCCACTGAAAATATGTTTTGGTGCCTTGGCGTGTTTCCCGAAGCCAGATATTTTACATAAGAACCAACTCCGCCTTCAAAATAAAACACATAACTAGTTTCTTCACTTTTTTTTCTCTCATCTTTTAAACTAATCCTGACTCCTTTTGTAAGATATGCCTGTTGGCGCAAGTGGTTTAAAATTTTCTTTAAGTCGTATTCTATTTTGGGGAAAATTTGAGGGTCGGCATCAAAGGTGACTGTGGTGCCTGTTTTTTTAGAATCCCCCACTCTTTTTACTGCAGTTTTTGGGTTGCCCCTAAAGTACTCTTGCACATACCTGCCTCCGTCCCTTTGAACTTCTGCTTCCATGAAGGTTGACAAGGCACAAACCACCGAAACTCCGACACCGTGCAAACCACCAGAAACCTTATATGCCTCGCCGCCGAACTTTCCGCCGGCATGCAAAGTAGTCATAACAGTTTCCAAAGCCGATTTTTTGGTGTCAGCGTGTTTTTCAACCGGAATTCCCCTGCCATCGTCAGAAACCTTAACTCTATTGTTAGAAAGCAAAAACACCTCAATATTTTTGGCGTAACCCGCCATTGCTTCGTCCAAAGAATTATCAACCACTTCCCAAATCAAATGATGAAGGCCATCAAGCCCGGTTGACCCGATATACATTCCCGGCCTTTTTCTGACTGGCTCCAACCCTTTTAATACATAAATATCTTTGGCAGTGTATTCGCCATTCTTGGGTGTTAGATTCTGGGTTTTAGGTATTGGAACTTGCTCTGTTTTAACTTCTGTTTTTCTAACTTCAGCTGGTTTTTCTTTTTTTACTGCAGGTTTTACTGCTTTTGGTTTTACATTGTCGCTTGTCTCTTGTTTCTTGTCTCTTTCTTCTAAATCTTTAATTTTAAGTTTCATAAAATTATCTTATAATCGCGTTTAATTCGCTCTTTGTTTTTTCTATTATTCTATCATGGATCTTATTTACCTCCTCGTTGGTCAAAGTTTTTTCCAGAGACCTGTAAATAATCCTGAAAGTATAAGATTTTTTGCCAGACCACTTTGCCTCGTCTTCGTATTGGTCAACCAATTCAACCTGTTCAATTAAGTTTTCTGCTTCATCCCTTACTAACTCATAATAATTATTAAGTGCTATGTTTTTGTCTATTACAAATGAAATATCGCGCACCACAGCCGGATACTTACTTACTTCTTTATATTTGCTGTTTACGTCTTTAAACTGACTATTTATCCTTGGGTCATCTGACCAAAAAATTCTAATGTCTGGAATTTCCATTTTCACCATTGCCAGCCTTTCAATACCCATGCCAAAAGCCCAGCCATTGTAAATTTCAGGGTCTACTCCCAAATTCTTTAAAACCTGAGAATGCACCAATCCAGAACCTAAAATTTCCATCCACTTGCCGCCAAACTTTAAGTTCATTTCAACTGAAGGGTCTGTAAAGGGGAAAGTTTCAACGGTAAATGTATATTCTATGTCTTGGCCAAAAATGCTTTTGGCAATATCAATTAAAACGTCTTCTAAATCCTTTTGTATTAGAATTTTTTTGGATTTTTCGCATATATACAATCCGTCAATTTGATGGAAGGCAGGAAAATGGCTTCTGTCTATTTCGTCTTTTCTAAAAACAATTCCGGTTGACAAAAGGCCCAAATGCCCTTCTTTTTCCAATTTATCAATAATGCCTTTGTGCCTTAAATAATAGGGCCACATAGTGGTTGTGTGAGTGCGTAAAACTTTGTCTTCTGTCACGTAATAGGTATCAGTTTCTCTTCTGCTTGAATGTTCTTTGGGCGTGTTTAAGACATCAAAATTTTCTTCAACCGAGACCACTCTGGGAAAATCAATCAAGTCAAAATCGGCAAATCTTGGTAATTTAATTATCTGGTCAGCTAAAATTTTTATTGGAGAATTCTCTCTTTTGGTTAAATCTGGCAAATCTAACAGTCTTTTAATCCTTTCTGCTTTAATATCATGCCTGTTTTTAAGGTTCTCAATAAGGGCTTTTTCTTGACTATTATCAATTATAATTTTCTCACTCATATTCTTTAATTCACGCCCCAAAAGAATATATTCTCAATATAAATTCATAATTCTTTGGTGCGGGATTCCGCAATTCGCATAAGTCAGGGAATAAACAAAAAAACAAAGGTTATTACACTTATGCTCATTGCTTCATTATAGCAAAAATTAAGCTTAAAATCAACTTCAACGGCTCACCCGCCAGCTGGCGGGTGAGCCGTTGAAAAAATCTATATTTACTCAACAAAAAGCAGAGCCAACATCGCCATTATTCCGATAATAACTACTGCAATTTGCACAAGGGAATGTTTTAATTCCTTAGTTTTATGAATTTCAGGAATTAAATCAGCAGTAGCTATGTAAATAAACCCTCCGGCGACAATTGACAGCATCCAGACATTAAAACTCTCTCCAATACCCCTAAGGATAAAGGCAATAATCACCCCTATCACAGCTGTGAGAGCAGAGAGAAAATTCAACCATAAAGCTTTTTTTCTGGCATACCCTGCGTGCAGTAATACGGCAAAATCCCCTATTTCTTGGGGAATTTCGTGCAAAATGACGGCCAAAGTAGTAGCAATGCCAACCGGTACGCTCACAAAGAAACTGGCGCCGATAATAATGCCGTCTGTTATATTGTGAACGCCGTCTGAAACAAGAATTAATTTTCCAATGGGATGGACGCCGTGGGGCTTGTCTGCGTCTTCGCCGTGATGGTGCCAATGAAAGAATTTTTCTAAAATAAAAAACAATAGTATTCCAACAATAATTAAGGTGCTGGCAAAAGCCGTGCTTGAAGATTTTTCAAGGGCTTCTGGAATTAAATGGATAAAAGCGTCTCCTAACAATGCCCCTGCCGCCAAACTTATAAAAATAAAAATGTATTTTTTCAAAAAATCCTCTTTTAAAGAAAGGGTAAAAACTCCAATCAAAGAAACAGAACTGACTATTAAAACGCTCAAAAAAGCGTAAATATATTCTATAATCATCTTTTATATTAGGTTATATTAAAAATGTCGGCATCGTGAACAATAGCTTGTCCTGAATCGCATTGAAAGATTAAAATCATTATACAACATAAAAATGAGTATATCTACATCCCAGATTTAAGGTCTATTGTTCTGAAATAAAAAAGCCGCTTGGCAAACCATGCGGCAAAGCTAAAAAAGAAACTGTGCCGTTGTTCATGAGACACGATAGATAAAGTCGTTACAGGGATTTGGCTCCTCTTGTGGAGTAAATCCATTTTTTCGCCAAAAGTTTTCGTTCTCTTCCCCTGCTACTTGCGTAGCACGCAAGTCCTTAAGGTTGTGGTCAGCAGCCCATTGCAATACTTTGGCAATAGCTTTACTACCAATCCCTATACGTCTTCGATGCTCTGGTAATGTGGTCATGGTTTCTATCACTACATCTGAATCAGTTTGGTAATCCATAAGAATGATTCCTATGGTAACAACAGTATCTTCTGATAACGAAAATACAATTCTGTAGTGCAGGGCTGCCATATCATGTGAATCTTCGTCGCTTTCCACCCTGGCACCATATTTCTCTAGAGAAGCAACTAAATCATTCATTTTTAGTTTCTTACTTTGAACTTCTTTGACCCATTGAAAAATATCAAAA
>CAYIDV010000037.1:0-4641 GCA_964362315.1 uncultured Candidatus Saccharibacteria bacterium
GTTCTTGTCTGAAGAACAAGCTGTCGCGAGTTCGATTCTCGCCCCCGGCATAAAATTAAAAAATTCTGCGGGTGTCGTATAGTGGCTATTATAATACCTTGCCAAGGTATAGACGGCGGTTCAATTCCGCTCACCCGCTCCCTTCTTCGCTCTCCGCTATGCTTCGAGCTACGAAGGGCGAGCCATTTTCAAAAGTGGTATCGCCCTTGTTTATGCAGAAAGAAGAAGGGTCCTTCGTAGCCTTGGCGCTTGCGCTTCGAAACTTTAGTGAAGAAGCGAAGAATAGACTCTTGTTATTATGCATTACGTATATATTTTGGAGAGCATCGATAATCTACGTCAAACCTATATTGGTTCAACATCTGATTTAAAGAAAAGATTGGAATCGCATAATTCTGGTGCTAATAAACATACAAGTAAGTTTAAACCTTGGAAAATAATTTGGTATTGTTCCTTTTTATCTCAAAAGAAAGCAGAAGATTTTGAGAAGTATCTAAAAACAGCATCAGGAATTGCATTCAGAAGAAAGAGATTGATGTAGTCGGGAAATTGACATACAAGTGAGCGGAGTTAGAACCTTTTCGCCTTCTAGGCAATTTTTTAGTATGTATAATTCGGTAAAGTAATTAGAATAATTCTATGATAAATAAAAACGAGGTGCCAAATTTTGAGCCAAACCCTTTTGATATTAATAATTATGCTAAATGGGGACTGAAAAAACAAGAACGAAAGGCATTGAATAAGACATTGTCTGAACTAGTAGAAGCAGGTGACTATCGAAGAGCCATAGATCTTTTAAATGAGTTAGATAAAAATGCCCAAGGCTTTCAACCACCCCTAATTCAAGAAGGAGAATCTGATAAAGACCGACTTATTGAAGGGAAGCCCGAATTATTGCCTGAAAAGATTCCTATAATGATTCACCGATGGTTTCCAGAGGGAGATGGCTGGGCGTATAATTCCTCCTTGCCTTTGGCAGATATTTTAATGCAAAATAAAAATCTTAATCGTGTATTAACCCACGGGAATCGGGATGGGGAAAGAGGAAAGGTGGAACTTGAAAATAACAATTGGGCAGTATATGTAATGCGTCCAGATAGTACCACTAAAGATCTAAAAGCAAAAAACAGAAGTCCATTCTACTTAACAGTGGCTGTTGTTTCAGGAGGTGAACCGACTGAAGGGGTATTAGAAGAAATGTATCGCCAAATTGAAAATCTTCCAGAAGTTGAAGAGCCTGGTAGTCATGAAGATCTGATAATTGGCGGAATATAGTAGAGTCTAAGAGGCTTTGTCTAATTAATATTCGCCCCTTCCAATGATGGGCTTGGAATAAAGAAACGGTCAGTCGTGGTTTGGAAATAGTTTCTAACATCATCCACTATCCTGCTCAACTAAATTATACTCGGGAAATTGACATACAAGTGAGCGGAGTTAGAACCTTTTCGCCTTTTAGGTGATTTTTTAGGGTTTTTTACCTAAATTTTGACCTCATTGACATAAAATATGAATTTTCCTTAAAATTTAACGATATTGACATATATTCGTATTTATTGTATAGGTATTGACAAGGTTGTTTAAATATGCTAACATTAAATTATGCTCCTGAAAAGGGAGTTTTTTAATATAAAAGCTATTCTTTTATAGAAATGGCTACGCCATTTATATATTAAAGATATATTTGGTCGCTCGGTCAGAATAATAAATTGTGATTTATTATTCCTCCCTACGCTTAGCCAAATATAATTAATCGCTCGGTCGGAATGAAAAAAGTTTTTCATTCCTTCCTCGCTCATAATTATGAGTAAATCACTGTTATTTCGCTCTATAATTGTAGGCCTTATATCCTGGATTGTGTTATACGGAGTATTTATACCAAAGACAATGGGTGCTGGCCCAGAAAGTGAGGAAAAGTTCTGCGTGGCGCCCGGGGTTTCTTATGATGTAGTCAAAACCATAAACATGATGGTTACTGCTTACTCCAGTACCATTGACCAAACAGACAGTACTCCATTTATCACGGCTTCCGGTAAAAAGGTTGTAGATGGTATTGTTGCCAATAACATGTTACCATTTGGCAGTAAAATAAGAATTCCTCAATTATACGGTGAAAAAGTTTTCACTGTTCAAGACAGAATGCATGAAAGAAAAGGTAAATATCACGTTGACATTTGGTTCCCGGAATATAAACAAGCCAAAAGATTTGGAGCGAAGATATTAAAAATAGAAATTTTAGAGAGTTAAAACTAAAAAAGCGCCCAGCTGGGCGCTTTTTTAGTATGCACAATTTTGCATTTTGATTTTTTATGTGCCCAAGGTGGGAGTCGAACCCACATGAACCGAAGCTCACAACATTTTAAGTGTTGCGCGTATACCATTCCGCCACTTGGGCCTGAATTCCAAATGTGAGGCTAGGGCGAGAATTGCACTCGCGTATAGAGCTTTTGCAGAGCTCTGCCTTACTACTTGGCTACCTAGCCGATATTACTTCAATTTACTCTATTTTTCCTGTTTTTTCAATGACCCTAATAACTCTTCAACCCGCGCCGCTTCTTTGATTTTTTCATCTTTTATAAAGATAATTTTAGGAATAGGGCGCATATTCAATTTTTTGTTTATTTTCTGCTGTACGTCATAAATGCCACCGTTCAATGACTTTATAACTTGTTCAGTTTTTTCTTCTGGCAAAACAGAAATATAAGCCCTTGCCTCAATTAAATTTGCAGTGGCATCAACATAAGTTAAGGTAACTATGGCTCCCTGAAAATCAAAATCTCTCAAAATAATTTTGCTTATTTCGTGCTCTAAAAGAGAGTTGACTTTTTCTATACGATTATTCATATTTCAAATTCTCTACAAAACGCCTTTCTGCCTTTCCTCTGTGTAAGCCACTAAAATATCATTCTTTTCCACCTTCACATTTCCCTCAAATAAAATTCCGCATTCGTCTCCTTTTTTGAGCAACTCCATATCTTTTTTGTCACGCTGCAAATTTATAATTCTGCCTGCTCCCACTTTTTCCCCCTGCCCTGAGATTGTCGAAGGGCGAAAAACTTCAAGTTTGAGTCCTTTTTTGATTTCCCCCTCAGTAATTTTTCCGCCCACAATCTGGCGGTTTTTTTGGGCAAAAAATATTATTAATGCCTTAATTTTACCCAATTCTTGGCGGACTACTTCCGCTTCTAAAGATTTTTCCATTTCCTTTCTGACTTCTTGAATCAATTCATAAATTATATCAAAAGTTTTTATTGCCACTCTCTTTTTATTGTCTTTTGACAGCAACTTTGAAACCCCCGGGTTAATCTTTGCCCTAAATCCTATTATTTGCCCCTTGGATGTTTGGGCTAATTTTACATCCGATTCATTAACATCTCCCACTTCGCTCTTTAAGATTCTCACAATTACCTTATCCTGAGGGAGATTTTTAAGCATCCCCTCAATTGCTTCCAAAGACCCTAGAAAATCGCCCTTTAAAATAATATTCAGAACTTTCTTACCTGGTTCAGTTTCCAAGACAGTAGTTTTTGTTTTACTTTTTTGAGCTTCTTTTTTAACGTTTGCAGCAGCTTCTTCAACAGTCAGATAGCTTTTAAATTTTTCACTAACCCCGGGGACTGTTTCAAAACCCAAAACTATGGCCGGTTGGGATGGGTGAACTTGTGCAATTGGTTTGCCTTGAAAATCCTCTAATGACTTTACTTTGGCCAAAGCCGAGTCAGTGGCAATAATGTCTTTTTTTCTTAAGATTCCTTTCTCAACTATCACGGTTGCCACAGGTCCTTTTTTTGCTTCCATGTAAGATTCTATTACCAAACCTTGGGCGAGGCTTTTGGTATCCATTTTTAAATCTTGAAGGTCAGCCACCAGCAAAATCATTTCCAGCAGTTCATTGATGCCTGTTTTTTCTTTTGCCGAAACCTCAACTGAGGGAATTTGTCCTCCCATTGATTCAACCAGTATATCTATTTTGGAAAGTTCGCCTTTTATTTTTTGAGAATCGGCCTTAGGCATATCCATTTTGTTTAATACCACAATCATGGGAATACCGGCTTTTTTTATTGTAGTTATTGCTTCTTTGGTTTGCGGCTGCACGCTCTGAGCTGCATCTACTACCAAAAGGGATATGTCAGCTACTTTGACTCCGCGTGACCTCATCTCCGAAAAAGCTTCGTGGCCCGGTGTGTCAATAAAGGTTATTTTATGATTGTTGTGTTCTATTTCGTAAGCGCCAATGTGCTGGGTAATGCCGCCTGATTCCTTTGAGGTAATTTTAAAATCTTTTATTGCCTCCAATAGAGAACTTTTGCCGTGGTCAACGTGACCCAAAACCACCACCACCGGTGGTTTTTTTGATAAGACTTCAGTTATTTTTTTATTTTTGACCATAAAATTAAAAACGGAGAGGGTGGGACTCGAACCCACAAGACAGCTTGCGCCGTCGAAGTTTAGCAAACTTCTGGAATAACCATTATCCGACCTCTCCAGTGGCTTCTATTATATATTCAAAAGGTAATTAAGTCAATTTGATTTTTATTTAAATTTGTGATAAAATATATGCGGAGGAGTCGCTCAATGGTGGAGCCCCGCTCTTGAAAAGCGGCGTCCGCAAGGACATGCAGGTTCGAATCCTGTCTCCTCCGC
>CAYIDV010000038.1:0-283 GCA_964362315.1 uncultured Candidatus Saccharibacteria bacterium
CCGACGCTCTTCCGATCTCTGCGCCCGCTGGCGGGCAGGCAGGCAAATGGTATAACCCAGCTGAAATTTCAGCAATGATTTTGCAAAAATTGAAAGCCGATGCCGAAGCAAAACTGGGAGAAACCATTAAAGAAGCCATTATTACCTGTCCGGCATATTTTGATGATTCTCAAAGAAAAGCCACCAAAATAGCAGGAGAAATTGCCGGTTTTGATGTAAAAAGAGTTATTAACGAGCCAACGGCCGCTGCTTTAGCTTACGGACTCAACAAAAAGAAAGATGA
>CAYIDV010000038.1:293-4450 GCA_964362315.1 uncultured Candidatus Saccharibacteria bacterium
ATTGTGGTTTATGACTTTGGCGGGGGTACTTTTGACATTTCAATTTTAGATGTGGGGGCAGATACCGTTGAAGTAAAGGCAACTGGCGGGGATACCCATCTTGGCGGAGATGATTTTGACCAAAGGGTTATGGATTGGCTGGTAAAAGAATTTAAAAAAGACAATGGCATTGATTTGGCAAAAGATAACTTGGCTTTGCAAAGAATAAAAGAAGCTGCAGAAAAAGCCAAAATAGAGCTGTCCAGCTCAATGGAAACAGAAGTTAATTTGCCATTTATTACTTCAGACGCATCAGGGCCAAAACATTTGCTTTATAAATTAACCAGAGCCCAGCTTGAAGGCATGGTACAGGACTATATTGATAAATCTGTTACACTGGTAAAACAAACCTTAAAAGAGGCTAATTTAGAGGCAAAAGACATTAATGAAGTGGTTTTAGTTGGCGGGCAAACAAGAATGCCAAAAATTGTTGAAGAAGTTAAAAAACTTTTTGGCAAAGAGCCCAATAAAGAAGTAAACCCGGACGAAGTAGTGGCAATTGGGGCTGCGGTGCAGGGAGGCATTATGCAAGGCCATGTAAGAGATGTTTTGCTTTTGGATGTTACGCCCTTATCTCTTGGAATTGAAACAATGGGAGGAGTAAATACAACTTTGATAACCAAAAATACAACAGTGCCCACTGCAAAAACGCAAGTGTTTTCAACTGCTGCCGATAACCAGCCGTCGGTGGAAATTCATGTTTTACAGGGAGAAAGGCCAATGGTAGAAGGAAATAAAACACTGGGCAGGTTTATGCTTGATGGGATTCCGCAGGCTCCACGGGGAGTTCCGCAGATTGAAGTTTCTTTTGATATTGATGCCAACGGAATTTTGAATGTTTCTGCCAAAGATAAGGCAACTGGAAAATCCCAGTCAATAAGAATTGAGGGTTCGGCCGGACTTTCAAAAGAAGAGGTTGAGAGAATGAAAAAAGACGCCGAGCTACACGTTAAAGAAGACAAAAAGAAACAGGACTTGATTGAAGCCAGAAATTTAGCTGACCAAATGATTTACACTTCTGAAAAAACTTTGAATGATGCAAAAGATAAAATTTCAGAAGAAGTGAAAAAACCGACTGTGGAAAAAATAGATGCTTTGAAAAAAATTAAGGGTAGTGATAATATGGAAGAAATAAAACAAAAAACGCAAGAGTTGTCACAGGAAATGCAAAAGATTGGGCAGGAACTTTATAAGCAGAATCCGCAGGATAATAAGGGAACCAATCCTCCTCCGCATAAAGCTTCGGAGGACAAGGAGGCCGATGAGGGAGAATTCAAAGAAAAAAAGTAGGTGTTAGGTGTTCGATGTTAGATATTAGATTTTTTATATTGACTATCAACTAAAACCTATCACCTAACACCTAAAAACAATGGACTATTACGAAATTCTTGGCATAACGAAAAACGCCAGCCAAGATGAAATCAAAAAGGCATTTCACAAACTGGCTCATAAGTATCACCCCGATAAGGGAGGAGATGAGAGAAAATTTAAAGAGGTGAATGAGGCTTATCAGGTGCTTTCTGATTCCAAAAAACGAGCCCAATATGACCAGTTTGGCAATGGTTTTGAGGATATTAACAGAGGCGGTGGTCAACAATGGGATTTTAACTGGTCGTGGCAAAATGCCCAGCCAGGTGGGGGAATGGATTTTGATTTTGAGGACTTGGGAGACATATTTGAAAACGTCTTTAGTTTTGGCGGTGGCCGCAAGGCATCAAGAAAAGACATAAAAAAAGGCAAAGATATACAGGTTGACATAGAAATTTCATTGGAGGAAACATTAAAAACAACTCATAGAAAAATTACTTTAAGAAAAATGGTTGTTTGCCACAGGTGTCAAGGAAACGGAGCCGAACCAGGAAGTAAAGTGAATGAATGTTTTGCTTGCCGGGGCACGGGCCAGGTGCAGCAAATCAAAAAAACCATTATCGGTTCTTATACTTCTTTTACGGTTTGCCCTGAATGCAAGGGTGATGGAACCAAAGCGGAAAAAGTCTGTAATGTTTGTAATGGGGATGGAAAAATAAAAGAGAACGAAGAAATAGACGTATCAATACCAGCTGGAATAGACAATAACCAGGTAATAAAAATTGAAGGAAGGGGAGACGCCGGAAAGAAAGGGGGTAAGGCAGGGAATCTTTTTGTAAGAGTTTATGTTAAAGAACACCCCATTTTTGAAAGAAAGGGCGATGACTTATATATATCAAGGGAAATAAATTATTCTTCAGCCGCTTTAGGAGATGAAATTGAAGTATTAACTTTAGAAGGAACAAGCATTTTAATGAAAGTACCGCAGGGAACAGAATCGGGAAAAATTTTAAGGATTTCTGGCAAAGGAATTCCTCATTTTGGCGGATACGGTAAGGGAAATATGTATATTGAGCTGATTATTAAAACTCCAAGAAAAATAAGCAGAAAACAAAAAGAACTATTAGAGAAATTAAGAGAAGAAGGAATTTAAAGCCTTAACAAAAATACCCTAATTTGCAAAGCTTTGCAAATTAGGGTATTTTTGTTACTTTTTCTATTGTGCAATTATATAACAAAGTCCGAACCTATTTTGAGCGAAACTGACCCGCTCGGGCGCGGCGGAATTCCCCCACACCCCCCTTCCGTCGCGCCCTCGCGGGAGGCCAAAATTTTTTAGCCGCCAATTCAATTAAGAAAACATTTAGCATGGTTATATTATAGTATAACCGTTGTCCAGAAAAACAACAAGTGATAAACTGTGTATAAGGAATATGCAAGAAATATCAAAGAAATTAGGCGAGAATCTGAAAAAGATTCGCGCCAAGAAAAAATTGTCGCAAGGGGCATTGGCGCGGCTTTTAGAGGTGGATAAGGGCTATATCAGCAACATTGAGAACGGTAAGAAGAATCCTACCCTTGCGACAATTCAAAGATTGGCTGATGCGCTTGGTGTGTCGGCTGATGAGTTAATAAAATAAATTTATGGCTACTGATAAAAAGACAATTAAATCTTATGACGATTACGCTCTCAAGTGGGCGGAAAGAATGCGAAGTGGGAAAAACATCGCGCACAAATTTTTAGAGAAGCCCGCGATGTATAAAAAACTCCCAGACCTGAAAGGTAAAACTGTTTTATGTATTGGTTGTGGAACCGGCGAAGAATGTGAACATCTGAAATCTCTTGGGGCTAAAAGAGTCGTCGGTATCGATATTTCAAAAGGGCTGATTGATTTTGCGAAAAAAAGTTACCCCGATTTGGAATTTCAAGTTATGGATATGGAAAAACTGAATTTTGCCGACGACTCTTTTGATTTTGTGTATTCAAGTTTGACTATGCACTATGTAAAAGATTGGACAAAAACTTTGCGTGGAACTTATAAAATTTTAAAAAGAAAAGGAGCGTTTCTTATTTCCACACATCACCCCGTTAAGTGGGGTGCGTCAGTAGACAGAACAAAGGAAAGAGATTCTTTCTTGATGGGCTATGAAAAATATGAATCGGGAGAGAGTAAAGTTTTTGGTGACTATCTCAACACCAGAAAAATTGATGATATTTGGTTCAACGAATTTAAGGTCAGCTACTATCATCGCCCGCTTTCCGAAATTATCGGCGATATTGTAAAAAGCGGTTTTATTATTTCGGATTTTATCGAGCCAAAGCCGTTGGAAGCCGTTGCGAAAGAAAAGCAGAATTTTTTCGACATTCACTCCAAAATTCCGCTTTTTATGATTTTTGAATTGAAAAAGTTATGAAAAGAATCCGCGCCGTCGCCATAATTGTAAATGATGGAAAAGTTTTGCTCATTCACCGCATAAGCCACGGCAAAGAGTACCACGTCTTTCCTGGCGGCGGTGTGGAGAATGGAGAAACAGTTGAGCAAGCAGTATTGCGCGAAGTACAAGAGGAAACATCACTTGAAGTAAAGATAGAAAAATTACTTTATCGCCATATTTACGACGATGACACCGAGCAATTTTTCTATCTTTGTCGATATGTTTCCGGCGAGCCAAAACTCGGCGATGGAAATGAAGCGCGAGATATGGGAAAAAGTAATGACAATTTTTACAATCCGGTTTGGTACGAAATTAAAGATCTGCCGCAATTACTTTTATATCCGCTTGAAATTCGCGATTGGTTTATTGAGGAC
>CAYIDV010000039.1:0-4184 GCA_964362315.1 uncultured Candidatus Saccharibacteria bacterium
GAATATAATAAATGCAAAGTGGTATGCTCCATTCCGCCATTGTACCAATCAACCGGCATCCAATATTTCAAAAGCTTTTCATTGGCTAATTTTTTATTGTTTTTGGGATCGGTATACCTTAAATAATACCAATTGGAGCCAGCCCAGTTTGGCATAGTGTCTGTTTCCCTTTTTGCCTGACTTTTACATTTTGGACATTTCACATTGACCCAATTTTTAATTAAAGCTAACGGAGATTCTCCTGTATCGGTCGGCTGATATTTTTTAACTTTGGGTAACTCAACAGGCAAATCTTTTTCAGGCACAGGAATCCATCCGGCATTGGTTATTGTTTCTTGGTTATCAGCCTTCGGGATACCCTGCAGGTCAAGGGAATTTTCCAATGATTTTCTGCGACAATTGTCGCAGAAAATCATTGGAATAGGCTCACCCCAATAATGCTGTCTTGAAAAAATCCAATCGCGCAATTTGTAGTTAATTTTTTCCTCTGCCAAATCTTTTGTCTTTAACCAGGAAATTATTTTTGGTCTTGCCTCTGCCGACTTTAAACCGTCAAACTGCATTGAGTTGTGTAAAATACCTTCTCCCTCATAGCATTCCTCTAAATTTTTGACCTTATGAGCCAATTCCTCATTATCTGGCACAATTGAAGTCCTTAAAGGAATGCCATATTTTTTGGCCAAATTAAAGTCCCTTTTATCATGTGCGTTAGCAAAGACTGCTCCCGTGCCGTAATTTTCTAAAACAAAATCGGCAACCCAGACCGGCATTTCTTCACTGGTGGCCGGGTTTCTCACCAAAATGCCTTTCAATTCCACGCCGGTCACTTCTTTTTTTAAATTAGTTCTGTCAATATCGGAAATACTTTTTGATTTATTGATATAGTCTAAAACTTCCTTGAAGTTTTCAATTTCATCTTTGTAACGGTTTATAAACTTGTGTCCTGGAGCCAGTATTAAAAAAGTTCCAGAAAATATGGTATCTATTCTGGTGGTGAAAACTTCAATAGGGTCTTCAAACCCTTCTAAGGGAAATTTCACCAGTGCTCCCAGTGACTTTCCAATCCATTCTTTCTGTTGAATTTTTACTCTTTCTGGATAATCAACCAAATTTAAATCTTCAAGCAGTCTGTCGGCGTATTTGGTAATCCGTATCAGCCACTGTGATTTTTCTTTTTTGCCGACTTTAGTACCACAACGTTCACACTTACCACTAACTACTTCTTCGTTAGCCAACCCAACTTTGCAAGAAGGACACCAGTTAATATTAATAGTATCTTTGTAAGCCAACCCATGCCAAAACAGTTTAACAAATATCCACTGAGTCCATTTGTAATATTTTGGGTCAGTGGTATTTATCTCCCGCGACCAATCCAAAGAAAGTCCAATCATTTTCATTTGCCTTTTAAAGTTGTCTGTGTTTTTCTTTGTGGCAAGACTTGGATGAATTTTTTTCTTGATTGCATAATTTTCAGTCGGCAGACCGAAAGCGTCCCAGCCAATGGGAAACAAAAGATTAAAATCCTGCATTCGTCTTTTTATGGCGATTACATCCAATCCTATGTAAGACCGGCAATGACCAACATGCAAACCATCGCCAGAAGGGTAAGGAAACTCAAATAAAAGGTAAAACTTATTTTTCCCCTTGTTTTTTGCCTTAAAGATACTTGACCGATACCACTTTTTCTGCCATTTTTTCTCTATCTTTAAAGGGTTATATCTCTTCATACCCCGTTAGAAGTTAGGCGCAAAAATAATTTATTAAATTATTTTTGCGTGCTCATTAAAACTTGTTGCTTAATTATAATATACCTCGCTAAAGTCCTATATTATATATAATCCAAAACTTCTAACGGGGCATAATAATTTGGTTATCCTATCATAATTTCTCAATAAAAAAAAGCAGGTATAAAAACCCGCCATAATAAAAATTATTTCACAAATTCTCTTGCTTTTTCAGTAAAAGTACGCGCCAGTAAGCGCCATAATTCAAGGTCAAAATCATGTGTTTTTGTTTTTAAGTTACTGCACGCCTGTTTAATTTTTTCAAATTCACTTTTACTAATTTTCACTGCAACCACTAACTCTTCATCAATCTCTTCTGATACTTCACCCATGAATTTCCTTCTATAATCGGTGCCAAAATAAACATGTGGTGACTCGTCATATTTTATAGCAACGGCAAAACTACCAAAATCAAAGGTAATAATGCTTTTTTTGATACAAAAAATTTCTACCGAGTACTTGATCTTTTCGGTCATGGTTGATTCTCCTTTCAAGGGGCTATAAAAATATTAACAAATTATTTTGCGCTTTTCAAATCTTTACAAATCTTAATTGTAAAAAAAGACTGCACATTCAAAACATTGAACATGCAGTTTTATATTACGGCACATGCTTAACATCCCAAGCAAGTCGTACCCATTTTAGGGATAGAATCACCCAATATGAAGGGTCAATCTCCCACCATCGGCGGCCATGATTAGCCGCGGTGGGATGCCAATGATGATTATTATGCCAACCTTCACCAAAGGTCAACAAAGCTACAATCCAATTGTTAGTGCTTTTGTCGTCAGTTGGGTAGTTACGATAACCCCAACGATGACTAGCTGAATTAACCGCAAAGGTGAAGTGTTTGCCAAATACAACTCGCGCAAAAATCCCCCAAAGTACAAAAGACAGCGCCATTACAAAACCTCCATAAAGCCACCCGCTTAGCAAAAGAGCCAAACCAAGCAATAATTGCATGACAATGGCCTTTTGCAAAGATATACCAGCGATTACCGGGTCTTTTAAAAGGTCTGGTGCGTATTTAGTTCGCAATGCATCTATTTCATTTTTCGGCACTAAGATAGCTATCCAAAGTATATGTGCCCAAGGTAATCCATGAATTGGCGAATGCGGATCTTGCTCTTTATCGGCAAATTTATGATGCATTCTATGAATAGAAACCCATGTAATAGGGTCTGATTGCAAAGTAAAACTCCCTATTAAAGCAAACGCTCGTCTTACCCACGAAAATGTCTGAAATGAATTATGGGTCAACAATCTGTGATAACCTACAGTAAGTCCTACTTCCGTCAAAATGTAAATAGATACTGCTATTAAAAATGCCTCCCAGGAAAAAAACCAGAAAGCCGTAATCGTTCCCAGATGAAAAATAACAAAGTAACCAATTACGAAAAACCTCCATCCATACAAAAAGCGCATTTCCCTAAACGATAGGAAATCCATTGTCAATCCTCCTTTGGTAAAAAGAGTTTTAAAAATAGGTTGATACCAATGTAAAAGAACCATATTCAGTATATCATTATAGAGGTAAATTACCAAAATTTAAAAACATATCAAATGTTAAATAATTTTCTGGCGTTTTCTGCGGTTTTATCGGCAATTTGTTGAAAACTGACTCCTTTTAAATCAGCGATTTTTTGGATAGTGTGTTTTATAAAAATTGGCTCGTTTCTTTTCCCTAATTCTTGTGGGGGCGTTAAATATGGGCAATCTGTTTCCATTAATATGCGTTCTAATGGACAATTTTTTATTACTTCATCTAAAGGTAATTTAAAAATAATCCCGTTAAAACCGATATAAAAACCCGTAGCGATATACTCTTTCATTTCTTCAATGCTGCCTGTAAAACAATGGATAACGCCATTAATTTTTGATTTATGATTCCCGCCTTCGCCAAGGCTATGGCGGGCAGGTAAGATATATGATTTAAGAATATCTATAACGTCGTCGTGAGCTACGCGACAGTGTAGAATGACTGGTAAATTTAATTCTCTGGCTAAATCCAATTGCTCTAAAAAAACTTTTTTCTGTTTTTCTTTAAATTGACTAAGTTTTACGGCAGTTTTGGGTTTGTAATAATAATCCAAGCCGATTTCACCGATTGCCACTACTTTTTTTGACTCCGCCAACACTAAGTATTTTTGTTTGTCAAAAGCCTGTTCTTTTATTAAAAATTCGCCCTCATCGGGGTCAGTTCTTAATTTTATAAATTCTGCCGCTGCATAAATCGGATGCAGACCAACAGAGACGTAAACACCCTTATTATATTTTTCTGCCAGTTCAACAGCGCTTTTACTTGTCTGGTAATTTGTACCAACATTTACCATCCAAATATCCTGGGCAAGTGTTCTTTTCATAACCTCATCAAAATCTTTTTTAAATGCGGCAAAGTTT
>CAYIDV010000040.1:0-3973 GCA_964362315.1 uncultured Candidatus Saccharibacteria bacterium
ACTGTTTATGAGGCAGAAAGAGAGATGCCCGTGTTGGCAGAACTTTACGGCAAGGAAAATATTAAAATTGTGTTAATTGAAATATCGCCAGAGGTCACGGTTTTCAGGAATACACATAGGAAAATTTGCGAGTTGATGCGCCACTCAATTTTATTTAATAAAGAAACCGAAAAACTTAAAATTTGTCCTCTAGACGGCTCAAAACTGGTAAAAAGAAAAGATTTGGATGATCCAGAAACCATAAAAACCAGACTTGTGCAATACAAAGAAAGAACTTTGCCACTGTTTGAATATTTTAAAGCCAATGGCTTTGCGGTCAATAAAGTAGATGGAGAAGGAAGTGTGGCCCAAGTTCACGAGAAAATATTAAAAATATTGGTTAATGGTTAAAATCAAGTCTGAAGAAGAAATTCAAATTATGGCCGAGGGTGGAAAAATTTTAGCAACGGTATTACACCAGATTGAAAGAATGGTGAAGCCGGGGATTACCACTTTGGAATTAGATAGGGCCGCCGAGGCCCTTATTTTAAAACACAACGCCAAACCTGCTTTTAAAGGGTACGATAATTTTCCTTTTTCTCTCTGTGCTTCTGTAAATGACATTATTGTGCACGGGCTGCCATCAAATTATCAATTAAAAGAAGGAGATATTTTGGGATTGGATTTGGGGGTTTTGTATAAAGATTATAATACTGATATGGCATTGACTGTTGGCGTGGGAAACATTTCTTTTGAAGCAAAAAGATTGATGATGGTTACTAAAAAAGCATTAAAGAGGGGAATTAAAAAAGTAAGACTTGGAGTTACCACTGGTGATATTGGTAACACCATTCAAAGGTATGTTGAAGACCAGGGATATTCAGTCGTCAGGGATTTGTGCGGACATGGCATTGGCAGAGATTTGCATGAAGATCCGCAAGTTGCAAATTACGGACAAAGGCACAAAGGAGTTGAATTAAAAGAGGGAATGGTAATTTGCATTGAACCAATGGTGACAATAGGGGGCTATGAACTGAAAAAAGCCGCCGATGGTTACGGATTTGCAACTAGGGACGGCAGCTTATCCGCCCATTTTGAGCATACAATTGCCGTTACAAAAGACGGCTGCAAAATTTTAACCGAATTATAGTAATGAAGAAATTAATAGTAGCCAATTGGAAAATGAATCCGGCAAGCCAAAGAGATGCCGAGTATCTTTTTGGCCTTGTAAAAAAGGGAGTTGCCGAACTCAAAGAAGTTCAAGTTGTAATTTGCCCGCCGTTTGTTTTTTTACCTTTTTTAAAGGGGTTAATTCTTGGCGCGCAGAATGTTTTTTATAAAGAAAGCGGGGCATTTACCGGAGAAATATCGCCGTCGCAGCTTATTGATTTGGAAGTGGAATATGTAATTGTTGGCCACTCAGAAGCAAGGAAATACTTAAATGAAAGCGATGAATTGATAAATAAAAAAATAAAAGAATGCCTGAAAGAAAAATTGATACCTATTTTATGTGTTGGAGAAAACACCGGTGAAGAAAAATCAGTTGTTTTAGAAAAACAGATAACAGAAGGGTTAAAAGATGTTTACCATGAACATGCAAAAAAAGTGGTTGTTGCTTATGAACCGGTTTGGGCTATCGGAACGGGAAAAAATTGTTCAATTAAAGAGACTGTAAGTTCTATATCATTAATAAAAAAAGTTATTTCCAATTTATACAGTAGTGAAGTTGCCGATAATGTAAGAATCCTTTATGGCGGAAGCGTTAATAGTGAAAATTCATGTTTTTATATAAAAGAAACTGGAGTAAATGGATTACTGGTTGGAGGAGCTTCACTTGATGCTCAAGAATTTATTAAAATTGTTAAATCAGCAATTTAACCCCCAGTGAAAAATCCACGATCGTGGATTTTTCACTGGGGGTTATTTTAGACTTAACGGCTAACACATTGTGTTAGCCGTTAAGTCATTTGGGGAAGTTTGACACTCTTTTGGTTTGGGTGTATATTTAATAAATGAACAATGAGATAATAAATAACGGGTATTTTTACAGCCCCAGTAAAGGGAATCTTGAGTTTGGAGGGGTTATAAAAGAAATTTATGATTATATTTCTAAAGAACCTGAGTTTTTTTACGATATTGTTGTTGGATGCGATTCACCCTCTTGTGACAAGCCATTTTTCCCAATTGCGATTGTAGTTTTAAGAACGGGAGCGGGCGGAAGGTTTTTTTTAAAAAAAATGCATTATCCGGATAATTTCCTTAAAAGATTTATTCACTGGAAAAACCGAATTTTGCAGGAAGTTTATTTGTCCTGCGAATTGGCGTTGAGTCTGAGAGAAACTTTGGAAAAAGAATTTGGCAAGGCAACTCCAACTTTTAATTACCAATTCCAATATATCCATGCTGACGTGGGAGAACAAGGAAAAACAAAAGAAATGGTAAGAGAAGTGGTTGGATTGATTAAAAGTAACGGTTTTGAGCCCAGAATAAAACCTATGTCTTTTGCCGCCTCAGTAGTGGCAGATCGTTATACTTAGATTTTATAATATAGGCACAAATACGCCGCGAAAGCGGCGTTTTGCATTTGTGAAACTTTTATATTAAAATAACGTAATGGATTCTTCAGAATTACGCCAGAAGTTTTTAGAATTTTTTGAGAAAAATAGGCACAAAATAGTGCCTTCTTCGTCTTTGTTGCCAACTGACCCATCGGTGCTTTTGACGACCGCCGGAATGCAGCAGTTTAAGCCCTATTATTTAGGGGAAAAGTCGCCCTGGGGACCAAATGTAGTTTCTTGTCAGAAATGTATCAGAACTTCTGATATTGAAGAAGTGGGTGATGAAAGGCACTTGACATTTTTTGAGATGCTGGGAAATTTCAGCTTTGGCGGATATTGGAAAAAAGAGGCAATTGAATTGGCATATAAGTTTATTGTTGAGGAATTAGGTTTAACAATTGATTACGTAACGGTATTTAGTCCAGATAATATTGATAAAAAAGATTGGAGAAAAAATGTGCCAGAAGATAAAGAATCTTTTAAAATATGGCATGATTTGGGCATTAAAAATATAAGAAAGGAGGGAATAGATAACTTTTGGGGACCAACGGGAGATGAAGGACCTTGTGGTCCGACTACGGAAATTTATGTTGCCGGATTAGAGATGTGGAATATAGTTTTTAATGAGTTTTTGTGTTCACCCGCCAAAGTTTTCTCTGAAAATTTAGGTGGGCAAGAAGATAAAAAATTAGAAAAACTTGAAACTCCGGGAGTGGATACTGGAATGGGTTTAGAAAGGTTGGCAATGGTAGTGCAAGATAAAAAAAATGTATTTGAAACAGATTTATTTCAATTACCGCTAAAAAATATTATTCTTACTCCTGGTGGTGCTGACGTAAAGGATAGTCGTATTGCTGCTGATCATTTAAGAGCAATTGTTTTTTTAATAGGAGATGGTATAAAACCATCTAACAAAGGAGCTGGTTATATATTGAGGCGTTTAATACGAAGAACAATAATTCATTTAGATAAATTGTTTTTACCACAAAATATAATTGAAAAAACAATAAAGGATTTAATAAATTATTACGGGAAACATTTTGTAGATTATAAAAGTATTTTAGGTAAGGAATATGAAGTTTTATCTGTATTTAATGAAGAAAGAGAAAAGTTTGATGAAACTAAAGAAATGGGTTTAAAAGAATTTTATAAAAGATATCCTCAATTAAAAGCTCAAAGAATTGAACCTGGTGGGGAAATCAAAGCTTTTACCTCTCAAGTAATTTCTGGTAAAGACGCTTTTTACTTTCATCAAACTTACGGTTTTACATTAGACATTATTAAAGATTTATCGAGTATACATATAGTTAATGTAGATGAAAAAGAATTCGAAAAGGAGTTCAAAAAACATCAAGAGCTTTCAAAGACAGCGTCGGCAGGGATGTTTAAGGGGGGGTTGGCGGATGATAAACCAGAGACAATAAAATTACATACGG
>CAYIDV010000041.1:0-3685 GCA_964362315.1 uncultured Candidatus Saccharibacteria bacterium
GTCTTGGGCCGAAATAGTGGCAACTTGAGAAATTTCCTCTGTGCGGTCGATTTTTTTAGACATTTCTTTTAGAGAGGCAATTATGGCGTCTTTTCCTTTTATAATGCCTCTTCTTAAAGCCAAAGGATTGGCTCCAGCCGCCACATTTTTTAAGCCCTCTGTGGCAATAACTTGGCAAAGCAACACGGCCGTAGTGGTGCCATCACCGGCAATATCATTTGTTTTTGAAGCAACTTCTTTTATAATTTCAGCTCCGATGTTTTCTGCGGAATCTTGCAATTCAATTTCTTTGGCAATGGAAACGCCGTCGTTAGTAATAGTAGGACTGCCAAAACCAGACCCTAAAACAACGTTTCTGCCTTTGGGCCCCAAAGTCACTTTTACCGCATTAGCAACTTTGTCTAATCCCTGCTTTAAAATTTTTCTGGCGTCTTCTTTAAAAATTATTCGCTTGCTCATTTTGGGTTTTGGGTGTTGGGTTTTGGGTGTTAGCCTGTAGTCCGTTTAAAATCTAATATCTAACACCTAACACCAAACACCTAATTTAACTATTCAATAATGGCTAGTATATCTTCTTCTCTTGCTATTAAATATTCTTTGCCGTCAATTTTAATTTCGTTAGGCCCGTATTTTGTAAACAAAACTTTTTGCCCTGTATTCACTGACATTGGGATTATTTTTCCGTCTTCGGTTTTTTTGCCAGGACCCACAGCAATAACAATCCCTTCTTCCGGTCTTTCTTTGTTAGCTGTTTCAGGCAACAAAATTCCGGTTTTTGTTTTTTCTTCTTCTTTGACCGGTTCTATTAAAATGTGGTCTGACAATGGTTTGATAGTCATTTAATGTTTAGAATCTAGAATTTAGTACCTAGAAGCTAGAATTGAATTTAGAACTTCTGAATTCTGTGTTCTTTATTCTATTCAAGATTCCGACTACAAGATTCAAGATTCAAATAGAATTAGATAATACAATTTAAGAAATTTTTGCTTTTTTGTCAATAGTTTCAATAAAAAACATCTGTCTGAAAAAAATAACAGATGTTATGAAAAATACTATTTAACTGGAACTACTAATCTACTACCTTAAGCTCAATCATCAGCTTGATTGGCGAACTAACTAATTTGTAAAAGGTATCTTTGATCCCTGCGGTACCTACTTGTAGCTCAGCTGTTGTAACTAGTTTTTTTTCTACTAATTCTTGGAGGATTTCATCTCCTTCATCATCCCAACCTGGAATATAAAAATAAAGATCACCTCTTTTGACACCTAAGTCATGACTTCTGGAACGCTTCATCAAAACAGAAAGCAGATGAATAAGATGGACATTTTTTCCAACATCAAACTCAAAAGAAACTTCCTTTTTAACTTCCTCTTTAACTTCCTCGCTCATGGTAACCCTCCTTTGTTGGAAAGTGAAAGGTGCAAAACTAAATTTATTATATATAAAAATAAATTGTTGTCAAATTTGACATTCGGACGACGTCTGAAGTCGTCCGAAATTAATATAGTCTACTTTAAGCGGCCGCTCAATTTACAATATATATTGTAAATTGAGCAAAATATTTGTTTACATTTCAGAGTTGTAAGAAGAAAAAGGACGGCAAATAGCCAATTTCAACGGCTCACTCGAGTGAGCCGTTGAAATTGTTGACATATTTACCCAATTTTAGTTAGGTCCGACCTCGCAATAGTTATTGCGAGGTCGGACCTTGCAATAGATACCTACCCCATAAACACGCACAATATGTGCCTGTTTAGCTATATCTTTTTTTCAGATATTTACCCGTGTAACTTTTGCGATTCTTTATTATATCGCTCGTGCTTCCCTCGGCTATTACATATCCACCCTTTTCGCCACCTTCTGGACCCAAATCTATAATATGGTCTACGCATTTGATAAAATCTAAGTTATGTTCTATGGTCAAAACTGTATTGCCTTTATCAACCAGATTTCGCAAAACAGAAATCAGCTTTTTAATGTCTTCAAAGTGAAGTCCGGTGGTTGGTTCGTCTAAAATGTACAAGGTTTTTCCGGTATCGCGGCGGGAAAGTTCTGCGGCAAGTTTTATTCTTTGGGCTTCTCCTCCAGACAATGAAGTGGCAAACTGGCCCAGTTCAATATAAGAAAGCCCTACATCTTTTAATGTTTTTAATTTTGCCGCAATAGCCGGAATTTGTCTAAAAAATTCCAGTGCTTCTTCAATGGTCATTGCCAAAACTTCTGAGATGTTTTTGTTTTTGTAAAGAATTTCCAAAGCTTCTTTGTTGTATCTTTTCCCTTGACACTCTTCACATTCAACGTAAATATCTGGTAAAAAATACATTTCTACTTTTTTTACTCCTTGACCCTCGCAGGCCTCGCACCTTCCTCCTTTGACGTTAAAACTAAATCTGCCTGCTGAATATCCCCTAACTCTTGCTTCTTTGGTTTTTGTAAAAATATCTCTTATATAAGAAAAAGCACCGGTGTAGGTTGCTGGATTAGACCTGGGAGTTCTTCCAATTGGCGACTGGTCAACCAGAACCACTTTATTTATATTTTCAACTCCTAAAATCTCTTTGTGTTGCCCTGGCTCTTCTTTTGTCCGGTAAAACTTTTTTAGCAAAGCTCTGGCTAAAATATCTGAAACCAAAGATGACTTGCCTGACCCAGAGACTCCGGTAACGCAAACGAAATTCCCCAATGGAATTTTAACATCAATGTTTTTTAAGTTATTTTCTTTAGCCCCAGTAATCTCCAAAAACTTATCGCTATTAACTTTTTGACGATCGTCATTTTTATAAGAGATGGTTCTTCTGCCGGATAAATAGTCTCCAGTAAGAGTATGAGACTTCAATATTTTTTGTGGAGTTCCTTCAAAAGTAATTTTGCCTCCGTGTTTTCCGGCACCGGGCCCAATGTCAATAATCCAGTCCGCTGCCCTAATGGTTTGAGGATCGTGCTCTACTACCACCACAGTATTGCCCAAATCTCTCAACCTAAACAAAGTTTCGATTAGGCGATACTGGTCTCTGGCGTGCAAACCAATGGACGGCTCGTCTAATATATATATTACTCCAGACAGCTTTGAACCAATTTGGGTTGCCAATCTTATCCTTTGCTCTTCTCCTCCGGCCAAGGTACCGGCTTTTCTGCCCAATGTTAAATAATTCAAGCCAACATCCAATAAAAATTGAAGTCTATCAATAATTTCTTTGGTAATTGGCTGGCTTATTTTCAAATCATTTGCGCCGAGATTTTTTGGTAAATTTACAAAAAAATCTTTTATTTTGTTAATCGGCGTTTCCACAATTTTATCAATTGACATTTCGCCTACAGTAACTGCCAACACTTCTGGTTTTAATCTTTTGCCAAGGCATCTTAAGCATTTTTTAACCACCATGTATTGCTCAATTTCCTGACGGGTCCAATCAGAATCTGTTTCGTGGTACCTCCTTTCTAAACTCGGAATTAGACCCTCAAAATCTCCTTTAAGCAAGTCTCCGTATAAAATTATGTCTATTATTTTTTTAGGCAGGTCTTTTACAGGTATATTCAGGGAAAAATTATGGACCTCGGCCAACCCTGAAAGTTTCCAATAATAATATCCTTGCCGGCCAACCTTATGGGAAACCCTGCTCCAGGGCCAAATTGCTCCCTCGGCTATAGTTAAGTTTTTATTTGGAATAACCAATTCCGGGTCAA
>CAYIDV010000042.1:0-3559 GCA_964362315.1 uncultured Candidatus Saccharibacteria bacterium
TAGGAAAAACAGAAGTCTTTTTACCTTTTTCAAAATTAAAAAATGAAATTGCAAATATATTGTCAAAAGCCGGTTTTTTGGGAGAGATTAAAAAAATTACAAAAGGAAAAAACCAGTCACTTAAGATAAGTTTGAAGTATGAAAATGGAGTGTCGGCTATTGAAGGGGTAAAAAGAGTTTCAAAACCGGGTCAAAGAATTTATGTTGATGTTCATGGCATAAAAAAAGTACGCGGAGGATTCGGTATTTCCATTATTTCAACGTCAAAAGGACTTATGACGAATAAAGAAGCAAGAAAAGCGAAATTGGGGGGAGAAGTATTGCTCGAAGTGTGGTAGTTTTGAGTAATCACAAATATACGAATTTAAAATAATATACAAATTCGTGATTCGTATATTTGAAATTATTTGTATATTCGCGATTACTCCAAGTAAAAAAAGGGCGCCAAGATCACTTTGGCGTATGGCACTATTATTTCGTTTTTCTTATTATTCTCTTTTTTCTCTTCATGCAAACATAAACTCCTTTACCGTGGACTTGGATTGTACAAACTTCCCAGCCTTTTTCTCCAAGCGCATTCAATTCATCTTTCAAGTCGTTGGAATTGAATATTTTAGCTGTTGTAGGAATGTGTTTCAAAACACAATAGAAAAAAGTCCAATATTCCCATTTCTGCATGACGTGTACTCCTAAATAGAACGTGGAATTGACCAAGGGCTATAAATATACTATAATAACAAATTGTTTTAGTCAAATTCTAGATTCCAAATTCTAGATTATAAATTCTAAAATATGAGCAGAATAGGTAAAAAACCAATTGAAATTCTCCAAGGAGTAAAAGTAGAAATAAACGGGCAAACAGTTAAAGTTATTGGTCCAAAAGGGGAATTAAATATAACGGCACATAAAGACATCAACGTGGAAAATAAAGATGGCAAGCTTTTTGTGTCGCCCAAAAGAAATTTAATAAAAAGCGAAAGAGGACTTTGGGGTTTATATAGAGCTTTGGTATTTAATATGATTGAGGGAGTCCAAAAGGGTTTTGAAAAAAAGTTGGAAATAGAGGGAATTGGATATAAGGCAACAGTGCAGGGAGATGAATTAGTTTTAAACGTTGGTTTTATTAATCCGGTAAAAATTAAAAAACCGGAAGGAATTAATTTTTTAGTTGAGAAAAATTTAATTATCGTTTCTGGAATTGATAAAGAAAAAGTTGGCCAAATTGCAGCAGTAATAAGGAAAGTCAAAAAAGCCGAGCCATATAAAGGAAAAGGAATTAAATATCAAGGAGAAAAAATCAGAAGAAAAGAAGGTAAGAAAGTAGTCGCAACAAAATAAAGGCGATACCAATGATACGAATGCGCATACCAATGCAACTAATAAACGTATTAGTATAATTGGCATGGGATTAGTAAATTAGTATCGCGTTATAATGCAAAAGAAAAAAATAAAAAGACAAAAAATTCATAAGAAAATCAGAATGAAGATAAACGGTACTGCAAATCGTCCTCGGCTTTGCGTTTTTAAATCGGCAAATCATATTTATGCTCAATTGATTAATGACGAAAACGGAAAAGTTTTAGTCGCCACTTCTGACTTAAAAATTAAAAAAGGTAAGAAAACAGATCATGCAATAGAAGTAGGCAAGTTAATTGCCAAACAAGCCTTGGCAAAAAAAATTGAAAAAGTAGTTTTTGATAGAGGGGGTTTTGTGTTTCATGGTAGAGTTAAAGCAGTGGCTCAGGGAGCGAGGGAAGGAGGACTCAAATTTTAAAAGTATCAAGTATATTGTATTAAGTGTAAAATATAGGAAATACTTAATACTAAATACATAATACTCAAGAAATGGTTGAAGAGATAAAACAAAATTTATCAGAAAAAAAATCAGAAATAAAAGCTGATGATGGTTTTAGGCCGGTCAGAAAGTTTTTTAGTAAAAAGGGGATGGTAAGAGATGAATATGAAACGAAACTCTTGGACTTGGCAAGAGTTACCAGGGTTACTGGTGGCGGAAAACGTCTTAGGTTTAGGGCTGTTGTCATAGCCGGCGATAAGAAATCAAAGATTGGTATTGGAATAGACAAGGGCAGGGATGTATCACAGGCAATAGAAAAGGCAACCACCAGGGCAAAGAAAAATTTAATTAATATTGTAGTGGTTGACGGAACAATCCCCCATCAAGTAGAAGCCAAAGTTGGGCCTGCCATAGTATTATTAAAGCCCCAAAGAAAGGGCAGGGGTTTGGTTGCGGGCGGTGCGGTTAGGGCTATATGTGATTTGGCTGGCATCAAAAATGTTTCTTCAAAAATACTTTCTGGGTCTAAAAATAAATTAAATAACGCTAGAGCAACAATGGAAGCTCTCCGCAAACTGAAAATGAAATAATTTTGCGTAAGTTTAGCGTGAGAGTTTGGCGTCAGTCCTGCGTTTAACCCGCAAAACAGACGCGAAAAACCATAATTAAAAATGTTAATACACGAATTACAACCAAAACACAAAACAAAAAATCGTAAAAGAGTTGGCAGAGGGGGTAAGAAAGGAACCTATTCAGGAAAGGGAATAAAAGGTCAATCTGCCAGAGCGGGTAGAAAGATGGTTCCTATTATCAGAGAACTTATTAAAAGATATCCAAAATTAAAAGGGCACCGGAGGTTTGTGTTGGAAAAACGTTTAGCGGTGGTTAACTTAGATATTTTAGATAAAAATACCAATGATGGAGAAATTGTAAGTCCTGAAAATTTGATTAAGAAAGGAATTGTACGTATGATAAAGGGCAAAGTGCCTCAGATTAAAATATTAGGTAATGGCAAATTGAATAAAAAATTAATTATTGAAAATTGCAAAGTTTCAAAGAAAGCAAAAGAAATAATTGAGAAAGCCGGCGGCACCATTAGATAATAGGTATTAGGTGTTAGGTGTTAGATAACGTGACGTTTATAGACGTTGTTGCTAAAACCTAAAATCTAAAACCCAACACCCAAAGTGTGGTACGAAAAAATATTGTTTTTTTTAAGAAATAGGGAGCTAAGAAATAAATTTGTTATTGTTTTATCTCTTTTTATTGTTTTTAGGATAGCGGCCAATGTTCCTATTCCGGGAATCGGTTCAGAAAATATCAGGAATTTTTTTGCCCAAAACCAAGTTTTTGGCCTTTTAAACATATTTTCTGGCGGAGCATTAAGCAATTTTTCAATTGTATTGCTCGGTCTGGGGCCCTATATTACAGCTACCATTATTTTACAGCTGTTAACCATGATTTTTCCAGCGTTAGAAAAAATGTACAAAGAAGAGGGTGAAGCAGGCAGGCAGAAATTTAACCAATACGCCAGACTGGCAACCATTCCCTTAGCGGCATTTGAAGGATATGGCATATTAACATTATTTCAAAGGCAAGCCGTAATAGGCCAGTTGACTTTACCTTTGTTGTTGAGCTCCATTGCCACCATAGTGGCGGGGGCTATGTTTTTAATGTGGCTGGGTGAAATTATTTCTGAGCAGGGCATGGGCAACGGAATTTCTCTTTTGATTTTTGCCGGTATCGTAGCCCAGTTGCCAGTCA
>CAYIDV010000043.1:0-3300 GCA_964362315.1 uncultured Candidatus Saccharibacteria bacterium
ATAGAAAAAATACCGCGATAAAAATCTGCTTCGTTCTTGAAAACTATAGTATCACCAACCGTTCTTGTTATAACATGGTAATAATCATTATCAACCATTTAAGTATTCTACACTTTTCCAGATAAAAAGCGAGGTCTGACCTCACTTTTGGAATTGTGCCAAAGCTATTCTCGTCAACTATCTTATCATATATCATAATTTTGTACAAAAAAACGACCCTCTTACTTCTCCTTTCGAAGTTTCAGAGGGTCTTAGTGTCAAAGTAGCAGAGTTCCAGAGGAACAAAGCTACACAGTTTCGGAATCGCAGGAGATAACCTGGCTGCCGCCGTTCCACCTGTCCGGATCGCCGATCGGACCGGCCGCCACATCCCAGTAGCGGTCGCTGGAGTTCCAGGAGAAGTTGACGACCCAGAAAGTCTTCTTGATGACCTTCTGGCCGTTTTCTTTTGTCTCTTCTTCCACTTCTACCACCATGAGGTTGGCGTAACCATTGGTGAGCAGTGGGCCGTTCTCACCCTTGCGCTGTTTCTCAACGAGATTCAGCGCGTAGGCAAACGAAGTGACTGCTTGCTCGCCCAGTTCGTTTTTGATCTGCTGGTTGGTGGAGTACTCCTTTAGGTTATGGATGGCGATAGACCGTGCTGGCACACCCTTGAGCTTCTTGCCCAAGAGGAGGCGGCGGAAGTTACCGCCAAACCAACCGAAGTTGTACTTCTCGCGCAGCAGCTGCTCGGTGAGGATGATTTCCCCGCTGGCAGGCATGGGCACGCTTTTGGCGTAGTTGAGTCTTGTGGCAGCAAACTCTTGCAGTTTGGCAATGACCGCATCCACAACCGCATCGCGGATTGGGTTAATCTTTTCCAGAACGTTCTTCTGGAACCGTTCACGATCCATGGGAACCTTGTCCCATGCCACCGCAGCGGCATGGTCGCCAACCTCCTGAAGGAGGCGACGAAAGTTCTTTTTCTGCTCCTGGGTCCGCTCAGATGCGTTCGATGCTGTTTTCATCGGCGTCATCCCTTTCGTGGAAAGAACTGTGATGTAGGGTACGATTTCACATAAAACCGTTTGTAGACCCTATTTATTAATTATAAATCTTTACCTTAACTTTGTCAAGTGCTTTGAAGTAAGGTCAAAAATTTTAGAGGGTTTTACAACTTTTGCTCTCCCACCATTAATAATAAGCCCTACCAGCTTATTTTTTCCGAAGGTGGTCAATATATTGCTTATGTTATTTATGGGTTTTTTAGATGAGATATTGACTGATGTTTGTACCAACGGCCTGTTGATTTTCAAAAGCAAATCGTTCAAGAATTTATATTTTGGAATTCTAATGGCAATAGTTTTTTTATTGACTCCATAAACAGGCCAAGGTCCGACCTCGCTTAAGCGAGGTCGGACCTTGCTAACATTTCTTTTTAAAATAAAGGTATATTTTCCTGGCCAATATTTACGCAAAATTCTCTCTTGTTTCTCGTTAGTTTCTGTCAGCTCTTTTGCCATTTTCAAATCTTTGACAAAAACCGGCAGAGGTTTTGATTTTAGCCTTTTTTTAATTTTGTATATTTTATCAACCGCTTTTTTATTTGTGGCATCTGCCAAAAATCCAAATACTGTATCAGTTGGGTAAATTACCACTCCGCCATTTTTTAAGATTGAATCTGCCTTATTTAGCGTTTTTGGCGAGGGTTTTAGTATTTCCATTTTTAATAAAATTAGAGAACTTATTAATGTCTTCTGGTCTACCAAAATCAATCCAGTAATCTTTATCTTTAAGCTCATGTAATTTAACTTTTTTTTCTTGAGCCAATAAACTTACTGCGTCTGTAATTTCATATTCTCCTCTTGAAGATTTTTCAATTTTAAAAACCTTATCAAATATCTCTGGGGTAAATTTATATAAACTTACATTAATTAGGTTTCCAACAAATTCTTTTGGCTTTTCAATAATTCTTTGTAAAAAACCATCCTTTACCATCAAAACTCCGAATCTTTCTGGGTGACCACTAACTATACAAGATGCGTAGTTGTAGCCATCTTCAACACCAACTGATTGCAAATCCCTAACAGAATAAAAATGGTCTCCTAAAGTAAAAATAAAGTTTTCGTTATTAACTAAATCTTTGACACACCTTACTGGACAAGCTGTGCCGTATTCCTTTTCTTTAGGGCCTAATATTTCAAATTGATTAACAATTTTAATACTATAGTTTGCGCCTTTAAATTTATATCTATTTAAAAACTCCCTGACCATATCCTCTCTAAATCCAACCACCAAGATAATTTCTCTATACCCAGCTATTAAAATATTATCTAACAAATATGCCAAAAAAGGCCGTCTTTCGACTTCTATAAGGTGTTTTGATTTGTCTTTTGTCAATTCAAGCATTCTTGTTCCTTGTCCAGCTACCGCGATGACTACTTTTTTTATCATATGACAATGTTAATTATTTTATCTGGCACGAAGATTATTTTTTTTGTCTTTTTGCCCTTAATCCATTGTTTAATTTTGGGGCTTTTTAATACTATTTCTTCGGCCTCTTTTTGGCCTATGCCAACAGTAGTTTCTATCTTATCACGAACCTTACCGTTAACTTGGATCATCAACATAATTTTTTCATCTTGAATAAATTTTTCATCATACTGGGGCCATTTTTGCTGAGAGCACATACCTTTAAATTTTAATGCCTGCCATAACTCTTCTGTTAAATGAGGAGCAAAAGGTAACAAAATCACTAAAAATCTCTGTGAATCCCCTCTATCTAAACCAACTTCCGAAACCTGCCAAGCATTTGCAAATTCCATCATAGAACTGATTGCCGTATTGAATTTCATCAACTCAATATCCTCTGAAACTTTCTTTATCGTTTTGTTCAGTAAAACTTTTATGTTTTTATCGCTATCTGTTTTTGCAATTTTTTTATGAGATAAATTATAGACTTTTTCCAAAAATCTTCGACATCCAATGATGCCCTTTGAATCCCAGGGAATCATTTGCTCAAAAGGACCCATAAACATTTCATAGATTCTCAATGTATCAGCTCCGTATTTTAAAATTACATCATCGGGACTTATAACATTGCCTTTTGATTTTGACATTTTAATTCCTCCTTCGCCCAAAACAATGCCGTGCGAAGTCCTTTTTTTATAGGGTTCTGGACCAAGAGATTCTGGCACTACACCAATGTCCCATAAAAATTTAAAAATAAATCTTGAATATAAAAGATGCAGGGTTGTATGCTCCATGCCGCCATTGTACCAATCAACTGCCATCCAATATTTTAATAGCTTTTCGCCA
>CAYIDV010000044.1:0-3189 GCA_964362315.1 uncultured Candidatus Saccharibacteria bacterium
CAGGAGGACCAGAAGGGAGAATAGGCACCAAATCAGCAACCCTGGAAATAAAAGGGAATTATGTCTACGGTTTTCTAAAAAAAGAAACAGGAGTACATAGATTAGTCAGGATTTCTCCTTTTTCAGCTCAAAAACTGCGTCATACATCTTTTGTTTTAGTTGAGGTATTGCCTGAAATTAACCAAAATAATCAAGAAATTGAAGTGAAACCAGATGACTTAAAACTGGAGACATTTAGAGCATCGGGTCCCGGAGGACAGTATGTTAATAAAACAGAGTCAGCAATAAGAATTACTCATTTGCCCACAGGCATAGTTGTGACTTCTCAGACAGAAAGATTGCAAGGTAAAAACAGGGAAAATGCAATGAAAATTCTTTCGGCAAGATTGCATCAATTAAAGGAAACCAAACATAAAGAAGAATTAAAAGAGATTAAAGGCGATTTAATTTCTGCCTCTTGGGGTAACCAGATAAGGTCTTATGTGTTGCATCCTTATAAGATGGTAAAAGACTTAAGAACGCAGTTTGAAACATCAAATATTGAATCAGTGCTGGATGGCCAATTGGATGGTTTTATAGAAGCCCAAATAAAAACATAAATCATAAAACGTGAAACATGAAACATTTTACGAATAGCGATTATGTTTCAAGTTTTAGGTTTCAAGTTTCATGATACGGTTTGATAAAGTAACAAAAATATATCTGCCCGACACAGTTGTTTTACAAGATGTTTCTTTTGAAGTTAAAGAGGGTGAGTTTGTTTCTATTGTTGGCAAATCCGGAGCCGGGAAAACCACTTTGACCCGTTTAGTTTTGGGTTTAGAGAAACCGACAGCAGGCAATGTTTTTTTTAACAAAAAAAATATCAGTGACGCAAGTAGTTCAGAAATTCAGGAAATAAGGAGAAAAATAGGATGCGTATACCAAGATTACAAACTTTTGCCAACCAAAACAGTGTATGAAAATGTTTCCTATATTATGGAGGTAGAAGGAAAAGAGAATGATGAGATTTTAAGCGAGGTGCCCAAAGTTTTAGAAGCTATTGGCCTTAAAGAAAAAATTGGTAATTTCCCCAAAGATCTTTCTGGAGGAGAGCAGCAAAGATTGGCTATTGCCAGGGCTTTAGTAAACCACCCAGATGTAATAATAGCTGATGAGCCGACAGGAAACCTTGATCCCTATAATACCTATGAAGTGATTTTGTTGTTAGAAAAAATAAATAAGGCGGGGAAAACAGTAATTTTGTTAACCCATAACAGAGAAATTGTAAACAAATTAGGCAAGAGAGTAATAACCATAGAAAATGGTAAAATAATAAGGGATGAGGAAAGGGGAAGATTCATAATATAGGTTTTAGGTTTTAGGTGTCAGATATTGGATTACATAACTAGCACCCAACACCCAATACCAACTATCTACGTGATGACAAATTTAAAAAGGGTTTTTAGCTTCGCCATCACCGATTTTTACCGCAACAAGGGTATTTCTTTAGCTGCAATATTTGTTTTAACGGTGACCACTTTTCTTATTACCGGTCTTTTTTTGATACAAGGCGTAAGCCGCTCTTTAATAACCACCATTGAGAACAAAATTGATATTACTGCTTATTTTAAACAAGATGCCTCAGAGGGTGATATTTCCGACGTCAAAGAACAAGTTGAAAGTATCTCTCCTGATGTTAAAAAAGTAGAGTATGTTTCAAAAGAAGATGCATTGGAGGAGTTTATAAAAAAACACAAGGATGACGATATTTTTTCCAGGGCTTTGACAGAAGTAGGGGAAAACCCTTTTTTGCCATCTTTAAACATTACTACTACCGGCAACCTTTCTTTGTATGAGCAGATTTCCTATGTTTTGGAAAGCGATAGGTTTAAAAATATTATAGAAAAAATTGATTTTTCGCAAAAAAAAGACACTATTGAAAAAATATTTTCCATCACTTCTAAAGTTAATAAGTCAGGATTGGTGCTTTCAGCAATTTTAGCCTTAGTCGCCGTATTAGTTGTTTTTAATACCATGAAGCTGGTTATTGACAGTTCAAAAGAAGAAATTAGCAATATGAGAATTGTGGGGGCTTCCAGCTGGTTTGTCAGGGCACCATTTGTCATTGAAGGAGCAATCTTCGGTTTCATATCTTTTATCGCCTGTTTTTTTGTAAGTATGGTGTCGGTTTATTTTTTATCGCCTGGATTAGAAAGCATTATGCCTGGATTCAATTTGTTTGGCTATTTTGTTTTAAATTTTTGGCTTATTGTTTTAATCCAGTTGGCTTCTGGGGTGGGATTAGGGGCTATTTTTAGTTTTATAGCTGTGCGAAAATACCTGAAGATTTGAACCCAGCACTATTTTGTATATACAAAATAGTGCTGGGTTTTCGCTTCGCTCGAACTTATCCACAACTTGACACTTTTTTAATATATAATTTTTAGTAGAATGAAATAACTAACAAATTTTGCTATGATAAACCATTTTTTCAAAGGTTCATCAGGACAAACTGCGATTTCAATAATTATTAAAACAGTTGTTTTGTTAATTTCCGTTTTGATTTTGGTTATGGCTATGCTCTGGATACAATCTGTCGTCAAGGTTAAGTCAAATGAAGTCAATGCTCTAAAAATAGTTATTGTTCCGGCAGACCCCAGTCAGTTGGAGTTAATACCTGAAAAAGGCAAGGTAATTCTTACAGGGCAATCTATCGGGACAAGAAAGACGGTTCGTTTTTCTCTGAAGAATTCTCGTTCTAAAACGTTGTACGTAAAAAATCTCCAGGCAGATATATATGATGCAGCCCTAAGTTTCATAGGAGATAATCCAGGAGATGCAGGTGAGATATCAAAAGCTTATAGCGCAAGTGGTAGTGATATTGTTATTTATGTAGGGCAGAAAAAAGGAGGAGGAGGAGTTAAATAATAAAAAATGCGGTCAAGGCCGCATTTTTAAGTCCAATTCAACGGCTCACTGGGGTGAGCCGTTGAAAATAGTCGGGGAAAACTGTTTTTTAATGTAAACTGGCTTTTAATACCTCTCTCAAAATACTCCACAAAACTCACAGGTGTGAGTTTTGTGGAGTATTTTGGTTTACACATTTTTACCCAACTTTTTGACTTAATTGATAATATTTGTTATTTGTAATATATTGCGGGGTGGTGCAGTGGTAGTCACGTCGCTCTCTGGAAGCGAAGACCTTGG
>CAYIDV010000045.1:0-2976 GCA_964362315.1 uncultured Candidatus Saccharibacteria bacterium
TTTGAAAACGTCGCCGGCGCCCATTATTATCAAAACTTCTCCGTCATTAATATTTTCTTTTACATATTTTTCTGCTTTTTGTGCTTGAAGATAAATAATATTGGGCTTATTAATCTTTTTGACCAGATACTCAGAGTTAATTTTTGAGGTTATTTTTTTAGTCTCACGCCCGGCCACATCATAAATGTCAGTGATTATCATATTGTCAATCGGAACCTGCCTGAAAACTTTTACAAAATCTTTAAATAAATAATGGGTTCTTTGGTATTGATGCGGCTGGAAAATAAGCCAAATTTTCTTTTTGGGATACTTTTCTCTGGCCGCTTTTAAGGTTGCTAAAATTTCATTTGGGTGATGTCCGTAGTCACTTATTAGGGTATAGCGTTTAGCCTTTAGTCTTTTAGAAAAAATTTCAAATCTTCTCCAAGAACCCTTATAATCGCTTAGAGCCTTAAAGGAAACGGCGTTTGGAATTTTTAAAATTCTAGCCACGGCCAGAGCCGCTAAAGCGTTGGAAACGTTGTGTTGTCCGGGAATTTTCAATATCTTTTTTATTTTTTTTGATTCTATCTGTTTTAACGAGTATCCAATTGAATTTTTAATTTTTGGTATGTTTCGATCATCTTTATTGAATACCAAATATCCGTCTTTTGGAAGTTTTAGGATAAATTCCTTAAATGTTTTTATAACGTTGGCAAAATTTTTAAAATAATCTAAATGTTCTTTGTCAACATTAGTCACTACTATTATTTTAGGCTCGTAATTTAAAAAAGAACCGTCGTATTCGCAGGCCTCAATTACCAGATACTTTGATTTTCCGGCCCGAAAGTTAGAATCGCCGAATTCTTTCAACTTTGTGCCCACAATGACTGTTGGATCAATCCCCGCCTTTTCCAAAATTAAGCCTATCATGGCTGTTGTTGTGCTTTTGCCGTGAGCTCCGGTAACAGCAATAGTAAAATATTTTCTGGTTAGTTCGCCAAGGGCTTGTGGGTAACTTTTTATTTTTATCTTGTTTCTTATAGCTTGTTTAAGTTCTGGGTTGCTTTGAGGCACAGCCGGGCTATAAATAACTAAATTTATATTTTTACTAATGTTTTTAGCAGAATTTCCGATTATAATTTTTATGCCTTTTGCCTTTAAAAAATCAGTAATTTCCGAAGCAACCAAATCAGAGCCAGAAATTTTGTGCCCTTTTTCAAGGTAATATTGCGCCAAGGCTGAAACTCCTATTCCTCCAATTCCAATAAAATGCACCTTCATAAATTTATTATTTCAAACTAAATGATTCCATAATTGTATAAACTGTACCTGGTCTTTTAAGTTGAGATTCCATTACCTCAATTGATTCTACACTAAAATTTAGATTTAAATCTTCATTAACTTCTGGCCTTTCTTCTGGGTTGATACTTCTAAATTCCAATAGTTTTATTCTAGCAAGGGTAATATGAAGATTAAAAGTTCTTGCTTCTGGCCTAAAACCAATTGGATTAAGTAATTCACCTTCTAAATCTTTTTTCAAAAAAGACAATTCTTTTAACCTTTCTACCTCAACCCAAATCATTCTTGGGGGATTTTTACCGACAGGTCCATAGATGACCTTATTTAAGTTTATATCAAAAGAATTGTATTTTTGTGCAACTTCTTTTACAATCATGCAAACTTCTCCTAATTCAACATCAGTCAAATATCCTAAAAAAACTAACGTGATATGCAAATTATCCCTACTCACCCATCTGGCTGGTAAATCTGACCATTTTTTCTGATAACCAACTAATTCCTTTTTTACATCTTCTGGCAAATTTATGGCAATAAAAACCCGATATTTTCTTTTCATATTATTCGTAGTATCTTACCATAATTTAAAAAATCATTAAATGTTACAAAAAAAGCCCGCACGAAACAATATCGGCGGGTACCAAACTTCTATTCAAGAAGCTTTATTAGTTCTTCAACCTCCTTGATTTTAGCATTAATTTCGCTTTGGGGAAACATATTTTGTCCCCAATCGGTATAAAACTTCAAATTCTTGAGAAATCCAATTTGAGATTTCAAAATATCAATAGGTGGTTTTCCCCATTCTCCGGCAAGACCAAAAATGACTTGCTGAATCCACGCCATAGCAAGAGACTGGCCCATATCAGCATCGCGGATGATTTGGCTCTCAAGCTGTAAACTTGAAGTTTCGGTCTTATAGGGGTACTCAGTGGTTTTAATGAGCCATTCAATTTGACCTACGTGAGGCACGTCCTGGGAAAGGATATATTTCCTTAAACCTCTGACTGCCCGAGCAATATTAAGATCGTCATCACCCATTAATCCTGGATGATTAAAATCATGAAATATTGCCGCTATCAGCAGGTTTCTCATGTAGTGAGGGGGAATGCGGTCTCTGTAAAACAAGCAAGCTTGGTAGCACAACCATACTACGTGGAAAATATGCCTGAAATTATGATATGGATTTTGGAGGTTTTGAGCGTTATGGAAAACTACTCTAAAGTAAGGAATCAGGTCGCCTTCATAGAGCTTTTCATCATTACGAATAATCTCGGGCAGACTTCCACGGACTGTAAACACCATGGCTCTCTCCTTGAAAGAGTTGAGTTGTAGGAACTGAGTTACTTATATCACGTAAAACAATAAATGTAAATAGTTTTATAATAATAAAATATGATATTATTGATGTATGGTAAATAAAGAGATTGCTAAAATTTTTAAGGAAATTGCCGAGTTATTGGAAATTAAGGGAGATTCGGGTTTTAGGATTAATGCTTACAGAAAAGCCGCCAGAATTTTGGAATATTTACCCCAAGATGTGAAGGAGATTTATAAAGAAAAAAAATTAAAAGGATTAATGGGCATACATGGCATTGGAAAGGGCAGCGCTCAAAAGATTGAAGAATACATAAAAAAAAGAAAAATTAAAAAATATGAAGATTTAAAACAAGAAACCGCCATACGGCAAATAATTACCCA
>CAYIDV010000046.1:0-2595 GCA_964362315.1 uncultured Candidatus Saccharibacteria bacterium
AACCGGCAATTTTAAAGGCAAACTCAGAAGAATCAACCTCGTGGAAACTGCCGTCAAAAAGAGTAACCTCTATGTCAACCAATGGGTAACCGGCCAAAATTCCTTTATCCATTGCTTCAACTACTCCTTTTTCCACTGGTTTGATAAATTCTTTGGGGATGACTCCTCCTTTAATCTCGTCAATAAACTCAAAACCAGCTCCCCTGTCTTTTGGTTTTATTTTAATTAAAACGTGGCCGTATTGCCCCCTGCCACCAGACTGCCTTATATATTTTGCTTCTGCCTCGGCCTCGCCTACAACTGTTTCTCTATAAGCCACCTGGGGCCTACCAAAATTGGCGCCAACATTAAATTCCCTTTTCAATCGGTCGGCAATAATTTCCAAGTGCAACTCGCCCATCCCGGAAATTATTGTCTCTCCGGTTTCCAAATCTTCTCTGATTTTGAATGTCGGGTCTTCTTGGGTTAGCTTTCTGATAGACATAATCAGTTTTTCCTGGTCGGCTTTGGTTTTCGGCTCAACCCGCATTGAAATAACCGGTTCTGGGAAAGTGATTTTTTCAAGAATTATTGGTTTGTCCTTGTCGCACAATGTGTGGCCAGTGCTTGTGTTTTTTAAACCTACTGTCCCGCCAATTTCTCCTGCATACAAAACATCCAACTCCTGCCTTGAGTCAGCATGCATTCTCAATAATCTAGCAATTCTCTCCTGTTCTCCGGTAACAGAGTTTAAAACATAAGTGCCTTTGTTTAATATGCCAGAATAAACTCTAAAATAAGTTAAGGTGCCAACATACGGGTCGGCTGCAATTTTAAACACCAAAGCTGAAAAAGACTCTGTATCATCTGCTTTTCTTTCTATTTCAGATCCGGTTTTTGGATCTGTTCCTTTTGTAGGCGGTAAATCAATGGGAGATGGTAAATAATCAACAACGGCGTCTAAAATAATTTGCACTCCTTTGTTTTTTAAAGCGCTGCCACAAAAAACAGGCACTAACTTAAAATCCAGCACTGCTTTTCTTAAAGTTTGTATTAATTCTTCTGTTGAAACCAGAGCACTAAAATCTTCGATTTGAGTGCTCGGCCGAGCACCTTCTGAGGAAGGTGCTCTGGTTTCTTGGGCCGCAAGCCATTTCTCTAATAGAGCTTCATCCTCGGAAGCAATTTTTTCAACCATTTTTTTTCTCCATTCTTCTGCTTTGGATTTTATATTTTCTGGAATTTCTTTTTCAACCACTTTTTCTCCTTTGTCCCCTTCAAAATACAAAGCTTTCATTTTTACCAAATCAATAACGGCAGAAAAGTTTTCTTCTTCGCCAATGGGAATATTTAAAGCAACGGCATTTGGAGTCAACTTATCCAAAATTGACTGAAAGCTTTTTTCAAAAGACGCTCCCATTCTGTCTAACTTATTTACAAAGCATATTCTCGGAGTACCGTATTTGTCGGCTTGCCTCCAGACAGTTTCAGACTGCGGCTCAACTCCAGCAACCCCATCAAAAACAACCACTGCGCCGTCCAAAACCCTCAAAGACCTTTGCACCTCTGCTGTAAAGTCAATGTGGCCCGGAGTATCAATCAAGTTCATTTGATGCCCCCGCCAATACATAGTGGTAGCAGCAGCCGTAATGGTGATGCCGCGTTCCCTTTCTTGTACCATCCAATCCATAACCGTGTCCCCTTCATGAACCTCGCCGATTTTATGGGAAACTCCCGTGTAAAACAAAAGTCGCTCCGACACTGTGGTTTTCCCAGCATCAATGTGAGCAATAATTCCGAAGTTACGAAGTTTTTCTAATGGATATTGACGAGACATATACGAAAATTTTTAATTTCTAATTTTTAAATAATTTACTAATGATTTAATTCTTAAAAAATTGACAAAACTTAATTTATAATATAATATATTTTTTATCGTGGCTTTTTTGACAACTTTCTACTTTTAATAGGAGAACACCGTGATTCAGTTTGATGAAAATGGAGTGGGTAAATGTCCGAATTGCTTAGAGTATGTAAGTGAGTATGATCGCTATTGCGGCATGTGTGGAAAACTTCTACCACTTCCTGTTGAAATTGATACACTTGAAATGCAAGAACTATCTGATGAAACAGTGAATCACGCCCTTCAAAAAAGCGGAGGCGATATTTTTTACACACAATGCGGTAAAAAACTTTAAAGAGCAAGGCGCCGAAATTAAGTAGGCGCCGTTTTTTTTGAGCGGCGCCTGCCTGCCGCAGGCAGGGAATATAATTTCCTTGCCGCCGCGAAACCCCTTCACCAATTTTACTAAAACCTTTAAATTACCTTAATGACAGCCGACCTGCCCGCCGAAGCTTCGGCGTAGGCGGGAGGCGCTTCGCCTTTCAAAAAAACTATTTTAAATTAACATTTCTGAAATTAGTGTGGGGTTATCTTATATTATAAATTTTATCTATCTTGATCTAGTGAAATGAGCAAACGTCGCTCGCCTTGCCGCCCTCGTTTCACTCGGGCTATCTCTACGGGTGCCGGTCGCTCTTAAGAAAACCCAGGTTTGTGATACTAGGGGTGGGGCGGTGGTTGCTTCACCGGGGAATTACCAATTTACCCCACCC
>CAYIDV010000047.1:0-2494 GCA_964362315.1 uncultured Candidatus Saccharibacteria bacterium
GAAAAATCAGCCGGAGCCATAATTTTTAGGATGAAAAACAATACGCCATATTACTTGCTTTTGCATTATCCCTCGGGGCATTGGGAGTTTGCCAAGGGTCATATTGAAGAGAAGGAAAGTATTGAAGATACGGTAAAGCGAGAAGTAGAGGAAGAAACTGGAATAAAAGATTTAAAAGTAATTCCAGGATTCAAAGAATATTCAAAGTATTTTTTCAGAAAAAGTTATGGCTTAGAGGGTGAGGCAAAAAAGAAAGCTCCCTGGGTTTTTAAATTAGTTGTTTTTTTGTTGGTAGAAACCAAAACAGAAGATGTTAAAATTTCAAAAGAGCATATTGGCTTTGCCTGGTTGCTGTTTGAAGAAGCTGTAAAGAAAATAACATACAAAAATGCCAAAGAACTTTTAAAGAAAGCCCATAACTACCTATTAAATGAAATTCAATAGGTGTTAGGGCAAGCCCATGAATTCATCATTTCAAGAAAAAGTATATAGTGTCGTAAAAAAGATACCTCGAGGTAAGGTTTTAACTTACAAAGAAGTGGCTGAAAAAATTGGAAACCCAAAAGCATATCGGGCCGTGGGAAATATTTTAAATAAAAACTATAATCCAGAAATTCCCTGTCATAGAGTAATAAGAAGCGACGGCAGTATTAGAGGATATAATAAGGGAGCTGATCAAAAAATTGAGTTGTTAAAAAAAGAAGGATATCACTAAAGCTCCCAATCCCTGATTTTTAAATAGATACCAAATTTAAAAATAAAAATACCCTATTTTACAAAGCTTTGCAAAATAGGGTATTTTTATTCACAGTATTTCTTAATATTTGGGTTTATCTTTATAACGAAGATCATCTTATTTCTTCACCTCTTCAACTATTTTTTCAAAGATTTGAGGATGCTTTTCTATTAACTGAGATAAAACTTTTCTGTCCAATTCAATATTTTTTTTCTTCAGTCCATTGATAAATCGACTATAATTTATTCCTAATTTTCGGCAAGCGGCATTGATTTGTAGCTGCCATAACTGCCTAAAATCTCTTTTCTTTACTTTGCGATCACGGTAAGAAAAAGTCCAGGCATGGCGCAAAGCATCCTTGGCTAATTTATACTTTGATTTTCTACCCCATCTAAAACCTTTGGCATGTTTTAAAAGATGCTTTCTATGTTTATGGGCTGTTTTTCCTTTTTTTACTCTTACCATTTTAGGTGTTGGGTGTTGGGTGTTGGATTTTTGATATTGAATAAATACTTTTCGTATTATCTAACACCTAAAACCTAATACCCAAAACCTAAACTTACAGAAATCTTTTAATTTTCTTAATTTCAGACTTTGACACTAAAACCCACTTACGTCCCTTTCTACGGAACTTTCCTGATTTTTTGGCTCTGTAATGGTCCTGACCTGAAAGTCGTCTTAAAATTTTCCCTGTTCTTGTAATTTTAAATCTTTTTATTAATGCTTTCTTTGTCTTCATAAATAAATGATACGAATGATGCGAATTGAATACTAATCTTGAGATTTTGCGAATTAAAAATATCGTATTTGCACATTCGCCATATTCGCATTAGATTTGTAGATTTGCATCACATTACTTCTTAGAAATAATCACCGTAAACCCCCTCGGTTCTCGTTTTAATTCCCTTTCTATTTTAACAGGTAATAACTGGCTTACTTTTTCCATAAAAAATTCCATTTTTTTCTTGGCAAAGTCTCCCATTGCCTTCTCTCTGCCTTTCAAAACCATTCCTACTTTTACCTTGTCCCCCTCTTTCAAAAATTTTTCAGCCTGTTTGGCTTTTACTTCAAGATCGTGAGAAGAGATATTGAATCCTAATTGAATCTCCTTGAGTTTTGAAACGTGTGTTTTTACTTTTATTTTTCTTTCTTTCTTTTGCAATAAATAAAGGTATTTCCCGTAATTTCCAATTTTGCAAACAGGGGGCTCAACTTTTTCAGTAACCTGTATTAGATCCAAGCCCCGTGACTTAACCAAATCAATGGCTTCAAAAATGTTCATTATCCCTAATTGTTTTCCAGTTTCATCTATAACTCTGACCTCTTTTGCTCTTATGAAATTGTTTATTGGTATTCTTTCGATTTTGATGTTTGGTGTTAGGTTTTGGATGTTAGTTATTTTAATTATCTAACACCTAATATCTAACACCTAATTTGTGGAGATGGAGGAGTTGAATCCTCGTCTAAAAAGTTTTTAAAGTAAAGTCTACAAGCTTATCCTATTTCTTTGAGATGTTAAATATAAAATAGACAAAAATTTAACACCCTAATCCCTATAATTTTAATAGTTTCTTTGGGAAAAGAAACTATCTATCCTGATTATATAACACTCTTATTTGTTTATCAGGAGTCAACAATAAGAATGAGCATTAAGCAAAAGCTAATGCTGGTTGCTTATTTTTAAATAAATTAGCAATTATTTATTTCTCAAAGTTTTATGAGATTTGAGAATACTCAGCTTGCATTATTTTAAAGGAC
>CAYIDV010000048.1:0-2343 GCA_964362315.1 uncultured Candidatus Saccharibacteria bacterium
GTCAAAAATTTTCTAAAGAAAATTTTTGACACGATTTTATTTCAAATTGTAAATTTCAAATTAATTATATTAGTGTTCCTCTACAGAAGTATGCAAGGAAATTGAAACTAAAGTTAGCATAGCAAACAAAAACGCCTGAATCAAGCCGACAAAAAGCTCTAAGAGTAAAAACGGCAAGGGAACAAAATAAGGAACCAGAAAAAAAATAATTGTCAGCAACACCTCGCCGGCAAAAACATTGCCAAACAGCCTGAAAGACAAAGAAATAATTTTGGCAAATTCTGAAACTAATTCTAGTATGCCTATAAAAAATTTTATGGGGTTTTGAAAATTAAAAAACTTTTTAAAGTGCGGGAAAATTCCCACGGCAAATATTCCTAAAATATTGGTTACAATTACAGAAATCACGGCAAACGCCAGAGTAAAGTTTAAATCCGCCGCCGGAGAACGAAAAAGAGGCACATTATGGGCCCCATTTTTTATGGTAAAAGACCCTACTCCCGGAAAAATTCCCAAAAGATTGGAGGTTAGTATAAAAATAAAAATGGTGGCAACAAGAGGGAAGTATTTTTCGGCTTTTTCCTTTGAGCCCAAAGTTCCCGACATTAAATCCAAAAACCATTCTATAACTAATTCAGCGGCCCCCTGCAATTTAAGGGGAACAATACTTATTTTTCTGTATATTAAAAAAGCAAATGAAATCAACAGTACAGATACTAAAAAAGTTAAAAACAGGCTGTTGGTTATACCAAAGCCCCCAATGCTAAACAATTCTTCTGCTTTTAAGGAAATTTGTTCCATTTATGATTAAATTAGCTGTATGCCTCGGTCTAGCCGCCCTCGGCGAGCCTCGCCCCATTGGGCGGGAACCCTATTTTCAGGAACAAATTAGAGTCCTTTCTATTCTATTGATCCGAGGCGTCTCGGTCGGGTTCAATTTGAACCAGATATTGATTTCAAATCTTTAAAAGTTGACTATATAAATTTGGAAATCTTATTTTAATTTCTTTTGTAAATACCATTGCCATAATACCTAATATAATAAAAAAAACATTTATAAGAGCCATTGCAAGTATTATATTTATTATGAAATTTGCACAAGAAGGAAATAAATCATAATTTCGTAAAAAAAATAATGACACAAATATAGTTAAACCAGTAAATATTGAGAGCCAGTAAAAAACTCTTTTATTAATTTGTTTAACTTTGGTATGAAAGTCAATCTTATCTCTTTTATGTTTAATATAGTGAAATATTCTTTTTTTATCTGGCTCATAAAATCTGTGATATTCATCAATTTTCAACTTATATAATTTGTGTAAGTTTATATAATCTATTGCAGATAATCCTAAATTATCATCCTCTTCCTTTAATCTTTTATCTATAGCTTCATTAAGTTTAGCTAAAATTTCAACTGAACGCATTCCTTCAATTTCATGAATTTCTATCTCTTTAAATATCGGGAACAAAAACGGATTAATCTTAATAATATCTCTTTCTAGAGTTTTATCAGCCGCACTAAGTCGGTAAACTAAAACAGCAATAACTAAGGCAAACATCGCAGCTAATGTTTGGGGGATTGCGCTTAATGTATAAAGCCAAAAATTATAATCTTGTGTTTGAAAAAGCATATTTTAACGCACCTCGGTCAACTATAATATTATCGTTTTCCCATCGAATGCTGATTTTATATAAACTTCACTATTTCCTTTAACAAGCTCTCCAATAATTTTCGCTTTTTTGATTTGAGAAATAATCTTTGACACTTCTTCCTTGGGAACAGAGATAATGAATCCTATGCCACAATTAAAAGTAGAGTACATAGTTTTGTTGGATAAGACTTTGGAGTAAATATCAAAAAAGATTTTTTGTGGATTTAACTTCTTTGCATCAATAACCGCATTAGCATTTACTAAAATATCTTTAATTTTTGTAAACGCTCCTCCAGTAATATGCATCATTCCATTGATTTGATTTTTCTCTAACAAAGGAGTGATTTGATCTAAATAGATTTTTGTTGGTTCAGTAAACTCTTTACGATACTTTTTACCAAAAATTTCACGCACTTTTGTAATCCCATTTGAATGCAATCCATTACTGGGAAGCCCAATAAGTACATCTCCAACCTTGCATTGATTTTTATGCCTTTGTTTTAAAAATCCAGAAATAGTAATACTTATATCCATTCCGACCATATCAGAATGAATTGATGTTTCTCCTCCGGTTATGGCTATCTTTCTCTTGCGACATTCTACAGCTAACTTCTTCACTATTTCTAATATAGCTACGTGATCGTCCTTTGGTAAAACAATGTGATTTTGCATGGCATATGGCACAGCTCTG
>CAYIDV010000049.1:0-2326 GCA_964362315.1 uncultured Candidatus Saccharibacteria bacterium
ATGATAGCAGAGGTTATGGAAGAAGTTGGCAAAGACGGCGTGGTAACCGTTGAAGAATCAAAAACTTTCGGGCTTTCAAAAGAAATTGTAAAAGGGCTTCAATTTGACAGAGGTTATATTAGCCATTATATGGTTACCAATCAAGAAAAAATGGAAGCCGTGCTTGAAGACCCATATATTTTAATTACTGATAAAAAAATCGGCTCTTTGCCAGAGTTGCTGCCTGTCTTGGAAAAAATAGTTAAAACAGGCAAAAAAGAATTAGTTATTATTGCCGAGGAAGTTGAGGGCGATGCTTTAGCAACTTTAGTTGTCAATAAATTAAGAGGTATTTTTAATGCCTTGGCGGTAAAATCTCCTGGTTTTGGCGATAGAAAAAAAGAAATGTTGGAAGATATAGCTTGTGTGACGGGGGGTCAAGTTATTTCTGAAGAAAAAGGGATGAAGCTGGAAAATGTTGAGCTGGAAATGTTAGGTCATGCAAGGAGAATAATTTCTACTAAAGAAAATACAACAATTATTGAAGGCAAAGGAGAGAAATCAGAAATTGAAAAAAGAATTTCACAAATAAGAAAAGAGATGGAAAATTCAACTTCTGATTTTGACAAAGAAAAACTGCAGGAAAGATTGGCCAAGCTTTCTGGAGGTGTTGGTGTTATTAAAGTTGGGGCTGCCACAGAAGTTGAACAAAAAGCTAAACAGCATAAATTAGAGGACGCTTTGCATGCAACCAGGGCTGCGGTTGAAGAGGGAATTGTGCCCGGTGGAGGAGTTGCTTTGTTAAGAACATTAAAAGCCTTAGACGCAGTTAAAATAGACGATGTTGAAGAAGAAGTTGGAATTAATATTTTAAAGCGTACTGTTGAAGAACCAATTAGGCAAATTGCCCATAATGCCGGAGTAGATGGCGCAGTAGTTGTTGATAAAGTAAAAAACAGCAATGGGGATTTTGGTTTTAACGCCGCAAAAATGGATTACGAAAATTTGATTTCAGCAGGAGTTGTTGACCCGACAAAAGTGGTCAGAACTGCTTTAGAAAACGCGGTTTCAGCTGCAGCTATGTTATTGACTACCGAGGCAGTGGTTTCTGAATTACCCAAAAAAGAAGAAAAAGAAATGGGAGGAATGGTGGGGATGCCACCAATGGGAGACGAGTATTAAGTATCTAGTATTTAGTATAAAGTATAGAAAGCAGCGAAAAGAGCCGCCTTTGAGTTAACAGAAAATAAAAAATATTCATCTTTCAAGGAGTAATATCTAATAGCTCAGATGTTCAACATCAGGGCTTTTTTCTTGCTACTATAGTTGCAAGAAAAAAGCCCGATAGTATATTTTTACAACTGTAAACATAGTATGTTTTTTGCGGCCGCAAAAAACGTGAGATGAGAGTATTGGTGTAAATGCTTATGATTTTAAGAATGTGTAAAACCTCACTGTAGGGTTCTACGGGATTGTATTAAATTTGTTTTTTGGTAAAATGAAGTCATAAATCTTGAATCATAAATCATAAATTAAAGAAACATGGAGTGTCCCAATAAACATTCAAAATTAGAAAAAGCATTGTTTCATGATGTGGAGGTTGATTATTGCCCCGAGTGTTTGGGTATTTGGTTTGACCAAGATGAGTTGGCTTATGCCAAAGACGATAAAGACCAGCAATTGAATTGGCTTGATTTTGATATTTGGCGGGACAAAGGGAAATTTAAATTGTCTAAATCAGACAGACATTGTCCTGTTGATAGAGCAGGGTTGGTGCAAGTGGCTTATGACGAATCAAATGTGAAAGTTGATTTTTGTAAAATGTGCCAGGGCATTTGGTTAGACAGGGGCGAATTCAAACAGATAATTGTTTATTTAAAAAAGAAAGCCGATTACGAAATTTTACATCGCTATGCAAAAAACCTTGCGCTGGAATTATGGGAAGTTTTTGCCGGCCCCCAGAAATTCAGAGAAGAGCTGGAAGATTTTTTAATGCTTTTGAAACTGTTTAACTATAAATTTGCAGCCCAACACCCATTGATGCATAGTATGATTGAAAACGCCCAAAAGTAAAATTCAAATAACAAATAATAAATTCAAAAATAATTTAAAAGCACCCTGGGCGCTCGCAAGCGAACTCCCGGAGCTCCGCAGAGCGGAGGCTGCTTTAGAAACAGTTTTTGAAATTTAATATTTATCATTGTTTTTAAATTTGGATTTTTAAATTGAAAATTATGCTTTTAGTATACATTATTTTAGCAATAGTAATTTTGATAATTTTGTGGGTCGTATTTGCCTACAATAGTTTGGTGGTTTTAAAAAACAGGGTCAAGGAAGCCTGGTCTGA
>CAYIDV010000050.1:0-2129 GCA_964362315.1 uncultured Candidatus Saccharibacteria bacterium
TTATTCTTTAGATAGTTATATAAGGGTATTTTTAATAGAAAAAATATAAAAACTGTGTCTACCTGACCTCTTTTCAAAGCTTTGAAAAGAGGTCAGGTGTTTTCTTAGAGGTATTAGTAGGTGAAGGTCTTTAGTAAGAGAGGGTCTTAAGTAGATATTATTATTTGTTTTTTTACCCCGTACTGGAAATTAATTATTACTAAGGTATCATAAACTACAGTGACGAAGAAATTTTATATTACAACAAGTATTCCTTACACAAATGCCCTTCCGCATATAGGGCATATTTTAGAGTTTATTCAGGCGGATGTTTTAGCTCGCTATCACCATTCTTTAGGGGAGAATGTTTTTTTCTTAACCGGAACAGATGAACACGGCTTAAAAACCAAAAGGGCTGCAGAATTAATCAACAAGACACCAAAGGAATTTGCAGATGAAATGTCTAAAAAATTTCAAGATCTAAAAAAACTTTTGAACCTTTCAAATGATGATTTTATTAGGACAACTGATAGAATTCGCCACTGGCCTACGGTAAAAAAAATATGGGAAAAAATTCAGGCTAAAGGCGATTTATATAAGAAAAAATATAAAGGTTTTTATTGTCCAGGCTGCGAAGCATTTAAAACCTCAAAAGAATTGATTGATGGAAAATGTATAATACACAGAAAAGAGGTTGAGAGTATAGAAGAAGAGAATTATTTTTTTAAACTTTCAAAATATTTACCCGAAGTTAAAAAAATAATTGAGAAAAATATTATAAAAATTATTCCAGAGACAAAAAAAAATGAGGTTTTAAGTATGATTGAGAATGGATTAGAAGATGTAAGTTTTTCTAGAGATAAAGAAAAATATTGGGGATTTTCCGTTCCCGGCGACGATAATCAGTTAATTTATGTTTGGGCCGATGCTCTGCCAAATTATTTATCAGCCATTGATTATGCATCTGACCAAAAGAAATTTAAAAAGTATTGGCCTGCAGATGTACATTGTATAGGTAAAGATATTATAAAGTTTCATATGATATACTGGCCTGCCATACTTTTATCTTTAGGTTTAGATTTACCGAAATCAATTTTTGTGCACGGCTTTGTAAATGTAGGCGGGCAAAAAATGTCAAAGTCATTGGGAAATGTTGTTGACCCATTTGGATTGGTTAAAAAATATGGAGCTGATGCCGTAAGATATTATCTTTTAAGAGAGATAACTCCAACTGAAGATGGAGATTTTACATATGAGAAATTTGAGCAAAGGTATAATTCTGATTTGGCTGGAGGAATAGGAAACTTATTGGCGAGAACAATTACTTTGGCAAAAAAGCCAAATTTTAAATTAAAAAAGCCAAGTCCAAAAATAAAAAAAGAGGTTAAAAAAACGAAAAGAGAATATAAAAATAGTCTTTTAGAATTTAAATTTAACGAATCATTGAAATCAATTTGGGAACTGATTGGTTTTTGCGATAAATATATCAACCAAGAAAAACCCTGGGAGGGTAAAAGTAGTTTTTCTCAAGTGGTTTCTGATATTATCTTCGCATTGGTTGAAATTTCTGATTTATTGACGCCATTTTTACCAGATACCTCAGGTAAGATAAAACAAGCAATTAAATTAAAAGAATCAAAACCTTTATTCCCCAAACTACTGATTCTTCACCCCAATATAGTGTGAAAACTTGACAGAATTATTATAATTTGCTATAAGAAAATCGGTCCTTTTCACTTCGCCAAATCTAAAGATGATTTGGCACATCCCACCTTTTTTTAAAGGAGGTTACCATGTTGGTTCTGAGTAGGAAGAAAAACGAGCGTATCGTAATTAACAACGACATCACCATTACGGTGGTGGAAATTCGTCCTGACAAAGTCCGCTTGGGCATCGTTGCGCCCAAAGAGGTGCCGGTGCACCGTCAGGAGGTATATGATGCCATTCACGACAAATCAGAAGTCAAGCCGGTACTAAAGCCGGTTCAGGACAACAAATAGTTGTCCCCCAAAAAAACTTTTGGCGAGGAATCAGTTGATTCCTCGCCCCTTTTTTTATACAGTGATTATATGATTATTGATACTCATAGCCATTTAAACTTTGCCGCATTTAAAAAAGATTTTGATGAGGTTATGAAAAGAACACTTGCC
>CAYIDV010000051.1:0-1861 GCA_964362315.1 uncultured Candidatus Saccharibacteria bacterium
CGCTCTTCCGATCTCAATTCCGGGTCAACTTCCAGTTTTTCACCAAGGCCGGTACACTCAGAACAGGCGCCGTATGGATTATTGAAAGAAAATATTCTGGGTTCCAATTCAGGCAGAGAAATTCCACAATCCTCGCAGGCAAAATGCTCTGAAAAAACCAACTTTTTATAATTCTTTGATCTTTCAGACAATTCTATTTTACCGCCATGAGTATTTTTTATTCTCTTTAATCTTTGAAAATTTTGCACAATTACCACTCCTTTACCCAACTTCAGAGCAGTTTCCAAAGAATCCACTAACCTTGAACGATCTAGCGTTTTGTCAAAAATGAGCCGGTCAACAACCACCTCAATTTTGTGTTTTTTGTTTTTATCCATTGGCACTTCCAAAGCTTCTTCTATTAAATATACAATTCCATCAATGTTCACCCTTTGAAATCCGGCTCTCTGGATTTCTTCTAATACCGCCCTGTGTTCTCCCTTTTTGCCTTTAACCACCGGTCCTAAAATTACGATTTCTGAGTTTTTGGGGAGATGTAAAACTTTTCCAACAATTTGGTCAACTGTCTGTCTTGATATTAATTTTTTACAATTGGGACAGTGGGGTTTTCCAATTCTAGCAAACAAAAGGCGGAGATAGTCATATATTTCTGTAATGGTTCCAACCGTTGACCTGGGATTATGCATTGATTTTCTCTGGTCAATGGAAATTGCCGGACTTATGCCTTCTATTTTATCTACGTCGGGCTTGTCCATAACGCCTAAAAACTGCCTGGCGTAAGCAGACAAACTTTCTACATACCTCCGCTGACCTTCGGCATACAAAGTATCAAAAGCCAGAGATGATTTTCCCGACCCCGAAAGCCCGGTAATAACAACCAACTTATTCTTTGGAATATCCAAATCAATATTTTTTAAGTTATGAACTCTAGCCCCGCGGATTTTTATAAAATTATCGCTCATATAATTTAATTTTGGTTTTTCATTTTACTCTTTTTAAATAAATATTTCAATGATAACTAAATACCCAAGGGTACTTTACCCCTGGGTATTGCCTACTCGGATAATAAATAATCCTTTATCACTGACCGGACAGTTGTCGGACAAATAATACTATGTCATCTGAGTCAGTCGCTCCATCATTGTCATAGTCAATAACAAGGTTAGTCGGACTACCCTCTAACCAGAGACGTATAAAGATGTTGGCATCGCGAATATCTTTAACGCCATCGTCATTCAAATCATACCTTTTTGTAGTGTCATCAACTATAACTAAATATGGAGTATAAACAGGTAAAATACTTATCGTAAAATAATCTTCTCTATCGTCTATCCCTATTGTTCCGTCTGGGATAGGGTTATCGGATGCATTAACATAAAAAGAGCCCACTTCATCATCTTTATACCAAATGTTAACTGAAGAATAACCTGGCAATATGTTAATTGAATTAATAACATTTCCTCCGGTTGAAGCATTGTAGAATTTTCTATTGGGACCAGTAGAGGAACTGTAAAGATACACTGTATCTGTACCAGCAGTTACAAGACTACCAATACTATCTTTCCTTGTTACTGTATACGGCAAACGACTGTTAACACTCATATTTCCTGGATCATTTAATACGAATTGCGATGTAGCGCCTTCTGGGTTGTTGACGGTGAAGGTCTGGGAGTTAGAGGCCCCTCCTCCTGGCGTTGGATTAAAGACAGTAACCAGGTAGCTGCCAGCTGTGGCAATGTCTGTGGCTGTTATGGCAGCTGTCAGTTGGGTGGCTGAGACATAGGTAGTAGTCCTGTCAGAGCCTGCCCACCTGATTACTGAAGTGGATAGGAAGTTGGTGCCTGTGGCTGTTAAGGTGAAT